>NZ_JBITPH010000014.1:0-210377 GCF_050467685.1 Paenibacillus sp. NRS-1782
GAGTGCGTGGATTGAAATCGCAATGGTCACGTATCTGAAAGAAAACTATGACAATGGTCGCACTCTATATGAGTGCGTGGATTGAAATCGCCTCCGTGGTAGCTGGTGCGAAGTCAATCGGCGTCGCACTCTATATGAGTGCGTGGATTGAAATCGTCAGGAGCAACTACATCGTAACCGCCACTTTTTAGGTCGCACTCTATATGAGTGCGTGGATTGAAATTGCCAGCCCTATTTCGTTGTTCTTGGCAAAACGTTGTCGCACTCTATATGAGTGCGTGGATTGAAATATATGCCTTGATACAATAATATAATTGACTTAAGTCGCACTCTATATGAGTGCGTGGATTGAAATTTTTGTAGGGTCCATCTGTCCTTGGGACGGTCCATAGTCGCACTCTATATGAGTGCGTGGATTGAAATCAAAAATCCGTTGGCCTTTGATGGTATTCTGGCGCAAGTCGCACTCTATATGAGTGCGTGGATTGAAATTGTCTCAGGAGGGTTGCCGCCTGTACCGCCGTATGGGTCGCACTCTATATGAGTGCGTGGATTGAAATTCTTATCATGGACATTATTGGGTAGTTACTGAAGTCGCACTCTATATGAGTGCGTGGATTGAAATAGGAATGGTAAGAAATTTAGATAGCCTGGGCAGGATCGTCATGTCGCACTCTATATGAGTGCGTGGATTGAAATGCCTCTAAAGTGGACAAATCTGGAGCAGGCACATCTCGTCGCACTCTATATGAGTGCGTGGATTGAAATCTTCATGGTTGGCATTCTCCGCTTTTGGGCAGAGTCGCACTCTATATGAGTGCGTGGATTGAAATTCTCCTACCCAGGCTCGTAGTCCAATTAAAGCCGTAAAGTCGCACTCTATATGAGTGCGTGAATTGAAATTTCTTTATCTATTCCGATACAAATCATTGGCATAGTGGATCGGCTCTACTCTTCTATATATAGAAATCACCCCCAAATTCTCTATCAACGCAACAGGTGCGTTAATAGAACGAAGTAGGGTATATTCATAGTCCCTTAGTACTTCGAAATGGTATAATTATTCAAGAAAAATCTCATTCATCAGGAGGGGCTATGGAATCAGAAGACATTTGCAGACGATTATTGAGTCATATTCAGAGTTACAAAAAGTCTACTATTCTGCTCGAAGAGTTCGTAGATTTTATGAGCGGACATGCCGTTAATTATCCAACGTTTGCTGAGGCCATTCTACAGCTCGAAGAAATGCAGATATTAGTAGGGGTCAAAGCGCATGGCAGGAACGGGAAACGCCCCGCACTGGCTTATCAATATAAAATTCGTCGTCAGTTCATGCGACAGGGGCACTTGCAAAGGATTCAACAGCATTCTGCTCAATTTCATCCAAGTATGAATCTGGATTGGTATTATGCGCAGTCCGAGGAAGCATGGAGTAAGGATCTGCCCTATATTGAACGTATTCATCATTTTTTAGTAGAACATGGGTTGCCGATCAGTGAAGTGCCAGCTCCCGAGCGAAGCTACCAATTAACGGGGGATGAAAAATGGATTACAGAGGGAGGAGGAAAGGTTGTTCTGGATCGTCTCGGATTATGGGACAAGATGCTCATTATACCTGTCAGCGATCCATTGATGTGGGCGTTTAATCCTTCCCAGGAAACTTTTCAACCTTACCAGTCTCATTTGATTGTCGAGAACAAAACAACCTTTCGGGCGTTATTAGCAGGGCTGCCCACGCTACCTTTTTCCACCTTAATCTATGGTTCTGGTTGGAAAATAGTTGGTAATTTGGAGATGTTTCGTTTACAGTATCCGGTGCAGGATGTGCAGCATACTTTTTATTATTTTGGAGACTTGGACTGGGAAGGCATTCGAATTTGGCATGCTTTGGAGGTCAAATATGCGGTGAAGCTGGCACTGGGATTTTATCTAGCTTGTCTGGATCGTAAGGGTGTGCCGGGGAAGCTAAACCAGATACGAAGCGAAGCTGGTTTGGCTGCTTGTCGAACGTTCCTGCCAGAAGGAGCAGGTGAGCGGCTGGAAAATATGCTGCGTAATGGTCAGTACATCCCACAGGAAGTGCTCAGCCAGGAACAATTACTTGCGATTGGGAGATTGGGTGTATGAAACAGACGGTAACAGGCATAGATGCCAGTGAAATTATATCCGGGTTTGCAGGACGAATGGGCAAGATAGCCCTCTTTGATCCTTTGTTTGAATTGAGAAGGCAACGAAAAGCAGACCGTAATGGCAAGCAGATAGCTATGATGGAATTGGGTCTGGTGACACTTCTGTTTTTCTTTGAGAAGAAGCTATTACGCAGTCAAAAAACGAGTACGAGAGATTACATACAATTTTTAAAGGAAGCACTCGCTCCACATTATGAGCTGGAACAACCAGATTTGGAGGATATCGGGCGCAAAATTCTACAAGTGTTCCGTCCAGCGAATGGACGTAAGCGTGAAATGCCATTTTACAATCTGGACTCAGGACAAGAAGAAATCCTGCAAACTTCTATTTTGCGAACGGACAAATACGATGCACAGACGCAGGTTCAATATTACACATTAGATGAAGATGGGTTAGAGTTGGTATTCGCCACCAAAGAATTTTATCTGGAATTTCAACTGTCCATTCATCAGCTATTGTTGCGTAAACAACTGGAAAAGGGTGAATTTCAAGGGGCGCTTCGTCAGATTGATGAGATGGAAGTTGATGTAGAGACTCTACAAGAACGTATTCGCAGAGTGGAGTACGAGATTAAACGCAATATTGTATCCGACGAGACTTTTCAACGTTATCGTTCATTACTTGAGGACATACATCTGCGATTAAATCGCGAGAATGAGGAGTTCGTGGAACTGCGGGATTTCGTCCGCGAGACACGAGACCGAATCTATGCAGATCGGGAACAGGCAAGGTTCCAACGCCCCTATGAGCTGATTATCCGTATCTCCGCCAATTTGGAAAAGGTTCATAATGAACATACCCATCTGCTTCAGCAAAGCATCGAACTGGATTCGCAGGCATTACGGGCAGCCAAGGAGTCGCTATATTACACTGGGATCAGCTCTTTCAACTTTGAACAGGACATCACAGGAATAATTATAGGTCATCCGTTGTCTCCAGATGCATTACGGGGTGTGATTTCTCCATTTCTTACCGTAGAACAAAATCCGTTATGGTCGCTCCTGACCGTTTTTAATAAACAGCAGGTGCACAGTAAGGACGGGGTCCATACTGATCCAGAAGGGTTTCTGATAATGGATACTGGGGTAGACGATTTCTTTACTTTACAACGTAAAAAAGTCATCGTATATATGCTCTCGTTACTTTTGGAATGTGCAAAGGTACGTGAAAGTTCCAAATTCTTTCTGAGTGATTTTGTGTCCTATGTAAAGCAAACGGGTCGGGAGAATCTGCTTCAGAGCCGGAATTTTTATGATTATTGGATGATGATTCATCAGCGCAGTCCGATCTCTGCACGGCAACGCGAACAGCAAACAGCTGATGAGAGTGACTTGAGTTTATATGAGGCTATGACGGATGCATTGAATGGGTATGAACTAACAGTGTATGAAGTTACAGAGCTTCTGCAAGTAACGGATCGGTACGTGATACAAGAGATGATCATTGAATTGGCAGGTGCTTATGATGCAATATCTTGAGGAAGAAGTGATGATAGCTTTTCAAATCTATACGTTGCTGGCCCGGCAGGGTGAGGCGGGTGCAGACAGTCTGCAACAATATGAGACAGATGATAAAGTGCGGGGGTTAGTGGATCAATTTGCAGCAGAGGTGGAATGTACTGTACTGACAGCTGGGAGACAGCTCTATCTGATTCCACTCACGCGACTGTCCCCGTTTCATATGAGTAACGACATGCTGAAAAAAACATATTTGCGTGGAAATGCTGTTAACGCGGACTTATATCTCATGTATCTGGCTGTGATCGTGTTCATCGGGGGCTTCTATGACAGCTACCAGACGATGGAGCCGACGCGCAATTTCCTGAATATGAATGATTGGTTGACTCTGGTGCAGGAGAGAGTCGATGTATTGCAGGAGCATGGGGATGAACAGTTGGAACGTTTGAGTAAGGAATTCTCTTATAGATGGGTCGACATCATTGAACGCTGGAATGCGATGGACGATATTAAGGAAAATGTCAAACGACAGAGTGGGCAGACGATCAGCCGTATTAGCTTTCTGGACACCGTCAGACGTTTCATGTTGGAGCAGGAGCTTGTAAATCAGGTTGGACCGGACGAGCTTGACTTGACGGAAAAGACGAAGATTATTGTGCAGCGTTACTTTATGGAAGCAGAATACAATCGGGGTATTCTTGAATTTCTGTATTCATTTAAGGAGTCCGCAAAGGAGGAACCCCATGCCAACCATTTCTAAAGTCAGGTTCACTAACGTTGTCTATGAAGCCGGGGCCAAGCGGTATACTGATTCGATCTTTCATTTTGATGGCCATAATGGTGCGGTTGTGCTGGAGAATGGAGGCGGCAAGACGGTCTTTATCCAGACGGCGCTTCAGGCTGTAATACCCCATGTTGAGTTGGCTGGACGGAAAATGAAGGATACTCTTGCGCTGGAAAATGGCCCGGCTCATATTGCAATAGAATGGTTGCTGGCGGAGAAGCCCCGGCGCAGGTATGTTGTAACCTGTATCAGTTTGTTTATGGACACGAATGGAATGAGCTCTTATCGCTTTGTTCATGAATATGGAGAAGGTGACGAGCACCGGATTGAACAGATTCCATTCACGAAGACTCAGGGTGATCGAGAACGGGTGAGTGATAAAGGAGAAATTCATGATTATTATATGTGGATGCAGCAGAATTTCCAACTAACCTCCAAGACTTTTTTCGACACCATTGATGAGTATAAAAAACATTTGGAGGAGCAGTACCATATTATCTCCACAGAGTGGGCTGCCATTACCAAGATTAATTCCAATGAAGGCGGGATCGAAGCCTTTTTTGATGAATGTAAGACCACTTCTCAACTCGTTGACCGTCTCCTGATTCCGACCATTGAAAGCTCAATGGAAGGGTACAAGCAAGGGGCTTTTGTTGATCTTTTCCAGGCTCGACAAGATAGCTTTAAACAATATAAGGAACTCAAGGAGAAAATGGATACGAATCGAGATGTCCTTATCCATTTGCAAGAGTATGTGGAAGGCTATACACGATATGACCAGCAGAAGAAGGATTATGACCAGCTACGGCGAGAGTCGAAGGCGGCATGGCAATACCTTGAGGATATGAAGCAAGCGACTCTTGCAGAACTACAGCAGCTTGAAGTGCAGAAAAATGAACTGCAAGGTCAAGACAAACTGCTGGAGAAGCAGACTGACTCGTTGAAGATTGCACAGGCTAAAGAAGCTCTGGAAGCTCTGGAAACCGTGTATTACGAGGTGCAGGACGAATATGAAGCATTGCAGGATCGTACTGCCTCTGAGGAACAGCAGTATTATTCGATCCGGTATGCACAGATACGGGAACGGCAGAGAGAAGCCGCAGTCAGGCTTGAGTATATCCATGATCAGTTGGAGCAACTGGAGCAATCGGTTGATGAGCAGGAGCTTCAGGTACAGTGGGACCGGAATGGTCGGCATCTGCGAGCGTTTTACATGCAGGAGGAACAGAAGCAGAAGGCAATCATTGAAAACATGGGAGTACAACGGAGGAAATTGGAGCAACAGCGGGATGAATCTGCCACAAGTGAAGATATGGAAAATCAGGCTCGTGAGCAGCTTGGAAAAGAAGAGAGTAGAATCGTAACACAATATGACAGCCATAAAGGTAGAGCCGCAGATATTTCCAGACAAATATTGAGCAACGTGCAGACGCAAACGGTTGAACGCGAGATGCCACTCTGGAAGGAAGAATACACTGTACTACAAAGTGAAATGGTCGTATCTGTACAAGTTTTTCATGAGATGGAGCAAAAGAAAGGACGATTACAGCAGCTACAAGTAGATGGAAGAGCACAGCTTGCCGAGGCTAGAGAAGAGTTGGGTAATGTACAAGCTCAGCTAACAGCATTCGATCAGGAGCATGCACAGATGGTTCAGGAATTATCTGTATTGCATCCTGCTTGGAGCCGGGTGACGTCCCTGCACACTCAGGCAGATTCGATTCGCAATCGTCTGAACAGCGGGATTGGACATAAGGAACGACAGAAGCAGGATCTTTTATATAAGGAAAGGATGGCTTATCGTTATGTAGATGATTATCAGCAGCAAAGTGTATTTTTTGCTGATCCGTATGCTGCTGAACTGGTTCACCATTGGAGTAATGAATTCTCCATGCTTCAGCTTGGAGTGCAATATGCTGAACAGAGTGAGCAAGCCAGTGAACATCCACTCTGGGAAATTACGCTACTAACCACCGTACACGAGAAAGAGAAGCTGCTGAGAAAGCTAAGACAGTCTGCGAGCAAGCTCCAGCATCCGATAAGGGTTTTGTCAACGGAGGATGCGAAGCGAATGTTAACCATAACCTCGGCGGGAGAGTCGTCGTTGGGAGAAAGCTGGGTTGAACCTGGACTGTGGATGGACATACAGGATTCAGCACAATTTCAAGTATGGAAGCAGGCAGCAGAGGAACGAGCGGAACAAGCCAGGCAGGAACGAGAAGATCAAGAGAATGAGCTTGAGCAATGGCGAGGCGCACTGAAGCAAACAGAACGTTTCTTTGATAAGTATAGGATGGAGAGCATACATGAACTGCGCCAGCTTCTGGAGCAACTTAGTGATCGACGAAACATCCTGGAGAAGCGATTGGAATTATGGGATGGGGAAATGAAGCATCTGGACCAGCAAAAGGACGAATTACAGCAAAAGAAAAGGGTACAAGAGCAGCAAATCGTGGAGCTGGAACGTCGTTTGAGTCTAGGGCATGAATGGGTAGCCATTGTTCAAAAGAATGGTGAGTTGGAGCGCGAACTGGTCTTAGTGCGAGAGCAAATGATCCTGAAAAAGAAGCATATGGATACATTCAGGCAGCAAAAAATCAGTCTGGATCTTCAATGCAGAGAGGCTGAAAAACAGATCACAGCTCTCGAAGGCAAGCTCATCCATATGCGAGAGGACGAATTGTATATAGAGGCTCAGGCATATAGCCCGCTGGAAAATTCCTTGGGTCTGCAACGATTAAGGGATGAGCATGAAAATCTGAAGATGAGGCGTCGGCAAATGATGATGTCCCGTACAGAGTTGGAAGGTAAGCAGCAGAGCCTGATACGTGAAAAGAGTCAGGCGGAGCAAGGGATGGCTGTGCTGCGGAAAGAACATTCCAATATTATCATGGAGCTGGACTTACCACCACACGTTGAAAACAGACTGGAAGGTATGTGGAAGAAGTGTGAAGAACTTAGAGAGCAAGTCCACAAAATCAGGGATGAGCTTGAACGTAGGCGCCAGGAGCGTGATCAGCAGGGAGGTGTAGTGAAGGAGCTATTGAGTCGGTATGCGCAAGACCACGGAGATCAATCACCAATATCCTTCCAAGGTTCACTGAGGCAGGTACATGAACGAATCAAGCAAACACAACGGGAACTGAGTCTCCAACTCCGTGAGGTGGATAAGGTGATGAAGTCCACGGTGGAGCAAGAACGCAAATTTGAACAGGTACTGAATCAGTGGAATCAGGTCATTAAGTTGTATCAGCTCGACGATCCTCAATTGAAGAGCGCGCAGCTCACGGAGGAGCAACGCAGCGAGTGGCTCTATCAGGCATACAAGCATAGCGAAGCTACTATTAAGGAACTGGAGCAACGAGCAAAGCAACTGGACCGAGAGAAGACTAGGGTCGAAGATCACAAGCAGCGCTTCCTGGATTTTTGTAACAAATATATTCAAGATCCGAAGCAACGTGAGATGGCTAAGAGTGGAGTACGGAAAAACGATACACTCGAAGAATTAATTGGTTTCGAGTCTTTGCTCAGACAGAGTATCGTTAAGACGAATCAAATTGCAGAGCTACACTTGCAGACAGAGGACCAGAAGCTACAGCAGTTTATTACCCATATCCATATGCACTTAAAGCAGATTGTACAGGAGTTGCGTAACCTTCCTAAGAAAACGAGTGTTAGAACAGCGAATGGAAGCAAGGAAATCTACGTATTCAAAATCCCAGAATGGGAAGAAGTAGAAGGTAAACAACGCATTCATGCTCATATTGACTGGATTGTTGAGCAGTTGGATCGTACCCCATATCAGGCTGAACATAACGAGAACTCCGTTGCACGAGTACGTAAAGATTTGGAGAAGTGGCTGGATTCCAAGCAACTATTACAGAAAGTGCTGAAGCATGAAACCATCCACATTAGTTGCCATAAGGTTACAAATGATCAACAGATCACAAGTGCCAAGTTCTCTTGGGAGACGTCCAACTCCTGGTCTGGTGGAGAGCGATGGAGTAAGAATATGACTCTTTTTCTGGGCTTGCTAAATTATGTAGCCGAGCGTAAACAGCATATCCAGGGGCAGATGAAGCGACACCGGGTAGTCATTCTCGATAATCCATTTGGCAAGGCATCCAGTGACCATGTGCTTAGTCCCGTATTTTATATTGCGGAGCAGCTAGGATTTCAGATTATTGCTCTGACAGCACATGCAGAGGGCAAATTCCTACAGGATTATTTTCCAATTATGTATAGCTGTCGGCTCCGTGGAGTCGCTGGCGAGCCTGGCAAACAAATCATTGATCCCCGCCAAAAGATGGATCAGGCCTATTTTCGCGATCATGCTCCTGAGTCCAAGGTGTATATAGGTGAAGTGAAGCAATTAGAGTTTTTTGAATAAGTATGATGAGCGTCCGCCGTTAGATCATGTGAATGATCTTTTATTCATTGCCTGTACACGGCTGTATTTTTGTGAAGGTAGATTTTATGCACTTTGGGAGATAAATATAAAAGCAAGCGGATATAGGGTACTCTGTATGAGTGCGTGGATTGAAATATGTCCGCTCTATAAAAATTTTGAATCCTCAGAGGAAAGACTCTGGGGATTTCTTAATTTATAGAGGATGAATGAAAGCGTGGTATACATGTTCTTTCTCTCTGTATTAGTCTTTTTCGCTGGTACAAACAATGATTGATTGTATTGGTGAATTGACTGGAAATTTTATTTTTTAGGAGGAATTTGTCAACTGATGTCGAAATGAAGATATAAAAGTAAATAAGTCTTTGTACCTTTTTTATTATCTTATTAGTATAAAAGACTTGGTTCAGGAGGCGTGTTGAATGAAATATATAGCTCACATTCGACAGAAAGACGGATGTATTCAGACAGTGAAAGATCATTTACAGGAAGTGAAAGAGAGTTGTGAGCGTTATGGTGGGAAAATTGGCGTCCGTCATTTGGCTGGACTGGCGGGTTGGCTACACGATCTGGGGAAAAATACAAACGAATTCAAAACGTATATTCAAGAAGCTGTGGCTAATCCGGATGCACCTCCACGCAGAGGTTCTGTAGATCATTCAACAGCGGGTGGTAAATTCCTTTTTGACCGTTACCACCATTCCTCTTCCGTTAATGACAAGGTTGCTGCGGAATGGGTCGGAAATTGTATCATTTCCCATCACCAAGGTTTACGGGACTTTATTGATCCTGAGCTGACTTCTCCTTTTTTTAAACGGGTTTCTAAGGACTTGGAAGAATTTGAGCAAACAAAATCCGAATTTTTTGAGCATGTTTCACAACAAGAGCTGGATCAATATTTTTCTGAGGCTAGGAAGGAACTAGAGCATTATTTAGGCCTTATTAAACAGCACAAACTTCCTTCTATTGCTGCTTCCCTTCTTATGAAGTACATATTTAGCTGCCTGATTGACGCGGACCGAACCAATACCCGGCAGTTTGAAGAGGACGAAGAAACGGAACAACCTCTGGATAGTCATTCGTTTTTTAAAAGAAGCTATGATGCTTTGACAAACATGCTGGTGACGCTTGAGCACGAAAGTGATTCTGAAGAGCCCATTAATTGTTTAAGACGTGAGATGTCCCGGCAATGTGACGATTTTGCACTACGTCCATCCGGTATATATACGCTATCCATTCCTACAGGCGGAGGAAAAACACTGGCAAGCTTGCGATATGCGCTTAAACATGCGATGACCTTTAACAAGGATCGAATCATTTACATTGTTCCCTACACAACAATTATTGAGCAAAATGCTGCGGAAATCAGGGGTATCTTGCAGGAAGACGATATGATACTGGAGCATCATTCTAACGTAATTGAGGGAGAAGATGAGCTTGAGAACGAAGATTATGACGTGCATCAGAAAAAAATAAAGTTAGCAAGAGACACATGGGATCGCCCGATTATTTTCACGACTATGGTTCAGTTTCTGAATACCTTCTATGCGAAAGGTACGCGTAATATACGAAGATTGCATCAGTTGTCGAATTCAGTCATTATTTTTGATGAAGTTCAGTCAGTACCTGTGAAATGTATTTCTTTATTCAACGCAGCACTAAATTTTTTGCACATTATGGGTGACTCCAGTTTGTTGCTTTGTACAGCGACGCAACCCGCCCTTGATTTTGTAAAGCACAAGCTTCATTTTTCCGATCAGGCCGAAATTATTGAAAATATGGATGAGGTGGGCAAAAGTTTCAAACGGGTAGACGTGGTGAATCGCACAACAACTTTGGGGTGGGGAGCCGAGGAACTGGCCGACTTTGTTCAAGAACAAATGGAAGAAGTCAACAGTTTGCTTGTGATTCTGAATACAAAAATGGCTGTGCGTAAGCTATTTGACCAATTAACCCAACGTGAGGGATTGGGAGAAGGTGGCGCAAGATTATTTCATCTGAGCACGAATATGTGTGCGGCCCATCGTAAAGATGTGTTGTCCGAACTAAAACAGGCCCTTGAGGCAAATGAGCGTGTCATCTGTGTTAGTACGCAGCTTATTGAAGCAGGAGTCAATATCAGCTTTGAATGCGTTGTTCGCTCACTATCTGGGCTGGACTCTATTGCGCAGGCAGCAGGTAGATGTAACCGACATGGCAAGGATAAGCTACGGTATGTGTATATCATTAAATCGGCTGACGAGAATCTTTCAAGGTTGCCTGAAATTCAGATTGGCAGGGAACAGACAGAGCGTATATTACATGAGTTTGATCAGGACCCGCAACGATTTGACTATGATTTATTATCTGCATCAGCAATGAAAGCCTATTTTGAATATTACTATCACAATATTAAAGAAGAAATGGATTATCCCGTTTCCAAGCTGGAAAAAAATTTGTTCGAATTGTTGAGTGCAAACAAGGACTATTATGGAGCTTATAAGAAAAAGTGGGGTAAAAATCCCGAGATTTTAAGCCGCCCATCTATAGCGACTGCGGAGCAATATTTTGAGGTCATCAGTAACAAGGCTACATCAGTATTGGTACCTTATAATGACGAAGCAAAAGAGTTAATCTTAGCGTTTAATGGTGAATTGGACAGTCGTGAATTGGGCGGGCTACTGCGGAAACTGCAGCCCTATGTCGTTAATATCTATGACTATGAGCTAAAAAAGCTGGAGAAAAACGGTGATCTATATCCTTTATTGCATGGTCATGTTCTGGCATTGAGGGAAACGGCTTATTCTGGGCAATTTGGAGTTGGGTCAGAGGGTGAAGGAGAATGGTCGATGGCTATGATCTAAAAGAGAAAGCCCGCCAAAGGCGGGCACTCAAATAATCCTGTATAATTTTCAATCCACGCTTCTCAGCGACCCATTGAGTGTAGCACAAGATCAGAGACACAATCAATATGCAAAGTGATGGTTGTATTTATTTGGAATATAGTATATGCTGAGAATGTAAATTATAAAAAAATAAATAATCCTTTATAAGAAGGGAGGATGAAAAATGCGGAATCAAATTGAGTTTGAGGTGTCGGGAAGATACGCTCTTTTCACAGACCCATTAACCAAGCTTGGAGGAGAAAAATTTTCATATCAGGTTCCTAGTTATGAAAGCTTAAAGGGGATTGCGGAAAGCATCTACTGGAAGCCGACATTAACGTGGATTGTGGACGAGGTTCGAGTTATGAAGTTTATCCAGACTGAGTCAAAAGGAATTCGCCCAATTGAATATAGCGGGGGAAATACCTTGGCTTACTACACTTATCTAAAAGACGTTTGTTATCAGGTACGTGCTCATTTCGAGTTCAACCCCCATCGTGAAGACCTTATGTATGACCGTAACGAATTTAAACATCACAACATAGCTAAACGGGCGGTCAAGGCAGGAGGCCGCAGAGATATTTTTCTGGGTACACGTGAATGCCAGGGCTACGTTGAACCCTGCGTTTTCGGCGAAGGAGCGGGGGACTACGATGAGGTTCCTGAAATTGATTTTGGTACGATGGTGCATGGGATCAGCTATCCGGATGAAACCGGTCGTAAAGAACGGGAAACCCGTCTTTGGAGAGCCAAAATGCAACACGGTATAATCAGCTTTATTCGCCCGGAGAAGTGTCCACTGATACGTAAAACAGGTGAGGGGACAGTAAAAACGTTCAGCTCTGCCAACATGCAGGATGTGGACAGTCTGTACGAAGAAATGTTCGTGGATGGGGGAAGCGAATGAACTGGCTGGCGAATTTATATAAAACGTATGAAAATCATACGAATGTTGTCGGACAATTTGAGAAAAAGAGAAATAACCGTGAATACGCGTTGATCCCCGTATCCCATACGACACAGAGTGCTCACATAGAGGTCAATCTGGACGGAGAGGGCAACTACCTTTCAGCAAAAGTTATCGACAAAAATGAGGGGAGCACCATTATTCCATGTACGGAGGCTTCTGCTAGTCGGACAAGCGCTCCAGTTCCGTATCCGCTCTTTGACAAGCTTGTCTATGTGGCAGGCGACTTTGTACAATATTGCGGCGAAGTAAAAGGAACGCCGCACACAGATTACATGAAGCAATTGCGTTCCTGGTGCGAATCTCCCTATGGGCACTCGAAGGTAAAGTGCGTTCATGAATATCTGGCCAAAGGAACTCTCATAACAGATCTGATTCGGGACAAAGTTCTCTGGATTGACGATCAGGGCAAGTTGATTGAAAAATGGACCGCAGCACTTGAAGCGGAGCGTGGGGAAAAGCCTAATATTTTCAAAGTAATCGTCTCCGATCAAAGTGCGGCTTTTATCCGCTTCGCGGTTCAGGTGCCAGGGGAGGTAGAGTCCAGATTATGGCGTGACCCATCTGTTCAGCAATCTTTTATCCAATTTTGTGAGATGGGCTTAAAGAAAAAAGAATTATGTTATGTATCGGGTGAACTGTTGCCTTATGCAGACAAACATACTTCGCGTATCCGCAACTCCGCTGACAAATCCAAGCTGATTTCAGCGAATGATTCTGACGGCTTCACCTATCGGGGACGATTTCGTAGCAGCCGCGATGCGGCGACGGTCAGCTACGAAGTATCCCAGAAGGCTCACAATGCCTTAAAGTGGCTGATCGAACGTCAAGGGATTACTGTAGACGGTAGAGTTTTCCTTGTGTGGGGAATAGAAAGTCTGGATATGCCTGATCCGCTCGGTGATACGTTCAGCCTGTATCAAGATGAGGATGAAGAGCTGACAGGAGGAGACAGCACTCATAAGGAATTTGCTAATCAAGTGCGTCGCGCCATTGGCGGTTATCGTTATGATGGCGATTATGCCTCCAATGTCATCATTATGGTATTGGATGCGGCGACACCGGGGCGGCTGGCAATGGTATATTACCGTGATCTGAACAAGGAGATGTTTCTGGATCGGTTACAAGCTTGGCACGAAACCTGTTACTGGCAACATCGGTATCGGAAAAGTGCAGATAACAAGAACATTACCTTTATTGGAGCACCTGCAACGAGAGATATTGCCTTTGCAGCCTACGGTCCACGAGCGAATGATAAGATTGTCAAAGGTTTAATTGAACGGATGCTTCCATGCATTGTTGACGGACGAAAAATTCCGCTTGATATTGTACGCAGTGCGGTTAATCGTGCCTCGAATCCAGTGGGCTTGGATGAATGGGAGTGGGAGAAGACGCTCGGCATCACCTGTGCATTGGTGAACAAAACATTTGAGAGGGAGGGCTTTGAAGTGGCTTTAAATACCGAAAATAAAGACCGTAGCTATTTGTTTGGCAGGATGTTGGCGATTGCGGATGTGCTGGAAAGACGGGCACTAGGTCGGGAAGAAAAACGGGCTACAAATGCAGTTCGTTATATGAATGCTTTTGCACAGCGGCCAAGTCGAACCTGGATGATTATCCAGTCGAATATTCAACCGTATCAGGCAAGAATGGGAACCGATGCGGGATATTACAATCGCCTGCTGGATGAGGTAGGTGCACAGTTAGAAGCTGAGAATTTTACGGACAAACCGTTAAGCGGTCTGTACCTACTCGGATTTTACAGCCAACGTAACGATTTGTACACGAGCAAGAAAGATAAGGAAATAGGAACTGATACCGAACAAGACCAGGAAAATAATGAACAGGGAGAGATCATATAAATGAGTGTACTTGACCATAAAATTGATTTTGCCGTTGTACTGTCAGTCCGTAATGCTAACCCGAACGGTGATCCGTTGAATGGCAATCGTCCGCGCCAAAATTATGACGGTTTCGGTGAAATTTCCGATGTATGCATCAAACGCAAAATCCGTAATCGTCTACAAGATACGGGGGAATCCATTCTTGTACAATCCGACGAGAGACGTGTGGATGCTTACCGCAGCATTAAAGAACGTGTAGACGCTAATACGGAAGTACAGGAATTTGGTAAGGGCAAAAAGCAAAACAATGAGCTTTACGCCCAAGCAGCCTGCAAATCCTGGATCGATGTACGAAGTTTTGGGCAAGTATTTGCTTTTACCAAAGAGGATGTGTCCCTTGGGATTCGTGGACCTGTGTCCATACATACGGCGGTAAGCCTTGCTCCTATTGATATTTCCAGTATGCAAATTACCAAGAGCGTCAACGCAGTAACCCCTAAGGACCCTAATAAAAAAAGCTCTGATACGATGGGGATGAAGCACAGGGTTGATTTTGGTGTCTATGTTTTTTATGGGAGTATAAATACACAATTGGCGGAAAAAACCGGATTTACCTATGAGGATGCAGAGAAAATTCGGGAAGCTTTAAGAACACTGTTCGAAAATGATACCTCTTCCGCACGTCCTGATGGGAGTATGGAAGTTCATCATCTGTACTGGTGGGAGCATAATTCCAAATTAGGGCAATATTCTTCGGCTAAAGTCCATCGTTCACTACAAATTCAGCTAAATAAAGATGTGAGCGAAGCGAGGTCTTTTGAGGATTACGTATGCACGGTTCAACCGCTGGAGGGCTTAACGGTTCAAGAGTATGCAGGGCTATAACGAAGAAGATTATTTGCTATTATCCGGTATACAGCATTTTAATTTTTGTAGAAGACAGTGGGCGCTTATTCACATTGAGCAGCAATGGGAAGAAAATGTGCGGACGATCGAGGGGGATCATTTACACCGAAAAGCCGATCAGCCCATGATTCGTGAAAAAAGAGGGGATAAACTCGTCGTACGCGCATTACCTATACACTCCAGAGAGCTTGGTATTACTGGAATCTGTGACGTCGTAGAGTTTGTACGTGATCCTCATGGGGTTCCGCTGGCAGGGGAGGAAGGGATGTACCTTCCCTTTCCTGTGGAATACAAGCGTGGCAAGCCCAAACGAAATGATTCAGATCATTCTCAGTTAGTCGCACAAGTGATGTGTCTTGAAGAAATGCTCTTATGTGATATTGCAAAAGGCTACTTTTATTACGATGAGATCAAGCATCGGGTAGAGGTTGTGATCACTGCGTCTGACCGTGAACGGGTGCGAGCAAGTATTCAGGAAATGCGGCATTATTTTGAGCGCAATCACACCCCTAAAGCCAAAGCAGGGCCACATTGCCAAAGCTGCTCGCTTCAACATATATGTGTGCCGGAAATTTTAAATAAAAGGTCTGTTTCCAGTTTCATTGAAAGCAGGATAGCTGAATGAAAAAATTACTGAATACGTTGTTTGTTACCTTGCCGGATACGTACTTGTCACTGGATGGGGAAAATATTGTGATTAAACAAGAAGAGGCCATTCTGGCACGCTACCCGTTGCATAACCTGGAAGCTGTATGTACTTTTGGCTATGCAGGGGTAAGTCCGGGTCTGATGGGTGCTTGTGCAGCACGCAATATAGATTTAACCTTTATGACGCGAACTGGACGCTTCTTGGCACGTGTGATCGGAGAGAGCCGTGGAAATGTGGTACTCCGAAAAGAACAGTATCGGATTTCCGATGATGACCAAAGAAGTGCTCTTGTAGCCAGAAATATGATTATAGGCAAGATATATAATAATAAATGGATTTTGGAGCGAGCGACAAGGGACTATCCCCTACGTATTGACGCTGATCGAATGAAAAAGGTGACTGCTTCTTTAGCGGGGGTCATGCAGCAAGTCCGTGAAGTGGAGGAGCTGGACATTTTGCGTGGTTTGGAGGGTGCGGCTGCTGTACAGTACAATTCGGTTTTTGATGAGCTGATTTTGCAGCAAAAGAATGATTTTTACTTCCATGGACGCAATAAGCGCCCGCCGTTGGATAATGTCAATGCTTTATTATCCTTTGCCTACACATTGCTGTCCAACGATATGAAATCTGCACTGGAAGCTGTCGGATTGGATGCTTATGTAGGTTTTCTGCATAGAGATCGTCCGGGGCGAGCTTCATTGGCACTGGATGTGATGGAAGAGCTTCGTGGAGTATATGCCGACCGTTTTGTCCTTACATTGATTAACAAAAAGTTGATTCATGGCAAAGGATTTTACAGGAAAGAAAATGGCGCCGTGATTATGGACGATGATACGAGAAAAATAGTATTGAAGGCATGGCAGGAACGCAAGCAGGAGAAGATTATTCATCCTTATTTGAATGAGAAAATGTCCTGGGGGCTTGTGCCCTATTCACAGGCTTTGCTCTTGGCTAGACATATTCGGGGAGATCTGGACGAATACCCTCCATTTTTGTGGAAGTAGGTGTGATCTTGTTAATTCTCATTACGTATGATGTAAGCACAGTAGACAGGGAAGGCAGAAAAAGATTGGCCAAGGTTGCAAAAAAGTGTGTAGATCACGGACAAAGGGTGCAAAATTCCGTGTTTGAGTGCATTTTGGATTCGACCCAGTTTCGCCGTTTGAAGTATGAATTAGAAGAATTGATAGACAAAAAAGAAGACAGCCTGCGTTTCTACAACTTAGGAGATAACTATAAAAAGAAGGTAGAGCATATAGGGACAAAAGAAGCTTACGATATGGAAAGCCCGCTGATTCTGTAAGGTGCGAATGTGAAGCTCACATAAAAACCCCGGGTCCTTCGCACCTCGAAATTTGTCGAAAAGGATTAGAATCCACTTTCTATAATAGAAGTCAATAGTTGATTCAGACTTTTTTAGCATTATTTTTTGCGAAAATGTGTGCAATTGATACCATTAGGGTATCAATTGCTGTATTTTCGCTGTCGCACTCTGTATGGAGTGCGTGGATTGAAATCGTTAGAATGAGCTTCGCAAACAACGGTCCTGTACCCGTCGCACTCTGTATGGAGTGCGTGGATTGAAATTCCTTGGAGATGGATGACCTACAACTCTATGACCGGAGTCGCACTCTGTATGGAGTGCGTGGATTGAAATCCGCTACCATCTGGAGCCGGGTTGCGATCTTCGATAGTCGCACTCTGTATGGAGTGCGTGGATTGAAATTTCGCCAATCTCCGCGTCCTGTGAAGGCTCCTGCGGGTCGCACTCTGTATGGAGTGCGTGGATTGAAATAGTTCCATCAGGAAGTACAATCCGGAATCCACCGTCGCACTCTGTATGGAGTGCGTGGATTGAAATACCAGCTGCAGCCGGAGCCACAAACTGATTTAGGGTCGCACTCTGTATGGAGTGCGTGGATTGAAATAATAATTGTCCGAAAATCTGTATGCTCGATCATTACAGTCGCACTCTGTATGGAGTGCGTGGATTGAAATTTTAAGGATCGGTGCATTGAAGAGGGGATTGTGAAGTCGCACTCTGTATGGAGTGCGTGGATTGAAATTTTTTCGTCTTGGTCGGGTGAGGTTTGCGGTGTGATGTCGCACTCTGTATGGAGTGCGTGGATTGAAATTTTATTATGAAAAAATACCATCGCTTCAAGAATCGTCGCACTCTGTATGGAGTGCGTGGATTGAAATTTCCAGTGCCTTACGTAGTCTATCCCGCTCTGTCCGTCGCACTCTGTATGGAGTGCGTGGATTGAAATCGTCAAGGGCCAATCATACCGGAACGTGAAAAAGGTGTCGCACTCTGTATGGAGTGCGTGGATTGAAATTTTTATACGTGTACTACGAATGCGATCTTTATAGTCGCACTCTGTATGGAGTGCGTGGATTGAAATAAATGGATATGGGAGGTCGTCCGTAGTGCTTAGTGAACGTCGCACTCTGTATGGAGTGCGTGGATTGAAATCTGTATCTGTTATCACAACACTGCCTCGTCCAAACGAGTCGCACTCTGTATGGAGTGCGTGGATTGAAATTTCGGCTTGCAACGCCGTCCGGCTGAGCTGGCCGAAGTCGCACTCTGTATGGAGTGCGTGGATTGAAATTTGGCTGTTGGTGACAACTCAGCAAAAGCCGGGTCAGGTCGCACTCTGTATGGAGTGCGTGGATTGAAATCCATCTAGCCATACTTGCATCGCCCTCAGAAGGCTGTCGCACTCTGTATGGAGTGCGTGGATTGAAATCTCAGAATAAAGCGCAAAGATAGAGGGGAAATGAGTCGCACTCTGTATGGAGTGCGTGGATTGAAATTTTATCCACTTGAGCTGTAACTTGAAGGCGTTCGTCGCACTTTGTATGGAGTGCGTGGATTGAAATTCCTTTAGCCCGGCTCCTTGGTGAGCCTGCGGCGTCGCACTCTGTATGGAGTGCGTGGATTGAAATTACCAGGATGCCCCAGTGAGAGTACAAGAAAGGATGTCGCACTCTGTATGGAGTGCGTGGATTGAAATATCCTTGGCAGGCAAAATAACAGTTGATGCATACATAGGTCGCACTCTGTATGGAGTGCGTGGATTGAAATCTCAAAGCTGGTTTTAAGGATTCTAAGGTCAGGATGTCGCACTCTGTATGGAGTGCGTGGATTGAAATTTTGAATGTATTGATTATGTCCGCCCATTCCCTGGTCGCACTCTGTATGGAGTGCGTGGATTGAAATTTTTAGTCAGTACATCCTCTTCAAAATTTTTTTGTCGCACTCTGTATGGAGTGCGTGGATTGAAATTTCAATGTCGCTTCATACTCTCCACGGCTTACGTGTCGCACTCTGTATGGAGTGCGTGGATTGAAATCCCCTGCTTTTATATTGTTCCATTACCAAAGGCGGTCGCACTCTGTATGGAGTGCGTGGATTGAAATCTTTTCTTCAATCTTGGAAGTGTATTGTTTTTGTTTGTCGCACTCTGTATGGAGTGCGTGGATTGAAATGCTCAACTGGAGCGGCTAAGTGACGAAGAACTAAAGTCGCACTCAGTATGGAGTGCGTAGATTGAAATTTGGTAGTCGGGGAATAGGTCGTCCGTGATATAAGAGTCGCACTCTGTATGGAGTGCGACCTTTCCACCACACACTGCGTCCATTTTAAACAAACTAGAAAACAACGAAAATCCTCTTATCTACTCAAAATATATTTTACAAATACATTTATGATTCTTGAAAACATAAAGGTATTTACTAATCAATGTAGAATATATATCGCTGTACTCCAATGCCAGAGAGGGGAAGATGAGAATGGAAAGGCGTTTTACATAAAATGGAATCAAGAGAGGCTTTTTAATAACGTTAGCATTATTGCTAATGATCGCAGGGTCTTCATTAGGAATGAGCGATGCTTCCGCTGCACTATCTGAGCAGAAGGATAAGCAGGATGCGCCCGCTTTTTCCGAGGTATCCGTTCATGATCCTTCCATCGTCAAAGACGGCGATACTTATTATGTGTTTGGTTCACATATCTCTGCTGCGAAGAGCAAGGATCTTAAAAGCTGGACTTCTTTTGCAAACGGTTACACAACTCCAGGGAACACGCTTTTTGGGGACTTATCGAAGAATCTCGCAGGTTCCTTTGCTTGGGCAGGGGAGAATGATTCGGACAGCAAGGGAGGTTTCTCGGTCTGGGCACCTGATGTATTTTGGAATGAGCATTATGTCAATGACAATGGGACAAAAGGGACCTATATGATTTATTATAGTGCGTCTTCTACCTACATTCGTTCCGCGATCGGTGTTGCTGTTGCACCCCAAATCGAAGGTCCTTATCAATATGTGGATACGATTATATATACTGGTTTTACGAAGGACAGCAAAGTGGATAAAAAATGGACCAACACGCCGATCCAACAGTTGGTTGATCAAGGTAAGCTGCAAGGTCCAAGAGCGGGATGGTTCAACGCAGATGGTTCTTACGCAAATAAAATGTTTCCGAATGCGATTGATCCAGCTATCTTTTATGATACAGAAGGGCGCTTATGGATGACATATGGATCATGGTCTGGGGGGATTTTTGTACTTGAGCTGGATAAAAAAACAGGAAAACCCATCTATCCAGGTCGAGACGGAACGACGAAAGATGGTCGGCTGATTGATCGTTATTTTGGCACCAAAATTGCGGGCGGATATGGGGAATCAGGAGAGGGCCCTTACATTGAATACAACAAAGAGACGGGCTACTACTATTTATTTGTAACTTATGGCGGATTTGGCTCGGATGGTGGCTATAACATGAGGTTATTCCGGTCCCAAAATCCGTCAGGACCTTATAAGGATGCCAAGGGGCAGAACGCCGTTTTACCTGCCAACACCAAGAATGCTGCTTTTGGCAACAAGCTGATAGGTAACTTTTTGTTCAACAGTAAAATGGGTGATCCAGGCGAAGGAATTGGCTATGGCTACGTATCGCCTGGTCACAACTCTGCTTATACCGATCCTGATAATGGACAAATGTTTGTTGTCTTTCATACCCGCTTTCCTCAGCAGGGAGAGAAGCATGAATTGCGTATACACCAGATGTTCATGAACTAGGAAGGCTGGCCTGTAGTAGCTCCTTACCGTTATGGTGGCGAGACTCTCACAGAACTGGATGAGGATCAAGTCGTTGGAGATTATCAGTATATCAATCATGGCAGTGATACGTTGGCGGCGATCAAGCAAGCGCAGTTTATTCAGCTAAAAGCAGATCACACCGTCACAGGTGAGCTACAAGGAACGTGGCGTAAGGTAGGAGACGCGAGTGTTCAGCTGACGCTGGAAGGCACCGTATATGACGGAGTTTTCATTAGACAATGGGATGACTATACCAAGCAATATGTAATGACATTTACGGTTGTTTCCAAAACAGGGGAAATGGCCTGGGGGAGTCAGTTCGCTCCTTCAACGGATGCAACAGTGGTTGAAAGTGTATATGGCGATTTGGACCTCGGTGATACAAGTCGGGTAGTAGCCAATGTATCCCTTCCGAAGCAAGGAAGTCGGCAAACTTCGATGACTTGGAAAAGTTCAGACCCGAACGTTATTTCTGATACAGGCGAGGTTAAACGTCCTGAAATCGGAGAAAAGGCTGCATCAGCAACCCTGACCGCTACGATTACCAAAGGGGAGAGCAGTAAGAGCAAAGCCTTTAACATCACAGTATCTCCTTATGAGATGGCAACGCTGACCGCACAATATAAATTTGAAAATAATCTTGAGGACAGTGAAGCTGCTTTTGCGAATGGTGAGGTCATCGGTGACCGGATTGATCGTGAAGGAGGAACTGTCACCTACACGGAGGGTACAAGTGGTCAAGCGGTCTTGCTGGATGGAAAATCTGGAATTAAGCTGCCCCAAGGGATTATATCCAGTTCTGCATATTCCGTGTCCCTGTGGGTTCATCCGAGTGAACTGACGCTGCATACCCCGACTTTTTTTGGAGCAATGGATAGTAATCACTGGATTAGCTTGCTGCCCAAAGGTCCCGAGGGAGAGAACACGATGCTGTGGTCAGGTAGCTCGCCTTGGTATACTGGCAGCACCGGTATGAAAATCAAAACCAATGAGTGGACTCATCTCGCCTTCACTGTAGACAATGGAGTGTTATCCGTGTACGTGAATGGCAAACCTCAGTTTGCAGGAACAGGATTCCCCGAAGTATTTACATCCAAAGCAGGAACGTTCAACTTGGGTGTTAACTGGTGGGACCCTGCCTTTAAAGGAGCTATTGATGAACTAAGTATATTCGATGGGGCGCTTCCTCCATCTCAGGTGGCAGGGCTGGCCAAGGTGAAATGAACCTAGGCTGATAGATACGAGAGGTTGAGAAGAAGCATCTCCAGTGAGAGATTACTGTGTATGCTTCTTCTTTCTGTGTAGCATAACTCAGTGCGAATGTGAAGCTCACATGAATTCCCCGGGTCCTTCGCACCTCAGTTTTTGTCGAAATTCTGTCGAATGTGAATGATTTGTGAATGCATCATAAAGGAAACGTGCTTTTTTTGATGCCTTATGGTCAAAATTAGGCTAAAATGAATTGAAACGGGTTTGTTTTGACCCTTTTCGCTGTCGCACTCTATATGAGTGCGTGGATTGAAATTTGTCCCCTATGGGGCTAAAGCAATTCCCTGAAATTAAGTCGCACTCTATATGAGTGCGTGGATTGAAATTAAAGCAATCGTGTTGGTAGCACGATTTATTCTCAGTCGCACTCTATATGAGTGCGTGGATTGAAATATACCCTTCATATTTTTGGGGGGATGGAAAGGCAAGGTCGCACTCTATATGAGTGCGTGGATTGAAATTTCCAGATACTTAGGGAGAATAAGTGCAATTTCTTGTCGCACTCTATATGAGTGCGTGGATTGAAATTATTTATTCTTTTGGCTATTTGGTGCTGGTTCTTGGCGTCGCACTCTATATGAGTGCGTGGATTGAAATTTTCTTTTTATTACGGTTGTGTGCGTTTAGTATGGCGAGTCGCACTCTATATGAGTGCGTGGATTGAAATCTAGCATAAGCTCGGTAATTACCAATTCCAGGTCCGTCGCACTCTATATGAGTGCGTGGATTGAAATTTAAGTCTGCGGTTTTCATCAAGTTCAGCATTGAAGTCGCACTCTATATGAGTGCGTGGATTGAAATGGTAAGGATCGCTTTTGTTACCTTGGAAGGTAAGTCGCACTCTATATGAGTGTGTGGATTAAAATTGGAGTCCAACCACAGTATCATCAACGAATAAACGTCGCACTCTATAATGAATAATTAACAGGTGTAGGAGCTCTGAAAGATCGGTCACACCTTGTTTAACTAAATTGGATTTGGAGTAAATCATGAATAGACAAGCACCTATTTTTTCACTGGAATACTTACCGTTACTTATTCGACTGGAATGTAAGGAAACAACACGATTGCCTGCTTTTCTCGGCTCAACGCTTCATGGAGTGACAGGATGGGCGCTACTTCAACATTCGGAATCATATGCGTACTTATTCGAGAATCGCCGATTAGGTGGAGCTAAACAGGACATTGTCAACCCTTATATCATTGAGCCGCCTAGGCCAAAGTCTGTATACTATGCAGGGGATCAGTTATGCTTCAAATTAGTGTTGTTAGGAGATGCGATTCATTATGCCAGGCATTTAGTGACTTCGTTGGCTCAAGTACAAAGATTCGGGATTGGAGCGGAACGAAAGATTTTCGAACTGACAGACATTTTGCATGGTAATCAGTATGGATTGATTTGGAAACAAGGACAATTAGATATGAACGCGGCTACACCAGAAAACATTTCTGTTCATGCTCTGCAAGATCATGCTTCATGGTGCTCTATCCATATGGTGACCCCTGTTCGCATTCGGCGAGGTGGGGCGCTGGTGCAGGAGATTGATTTTCCTACCATCATTCGGAGTATTACGAGGAGAATTCAGACGTTGACCGAGCGTTATGGAGGTTACATGAACACGGATATATCCATGAAGGCGTGTGAACTTGCGAGCCATGTTCGAGCCGTGTCTGCCGCGTTGTATTTGAACCAGATGCACCGATACTCGAATCGAAACAAGGAATCCGTTGATTGGAGCGGCATGCTGGGTACACTAACATTTGAGGGAGAGCTTTCTCCCTTTACGCCTTGGCTGAACGCTGCACGCATGTTACATATCGGTAGGAACTCTACTCTTGGCTGCGGACAAATGGACGTAGTCTATAGGTCAATGTGATGTGATTTTACAACCTTGCAAAAATGGATTCTTGAATATTGGATGGTTGAACTTCTACGTGATCTGTAAGCTTTGATCGGTAGTGATTGTTGTACCTGCAAACTAAATTTCATAGGAATAACGAAAAATGCAATTTGGGATAAGGCTTAGGTTGCATTTTTTTATATGGGATTTTCAGGGAATCTGTTATACTATTAATAGCTGCACAACGTTATTTATAAGCGAAGGAGTGTTAAGGCGTGACGAGGGAATTATCATTTGATGAGAAGAAAGAGAAGATGATTAAAAATGTTACAGGAAATTATATTGAAGTGGAAAAATCTATAGTCAACCAGCTCTACATGAAGCACGATTTGCATGGAACGACGGTTGGCTCTGAGCGAGAGCTGATCTGGTCGCAATTGTTTGAAATGATTATTCCCAAGAAATTTGTCATTGAGCAATCGGTATTCATCATTGATTCTCAGGGTGGTGTGTCCAAGGAAGTAGATTTTGCTATTTTGGATGAAACATATACACCTTATATCTTCCGCTATGGGCGCATCAAGTTTGTTCCAATCGAAGCCATTGCGGCAGTTATAGAATGCAAGAGCCAGCAGCTTGAAGCAAGTTCCATTGAAAAATGGGCTGAAAGCATCAAGTCTTTGAAAACCTCGGGGCAATCTATCGCCCGCATTGCAATGGACATTGCTATGGAAGCTGTTAAAACACAAAAATCCACTCGTCCCCTCCGTTTATTGTGTGCCTTGAAGGAAAATTGTGGGGATGACATCAAGCAGCATTTTGATTTTACATTGCTCGCCTCCAGGAAAAATGGGGGAAATGAACGTATTGAGATTGAGTGTAATGCGGATGATACGTTGTTCTCCTGGTTCAAGAGTCTTAATTTTCATGAATTCACGATGGATGCAGCTTTAGAAGAGAAAGCATCAAAAATACTTGATGAAATTTCACTTGAAAACTACAAGGTACACGATCAGAATGGTCAAAGCATTTCACTCTTAACCTTTAATTTCCAATTGAATCAGCTATTAATGCTAATCAATAATCCTATTTTATTTCCGCATCGAGCATATGTAGATTTATTTGACCGAAAAGGAAAGGAATGAATTCCGAATGAGCTCATACGTGGTAGCTGTGTCGATGGACAAGGTGCAGTCCTTCTTATATTATGTGCTCCAAGCGCAGATACAGGAGAAACAAAGTAATAACGGGACTTTGAACACGATCATAGAATCTTCCAGATTAATTTCAGATCAGTTCTATCAGGATATTGGAATGGAGGGAGAGAGGGGTCCATTTGCCAAGCATATTGACGAAGAGTTGCTAAAATGTTCCGGCATGTGTGTGTTTGTAACTTCGCTTCCGGAGGATCAAATTGTTAAGAACCTCAATGGAATATTTGAAACGTATTATAAGAAATTGAGCGGGCAGATCTTCATGAAGTATGTGTATTTCAAGCAGACCGATTTAAAAAACAACAACCCATTGCAGGCGATTAAAGAAAGCAAGAAACGGCTGAGAGAGAAAGCTTGTTTTAACTCGATCATTGCACAGAATCGCGAATTATTGTTTATGTTTCATTCATCACCTGAGAGAGAACAAAAACGGGGTTTGACGACGTCATCGGTAACTAATGTTTTTAGTGCATTCACTAATACGATTAATGACTTGTATTCGAAACAGGATGAGAACAACGATAATCATTTCAGGGTTGCAGTCATTAAGGCTGACCTGGACGGGATGGGGGAACTTTTTAAGCAATTAGACAGTCATGAGACTTATAAGCAGGTAAGCGAACTGCTTTCGAAATACATATGTCTGGAATACTTGCATGATGGGGTAAAAAAATTTAAAAGAAATGATCCCGAATTCAGGCTGTACCCGCTGTATATTGCGGGAGATGATATTTTCTTTGCTGTGCCGACCTCCAAGCTCGTGGATGGGGTTAATCTGTGTAAAGATATTTTGAAGCAGATTAATGGAGAAATTGAACAAATTAACCGCAAGAGGGAAACAGGACTTCAACCATTGTCCATGAGCATTGGTATTGATTTTACATTCAACCGTGAGCCAATCCGGTACTACCATGAGAGGGTTCAGCAACAGCTTGATTTTGCCAAGAAAGCACCAAGCATGGTGGCTGTTGCAGGAGTTGTTCCGCTGTCCTGTATGAAGATCAGTATTAACGAATATGTGCTTTATCGTTATGATCTGGCATCAGACAGCTCAGGGCGCTTGAAACCAACCAAGAGTAAAATTACGCCGGAGCAAAAATTCAAGGAATTTCATGCGGAAAAGAACAATTGGAAGCACTTCGTTACACAAGTCAAACGGCTTCAGGATGCCATGGAGGAAGGTTTTGCTGCACATCACTTTTTCTACGGGCTTCTGAACAAAATTACAGATCCTAAAGTGTGCAATAACCTTATGAAATATAGCAATTCTGTGCTGTACCATGTGATTCCGCAATATCTGAATAGTAATAACCGCAAACTGAGAGAGTCGGAGCTGCTTATTCTTGAATCTATGCTGAAGCAAGTGGTTGTTAAAACTACGAAGTCGGGAAAGACAAGCAAAGAAGGAAAGCTGTCCTTCGGCATGGATCAACGCCGGCAACTTGAAAAGTATGTTCGGTTATTGCTGCTATTTGCCGATCCTCGGTTCAAGATTGTCCAGAAGAAGACTCGATCTGTTGCGAATGATTTTGATATTAAACGGGTGAGAAGTACGGTGTTTAACAAAACATTACGTTATCTGTTCGATCAAAACCTTGGGGGATCGAAGGATTGTAAAGTGTTTCGGGAGATTTTTGTAGAGTATACCAGATATACTCCATTGTCTGATGCTGGGAGTAAACGAGGTGGGGGCATCGGAAAAGAAACAGAGGTTGAAGTGTATCGTACTCTGCGTCTATCGAACTCTTTGTTGCATCGCTTCAAAGGCATGAATGACATTCAACGGGTGGCTGAGATGATCGAGGCAACGAATCCTCAGCAGAAAGAGGATATTATTACCATTGAGCAATTACGTCGAGAGGAGCATAAGGCTCCACCCGGGCTGTATTTTGATAAAGAAACATTTCTGCGGATGGCTCGAAGCCAGCAGATGTGGAAATCGGAATACATCGACTCATTGCTAATCTTTTACCAATTACGAGAGCAATTGATTCAATTAAGAGTACATCCAGCATACTCGAAATAGCCAGGAGGCAACAGAACATGGATACAGAGAAGACTACAGAGAAGAAAATTACAGTAAAAGTAACAACTCGCTCCAATCTCTTCATTGGCGGTTCTCCGGCAACGTTTGAAATCGGCGGTGTTGATCTGTTCACGGTTACGAACAAAGAGGGGCTGCCTTATATTCCCGCTTCTTCGTTTAAAGGAACTTTGCGCTACATTGTCCGGGAAATGCTTGAAGGTCATGGAGCTAGCGCAGAAATTGCTCAAGCATATAAACAATACTTGGAGAGACTTCGGGAGGAAAACAATCTGGAGTGTGAGAAATATGGTATTGAAGAGGAACGGATTCAACGGATGGATGAACGATATGGCAAGATCATTGAAAAGGCATCTGCCGAGGATTTGTTTGGAATCGAAGGATTTAATGATACGCCAAAGCTGCTGTTTAACGACCTGCTGCCAATAAGAGAAAAAGCAAATAAAGATGATTGGTTCTCCATTGATTCCAAAAACAGCATTGAACTCAGTAGTCAAGGCGGAATGCCACGAGTTCTTGCTAATCCTCGGACATACAGGGTTGTACGCCCGGGGGTTTCATTCGTGGGAGATGTGTTGCTCCATAACACTGAAAATTTAAACGGACAAAATATCGGGTCTCAAATTACAGATTTTATTAAAGAAGCCATGATCCAATTCAATTCAGGAATCTATCGCTTGGGTAATTCAGGTAGCCGAGGGTATGGCCGAGTGGAGATTGAATTTGTTGGGGAGGATTCCTGGCATGGCTGAATGGAAATATTACCGGATAGATATGGATTTGATGGGCAGGATGACTCAGCTTCCAGATTCCCAGAAAATGTTTGGAGCCTTGGTGCATCGCTTTTCAGAAACCTACTCTTCTGTACAAGCAACGCAGATGGTTGACAAGATAAAAGGTGGAGCGATGCCTTTGGCGCTGTCTAACATGCTCCCGCGTGGGTATTTGCCTGCTCCACATACGGAGTTAATACATCAGCTGAGCGTGGATGGTCAAGGCAACAAGAAAATGTATCAGGCATTGAAGAGGCGTTCATATGTGAAAAGCGGGCAGCTTGCTGAGTTGATGAGGGAACCGAGCCGGGCGAGCGACCTTTATCCCTATGCGCATATTGAGTTCACACAGCAGATTCACGCGTCAATTGACAGTAAGCGTTATAACTTGCCAGGCCTTGATCCCAACCTCTACTCTGTACCTGAAGTTATTGTGAAAGAGGTAACTCAAGAGGGGAAACAGGAGCAAACGATTTGCGAATTTTCGTTGTACCTCGCGATGGAGGAATGCCCTGAAGGAGATTTATTGCTCAAAATGTTGGAACTAGCTAGAGCTGAAGGTAAGACATTCATACTCGGGCCTCGTGGTTCTCAAGGTCTGAATACTTTCACAGTCACACAAATCCAAGAGGAATCTAGCGTAACACCGAATCAAACAGGTTATTATTTGAATCTGGGTATGCTGCTGCCCAAGAATATTGATTTTGATAGGTCCAGCCTCAAGCTGTTTACCTCAGAACGCAGACCATATAATCCGCCTGGGGGTTGGGACACTGGAAATAGCGGCAAGTTCATTAGTTTTATCGAAGCGGGTAGCATAGTATACGCACCAACAGGAATTGAATGTGCCGGGCACTCAATTCAGTCACCTTTTCATCCGCGAGATATAGTGTTTGGAAGTGCCTTGTTATACCCACTGAGTGAGAGGGAGGGGGATTGAAATGTCGCTCAAGAGATACGAGTATCGTTTAAAAACTCTGTCTAAGCTTGCCATGTCGCCAAGGGATCATCAAGGATTTTATTTGGCTGCTGGGGATTTCAAAAGGGAAAATATCTTGAAACGTATGTCTCCAGATGGCGATACCGATAAGAATGCGGAGGAGAACAAGGTTAATATTATCTATCCCTTTTATCAATATGGAGGATACTCCACATATAATCCAGATAGTACGCAATACTATATTCCCGGTTCTTCGCTCAAAGGTGCGATGCTCTCCCATTGTACGGGACAGTTTGCATCGAGGTTGTTGGTCGATGATATTCAGGTTAAGAGTAAAGATTTGCAGTTAACCCAGCTTAACAAGCTGCAAAATCTGTCAAAAGAAACGAACGAGTCAATTATACTGCAACCCTTCTTTTCCAATGTAGCTGTTGAGATGCTGGCGGCAGGATGTGAGTATATCGGAGAGTTGTTCTGTGAAGAGGAAATACATATATACTTACAGGCAGCTGGGAGAGGGACGATCCTTAAACTTTCACAATTGCGAGATAAGCTGAGTGTCGTCAGTAAGGAAATTCGAATTGATGATGATACTAGGAGATACGTTAATCAATTGAAAAATAATATACAATCCATCATAGATGATAGTCGCGAGGCATGTACATTACTGCTCGGAGGGTATAAAGGGCTTGCGTTATCTGGTGTGTTTAAGAATGCAGAGTTTGATAAGCTTGACACTGCGGTGTATGTGGATCTGCCGTCGTATTTACCACATGGAATTGTGCAGATTGAGGTATACCGAGAGGTAGACTGAATCAGGTGCGAACCTCAAGCTCACATGATTTTCCCGGGAGATTCGCACCTCAGATTTTGTCGAAAACAACGATTTCATAACCTTTTGGCAACACTAATATTGCGTTTATACCATTTTTTATCCTATGATGTAGGTATAACTTGTTAGAATCATTGAAAATACGTAATGATATTTATATAAAATGACTTTATTACGTGTAGTTTCGCAGTCGCACTCTATATGAGTGCGTGGATTGAAATTCCTATTTCAAGATCACTATGTAGAATTGCAAACGTCGCACTCTATATGAGTGCGTGGATTGAAATAAACTAATCGGAAATCTTTCTTTAGCCAATTCAAGGTCGCACTCTATATGAGTGCGTGGATTGAAATACTATGTCTCCTTAGCGATATTTTCTTCTGGCTTATGTCGCACTCTATATGAGTGCGTGGATTGAAATTTTTTCTTCATTGGTATTACTAGATTTATCAATCGTCGCACTCTATATGAGTGCGTGGATTGAAATATCGCTGTTGATGCATTACTCATTTACTTTTACGTCGCACTCTATATGAGTGCGTGGATTGAAATTGACCGGATGGGTTACAGCGCAGCGGATACATGGGGGTCGCACTCTATATGAGTGTGTGGTGGATCGGCTACACTAAGTTGGACAGAAAAAATAAGGGCTTGTAGAATAAACCTATCATGTTAAGGAGCGAATCTCTACAATGCCAAAACAACAACGACGTACCTTTACAGCAGAATTCAAAAAACAAATGGTGGGACTCTATGAAAATGGGAAATCCAGAGCAGCCCTTGTGGAGGAATATGGCCTCACAGCCTCAGCTCTAGACCGCTGGATCAAACAAGCTCAGACGACGGGTTCCTTCAAAGAGAAGGACAATCGCTCATCAGAAGAAAATGAGCTGATCGCTTTGCAAAAAGAGAACCAGCGTCTGAAAATGGAGGTGGATATTTTAAAGCAAGCCGCGCTGATCATGGGACGAAAGTAGCTATCATCCAGAATAATCAGGATAAATACTTGGTATCAGCCATGTGCGACGTCCTGCAAATCGCAAGAAGTACATTTTATTATGACGCCCAAGAACGAGCCACTGAAGATGATGTCACTGAAGCTATTGTGGATATCTTTCACAAGAATCGAAAAGCCTACGGCACACGCAAGATCAAAGTGAAGCTCCATGAGCGTGGGTTGATCGTCTCCAGACGTCGCATGGGCCGCATCATGAAAGAGCAAGGGCTCGTTTCCACCTACACGGTGGCACAATATAAGCCCCATAAAACGGCATGTAACGAAGCAACGACGGCGAATGTTTTGAGAAGCGGGAGTTTGAGCAAACGGAAGCTAAACGCTTCGTCGTCAGTGATTTGACGTATGTGAAAATCCAGAAGCGATGGCATTACATTTGTGTGCTGGTGGATCTGTTTAATCAAGAAATCATTGCTCATAGTGCAGACCCGAACAAGGACGCTGCTCTGATTACCCGTGCCTTCGCGACCGTTAAGGGTGATCTACATCAGATTCAATGGCTTCATACCGACCGTGGCAGCGAGTTCAAAAATCAAAAGATGGACGAGCTTCTGGAGACGTTTGAAATCGGTTGATCGCTAAGCATGAAAGGCTGTCCGTACGACAATGCCGTGGCTGAAGCCACCTACAAGATCATGAAAACAGAGTTTGTGAACCAGATGAACTTCCAGAGCCTTCGTCACTTGGAACTCGAACTATACGATTACGTCAACGGGTTCAACAAGCATCGCATTCAGAAACCTTAGACTATATGACGCCTGTTCAGTATCACCAAGAAGCCCTTAAAAAAGTTGTCTGATTTACTGTTGATAATCCAATCTCATCCACGGAACACGTAGGGCCAAGAAACATAGAACACAAGTATCCCAATTGCTTGGAATAGAAGAGTAATCCCTCCCCTCTTTCCCTTTTTCCCATGAATGCAGGACATCTTCTGGAGATTTATGCTACAGTGACGAAAGACCCTTTTTTATGATCCAATATGGTTGTACATATGTTTATACAGAGGAGTGCGTCCAGCTACGCGATTTGCTCCACGCTTGTCGTGAGTCGGGAGAGCAACAGCGCATTCGTCGCAAGCTGACTGAAAAATCGCTTCGTCATTCAAACCATAATAATTACAGGTAGTGAAAAATTCACAATAATGAAGCAAATTCGTTGCTTATCTAGAAACAACACTTAGATTCTACGCATCCGCGTATCATTGGAGAGATTTCATTGACAGATACAGATAAACAACTGCCTATCATTCAAATCATTCCCGAGCTTAAACATGCGCTGCAATCCCATTCGGCTGCCGTATTGATTGCACAGCCGGGGGCAGGCAAAACGACGGTTACGCCACTTGAATTGCTGCACGAGCCATGGCTGGCAAATCAAAAAATATTGATGCTGGAGCCAAGGCGTTTGGCAGCACGTGCAGCAGCGGCGCAAATGGCCAAAGTGCTGGGAGAACAAACGGGGCAGACGGTGGGCTACCGGGTTCGCATGGATACAAAAGTAGGTCCCCACACCAGGATTGAAGTGGTTACCGAGGGCGTGCTAACCCGGATGCTGCAAAATGATCAGGCGTTGGAGGGAATCGGCCTGATCATTTTTGATGAGTTCCATGAGCGTAGCCTGCATGCGGATTTGGGCTTGGCGCTTGCCCTGCAAAGTCAGGCGCTATTGCGGCCTGATTTAAAAATATTGATCATGTCTGCCACACTGGAGGCCGAGCCTGTATGCCGTCTATTGGGGGATGCTCCATTGCTGGAATGTCCGGGCACGGTATTTCCGGTAGAGACGCTTCATATATCCAAGCCTTCATCGACTACGTTAGAATCCTTTACGGCAGAGACGGTAGACAAGGCGCTTCATGCTCATGAAGGCGATCTGCTGGTATTTCTCCCGGGAGCCAGAGAAATTCATAGAACGGAACGTGAGCTGGCTTCAAGGAATCTTCCTGCACATGTCAAGGTGATTCCGCTGTACGGCAGTATGAAGCTGGAGCAGCAGGATGAAGCGATACGCCCGTCGGCTTCGGGCAGCCGAAAAGTCGTATTGGCAACCTCGATTGCCGAGTCCAGCTTGACGATAGCCGGAATTACGGTCGTAATAGACAGCGGGCTGTCGCGGGAATCCGTGTTCTCCGCGCGAACCGGCATGAGCCGTTTGACCACCGTCAAGGTGTCCAAAGCCTCCGCCGATCAGCGGCGCGGCCGGGCGGGCCGCCTTCAGCCGGGCGTATGCTACCGGCTGTGGAGCGCGCAGGAGCACGCCGCGCTCCCCGATGCCAGCCGCCCGGAAATCGCGGCGGCGGATCTGGCCCCGCTCGCGCTGGAGCTGGCCGCCTGGGGGGTCCGTGATCCAGCCGAGCTGGGCTGGCTGGATGCCCCGCCTGAGGCGGCGTACCGCCAGGCCACGGGCCTGCTGCGCCAGCTCGGCTGCCTGGATGCCGCAGCCGATGGCACGGCAGGCGGCATCACCGCGCACGGGCGCGAGGTGTCCGCCCTGGGCGCGCATCCGCGCCTCGGGCACATGCTGCTGCGCGCGGCCGCCCTCGGCCTGGCGCCGACCGCCAGCCGCCTCGCTGCGCTGCTGCAAGAGCGGGACCCGTTCCGCGCTCATGGCGGAACGGATTTGCGCTCGCGGCTGGACGCCCTGCGCGAGGCGGCTCACGCCCGCAGCACGCACAGCCTGGTGCAGGCGGCAGACGATACGGTGATTCGCCGTATCGTGCAGGAAAGTCGGCAGCTACTTGCTACGCTGCCGAAAGCAGCCGCAGGGCAGGACGAGCCTGACGGCTCCGGGGCCTGCGGGCTGCTGCTGGCCTTTGCGTATCCGGACCGGATCGCGCAGGGCCGGGGGGATGGCCGCTTTTTGCTGAGCGGCGGCCGGGGTGCGCGACTCCGACAGGTGGAGTGGATGTCGCGTTCGTCCTATCTCGTCGCCGCCGAAGTGGACGACGAGGGGGCAGACGGTGCCATTCAGCTGGCAGCCCCGATTGAACTGCAAGCGCTGATCGAGCATTGCAGTGAATTACTGCTGGAGAAAGCGAACGTATACTGGGATAGCTCAGCGTCAGCAGTAAGAGCCCGTAAGGTATTACAGCTCGGCGCACTCGTTTTAAAGGAAACCTCCTATGAGCGTCCTCCGACAGAGGAAATCGCTGCCGCCTTGATGCAGGGCGTGCGTGAACGGGGTCTAAAGCTGCTGTCCTGGAATCGGCAAACCCTTCAGTTACAGGCGCGTTTGATTTTTATGCATTTCTCATCGCCCGAGGATTGGCCAGACAGCACCGAGCCAGCATTACTGGATTCACTGGACTCATGGCTGCTGCCCTTTGCCCTTGGAGCCAAAAATGTATCCGATCTGCAACGGCTGGACGGTGCTGCCTTGCTGCTGGGCAGGCTGAATTGGGAACAGCGGCAGCAGCTTGAGCAGGAAGCGCCGACGCATATCCGTGTGCCCAGCGGTTCCCGTATTCCTGTGGATTATTCGAATCCCGAGGCGCCTGCGCTGGCAGTACGGCTGCAAGAGCTGTTCGGTATGCGGGATACACCGCGTATTGGGCGCGGACGCGTGCCGATTGTGCTGCATCTGCTGTCACCTGCGCAGCGACCTGTACAAGTGACTTCGGACTTGTCCAGCTTCTGGAGCGAGGCTTATTTTGAGGTCAAAAAGGATCTAAAGGGCAGATATCCCAAGCATTATTGGCCAGATGACCCACTGGAAGCCGTGGCGACCAACAGAGCAAAGCCCAAGCGTTAGACAGCAGCAGTCTCCCCGAAAGGGAAGGCTGCTGCTTTTGCTTGCACGCATTGGCACGTTTATCCTTCTATGTATTTTTACAGAATTGTCGTTATAATAGACTTATATATTTCTAGACATAACAGGAGAGTGACATGAGTCAAAAAGAGAGAATTTCCGAGGTCGCTTTGCTGAGAGGGCTGGCGTTTGCCGCCGTTGTTCTTCAGCATTCCGTCGCACATTATGCGGTTGCGCAGGGCGCGCGCATCCAGGATGGAGTTTTAATGACACTTTTACTGCTGTGTTCTAAATTTGCAGTTCCCGTGTTTGTGTTTATCACCGGGATGGTGTTATTTTACAATTATGATGGAGCTTTAAAGTATGGAACGTTTTTACGTAAAAGGTTCATGGACATCATCGTGCCTTATATCATATGGTCACTTGTATACGAATTGGGAAATCAGCTTGTTCAAAGTGAAGGGCAGCTTCACCCGCTAGATTTTTTTCAGAAGCTTTTGAATGGGAAAAGCAGCTATCATCTGTGGTATATCGTGATGATTATCCAGTGTTATGTGTTATTTCCGATGTTTCGATATGCAGTCCGCCGTTTGTCAGCGTTATTACCGTCCACATGGCGACCTGCTGCATTGGCTGGAGTCGGTGTGCTGTACATCATGCTCATGCTCGCGGTGGGGCCGATGTACCGATGGATGGATGGGCTCCAGCTTCCGGTGGTTACTTCCTGGTTCACCATCTATGCTGACCGTAATGTGGTTTACTTTTTCTTTTATTTTGTACTAGGCGCGGCAGCCGGGATGAATGTCCGGCGCTGGAATGCTTGGGTAACCAAGGCCCAAATCGTATACTGGCCGTTGTTTATTGTAATTACCGGCTACTTGCTGTATGAGATGATCGGTCTGTTTCAGACGCCGAGAGGCACGGTTCTTTCCTTTAACTATTTGTCTCTGCTGCGTCCAGTCATGGCTGTATATTGTGTCACGTCTATTTTTGTGGCTTACCGTGCGGCGACGTGGATCGCTCATAAGGGCGGACGTGCCGGGAGGTTGCTGACTACCATCGGGACGTTGTCCTATGGAGCGTATCTGATGCACGCCTTTATGCTGCGTGTCACGTACTCTTTTGACGAGGCGTTGTTTGCAGACTGGAGCCTGATTCTTCGCACGCTGGCTTCGTTCGTCCTTTGTATGGTCTTTTCCGTTGCGGGCACGTGGCTGTTGGCACGTCTGCCTCTGGGAAAATGGATTGTGGGGCTTCGAGTTCGTCCCCGCCCGGCCGCAGGTCCACCAGCCTTGCAAAAGCAAGCCTGATTTGTAATCCCGATCACATATTTTCACAAAAAGTATCCCGAAGCCCCTGTAACAAGGCCGTGGGATACTTTTGTTTTCTCCATTTGTTTAATGGTGTACATACTGTTAGACTTGGACGTGCCTTTTCATTGAAGGTGAATCTATATCATGATAGGGGTGTTGCTGCATGAGTGGTCCAGATCCAGGAAGCGTTTTCCCGATGAAAAATATTAGAAGTCTGTGTTTTTTGAAAAATGTAGTGGTTAATCCACATATCGAAATTGGGGATTATACTTATTATGACGACCAGCATAATCCGCTGGATTTTGAAAAAAACGTCCTTTACCATTTTGATTTTATAGGGGATAAATTAAAAATCGGTAAGTTTTGCGCAATTGCAACCCGGGCCAAATTTATTATGAATGGTGCAAATCACAATACAAATGCATTTACCACTTTTCCTTTTGGAGCGTTTGGTGGAGAGTGGGAGGTTGGCTTACCCAATTTAAGTGGAGGTTTCAAAGGGGATACCGTGGTTGGGAACGATGTTTGGATAGGCTACAATGCTACCATTATGCCTGGAGTTCATATAGGAGATGGAGCGATCATCGCATCCAATGCCGTGGTGACTAAAGATGTCTTGCCTTATTCTATTGTAGGAGGAAATCCGGCAAAATTAATTCGTTATCGGTTTGATGAGGAAACGATTGAACTGCTCAAAACACTAGAATGGTGGAACTGGGATATCCAAAAAATAACAGAATGTATTCCTGTTTTGACAAGTAACGATACAGATGCCTTAAGGAAATTAACGATGTCTTCATAATCTGTAGCTCTATTTTTTAGTCTTCATTATGTTATTTCAATATATGAAAAATTCATAATAGAAAAAAGACAAAATCATCGACCGCTACTTCGCCAACTATCTCACAACGCTTCACTTAATATCTCCCACCAACTTCAAACAGGTCACAAGCGAGAGATTGAAAATCCCCCTATCATTAGTGAATAGGCGCTGAGTGGTTTATAATGGAAGGCAAGATATAAAAGAATGGTGTGAGGAGGAGGCCGTGAAATGGCGTTTATGATATCCCAGCGGGCTTTTATCAAAATTTATCTGATCACAATGGTGGAGAAGCATCGCGGTTATGGATATCAGATGCTCGAATCGATGAAGGATGAGTTTAGTGGATTTGGATATGTTCCGCCTCAGAGTGAGGTCTATCGGGCGCTGCACGAGCTGGTGCAGGAGGGTGTCTTTTACCGTACCAAACGGCTAAAAGGGACAGATCCCCGCGTAGATTTTCAGGAAATTGTACTCTATCATTTTACAGATGATGGGGATGAGAAAGCGCGACTGTACAAGAAGCAGGTCAAAACCGATTTGGACCGTTGCTTAGGTATGCTGCACAAAGCGGAACAAGACAACTATTCCTGACCACGAAAGGATGAGAATGATGGGTAGAAAGCTGAAATGGGGAATTTTGGGCACTGCGGAGATTGCCAAAATTGCTGTAATTCCGGCGATTCAGCAATCCGAGCGCGGAGAAGTACTTGGGATTGCTAGTCGCAATGCGGATAAAGCCGCTGAGGCCGCCCAGGAGTTCGATATTCCGAAAAGCTATGGAAGCTACGAGGAATTGTTGGCTGATCCCGAAATCGGGGCGGTGTACATCCCGTTGCCGAACCATCTGCATGAAGAGTGGACGATCCGAGCCGCGGAAGCGGGGAAGCACGTTTTGTGCGAAAAACCATCCTCTCTTAGCTCAGTTGGGACAAGCTTCATGATTGAAGCCTGTAAAAGTGCAGGAGTCATTTTTGCAGAAGCTTTTATGTATCGCTATCATCCGAAGCATCGAAGAATTAAGGAAATCATCAATAGCGGGGAAATCGGCGACATTCGCGGCATGCATTGCACATTTACGTTTAACAATGCCGATCAGGCAGATAATGTGCGCTTCAATAAAAGCATGGGCGGTGGATCGTTGTACGATGCGGGCGTATATCCGATTTCGGCGGCCCGTATGTACTTGGACCGGGAGCCGGAAGCGGTGACAGTACATGCTTTATTTTCACCAGAGCATGACAATGTCGATATGATGGCATCCGGCCTGCTGGAGTTTCCGGGCGGGGTGAACCTTACCTTTGATTGTGGCATGTGGGCAGCGAACCGTTCCAATATGGAGGTTCTGGGTAGCAAAGGGACGATTGCGATGCCTAAAATGTTCGGCTGGGAAAGATCATCTGTCGTCCCGCAAATTTTCGTCCATGTCGGTTCGGTTACACGTGAGGAAAGACTTAAAGGCTACAATTCCTTTGAGCTGCAAGCGGATGCTTTTGCCAAAGCGGTGCTTGACGGTGTTCCGTTGCCGTATGAACCCGAAGATGCGGTAAGCAATATGAAGGTGATCGACGCTTGTATCGAGTCGGCCCGCAGCCGAAAACGGGTAGAGATCGGATAAGCCGGATAGACGAGTCCTCAGAAAGCATAAAAAAGCAGCCTGTCACAGGGACAGGCTGCTTTTTTAGATCAACGAATACATAGGCTATAGGTAAGCGTAAAGTGTTCAACAAATTACATATGTTCATCGTAATGCGTATGCTCTTTTATACCCGCTCACAGGACTGAGCAATCAGCAGAGACTTTTATTCCCGATGCAGAATGTGATATAAAAAGAATAGTGTGTTAAGGAGGGAATAACCGATGGATGAACATATGAAGCGTCGTCTGGATAAGCAAAAGCAGTTGTTTAAGCAACTGGGGATTCAGCTGGACGCGCTCTCTATCCATGAAAAACAGTTTAAAAATAAAATGCGCGGCTATGATCCTGATGAGGTGGACGCCTTTCTGGATGAAGTGATAAAGGATTATGAACGCTTCTATGCGAACATAGCCGATTTGATGGACAAGTGGCAGGAGCAGCAGGCAACGATACGAGATTTGAAAAACACACCCAAGCCTGCCGCCGATTATAACGCGCTTGACCGACGCCAGCTGGAGGACATCGTTAAGCAACTGGAGTATAGCGTCCGCCAGCTAAAGGTGCGAGTACGCCCTGAAAATGACTATTTTCCGGAGTAAGGAGCAGTAAGCGCTGTGTCGGTGCCTCTCATTGTGGTATGATGGAACTATCCATATGTACACAAACATTAATGAGGCACACATATAAAGGTGGTTAACATGAGTACCCATTTTTCCGTTAGTATCCATTGTCTGCTTCTTCTGGCTGAAGGAGCGCCGGAGCGGATGACTTCGACACTTGTCGCTTCCAGTATCAATACGAATCCGGTCGTTGTTAGAAGAATCATGAGCCGACTTAAGCAAGCTGGTCTGGTTGATTCCTCACCAGGAGCACGGGGCTTTCGTCTGAGCATGTCCAGTTCAAATATTAATCTTAAAATGATATATGAAGCGACCAAAGACGACGGTCCACTGTTCACTATCCATAGTGACAGCAATCACAATTGTGAGGTAGGCAAGAACATCGACGCTTTGCTGGACGGATTATATACCGTAGCAGAGCAGAAAATACAGGCGTTTTTCGAGACGGTTACGCTGCGGGATCTGGAGCAGGCGCTTCAGCAGCGGGTCGAGCAGCAGAGCCCATCCGTGTAAAGACGCTGGTAAGGAGAATTGCTATGAAAATCATCGTACTTTCAGATACTCATATGCCGCACCGAGGCAAAGCGCTTCCTGGTCGGCTGGTACAGGAGCTCAAGGGCAGCGATCTCATTCTCCATGCCGGAGACTGGACGGATTGGTTCATATATGAAAGGCTATCCGAATTTGCACCTGTGCAAGGGATTGCAGGAAATAATGATGGAGTAGACATCATAGAGCGTCTGGGCTATCAAAGAATCGTTGAAGTCGAGGGTAAACGGATCGGTATGGTCCACGGTCACGGCTGGCGCGGCTCGACAGAGAATATCGCACTGAATACGTTTAAGGGAGAAATGCTGGATTGCCTGATTTACGGACATTCGCATATTCCGGTTGTCAAAAAGTTGGACGGCTTGCTCGTCCTCAATCCCGGATCTCCGACAGACAAGCGCAGCGAGGACGAATATTCATTTATCGTGCTGACGATTGAAGCCGGGCAGATGGATGCACAGCTTGTTCTTTATCCAGATAGGCATGAATAAACCAACAACCGTTGATTAAAGGGGAAGCTATGGCTATTTTTGAATTGGAACCGATGAAGCATCATGTGTTGATTTGTAATGGAGGCACGTGTATGCGACATGAAGGCGAGGAAGTTACACAAGCAATTCGGGATGAAATCCGTGAACAAAACGCAGAAGCTTATATTCATACGACCCGAACTCGTTGTAATGGTCGTTGTCACGATGCTGCGGTTGTGATCGTATACCCTCAAGGGGACTGGTATGGTCAGATGACGCCTGCTGCGGGCACAGAACTGGTGCAGAAGCTTGTTGCAGGAGAGAAGCTGAAACCACATCTTTTTCACACAACCAACTATAAACAAGAACGTGAGTAGAGAAAATCTTTGCGGAGATTTTCTTTTTTTGCGTTTAATCCCTGACCTGAAAGGTAAAAGTATACTGTGGATACCAATCGATAGGGAGGGAAGCGAAAATCGGGATCACGCTGAGCAGTACCCAACGGAGCAGGAGAGCTTGTTCGATCAATTTGAAAGTGAACAGAATGGCGGCGCATCATGAATCAAGGAACTGGTAATATTTAAAAATAAATCTCTTGACTTAAAGACAAATACAATATATATTTAGTTACGAAAAGTAATTAATTTTTCTCAGGAGGTAACAAAAATGTCTAAAGATTTCTTCACAGCTCTGAAAGAAAGACGCTCCTATTACGGTATTAGCAAAGAACAAGTCATTTCCGACCAACGGATTCAAGAGATTGTAGAGGAAGCTGTTAAATATACACCTACCTCTTTCAACTCCCAAACTTCACGTGCAGTTGTACTGCTCGGAGAGCATCACGACAAACTGTGGAATATTACAGAACATATTTTGCGCGAAGTTGTAGGCAATGAAGAGCAATTTAAATCTACTGCTGAGAAAATGAACGGCTTCCGTAGCGGCTACGGTACTGTATTGTTCTTTGAAGACAACAATGTAGTGACTGGTTTGCAACAACAATTTGAGGCTTATGCGGATAATTTCCCAATCTGGTCTAACCAATCCAGCGGCATGCTGCAATTGGTGGTATGGACAGCTCTGGAGCAAGAAGGACTGGGCGCATCCCTTCAGCATTACAATCCTTTGATCGACGAAAAAGTGAAAAATGAATGGAACATTCCTGAGCATTGGAAACTGATTGCTGAATTGCCATTCGGTAAACCGACATTCCAACCAGGTGAAAAAGAATTCCAACCTGTTGAAGAACGCGTAAAAACGTTTAAATAAGCCAGACGATGCAACGACGATTCATGCTCGCCTGATCAAAGCACTGTGGATATCCACAGTGCTTTTTGTCATTCCATTTTTAAGGAGTGAGCTTCTGGATATGTATTTTTCTGGAACGGGATGATTCAGGGGTTAATTCAGGCGGAAGCGGGTGATGCTACGTTTAAATTTGTATGAGAGGGCTACATAGGTGTTATTGATGAGGGAGGAAAAATATATGCCATTCGATTGCATTATTGTTGGCGGAGGGATTGCCGGGCTGCAAGCAGCCATTCAATTGGGAAGATACAGCAGCCATCGGGTTCTAGTGATAGATTCGGGCTATGGTCGTTCTACGTTGTGCCATCAGTATCATAATATTTTGGGCTTTCCTGACGGGATTTCAGGTGAGGAGCTGCGACGGCTTGGACGTAGTGAGGCCATGAGGCTAGGTACTGAATTTGTTCAAGGTAAGGTGGTAAAGGCTGCCAAGAGAGATGAGCTTTTTGCCATTCAAGTGGAAGAGGGAACGGTGTATTCCTCAAAGACGCTGCTGCTGGCAACGGGGCTGACCGATCGCTTTCCAAAGCTGGAGGGACTTCTGGCCTGCTTGGGCAATAGCGTATATATCTGCCCGGACTGTGACGGATACGAGGTTCAGGATCGTAGTACGGTCGTGATGGGGGCGGGAAAAGCCGGGGCTTCCATGGCTCTGATTTTATCGGCGCGTACCGACCACCTGGTTTATGTGAATCATGAGCGTTCAGAGGTGCCGGACGAGCTGATGATGAAGCTGCGCGAGAAAGGAATAGGATACAAGGAGGAAGCCATTTCCAGAATCATGACCGGAGAACCGGGACATTTTGAAGGAGTCCGACTGGCTAATCGAGAGGTTGTCCGGGCGGAGCGGGGCTTTTTGGCCTTTGGAGGTAGCCAAGTCCATTCAGAGCTGGCCAAGCAGTTGGGCGTGCACTTGCTGGATAACAAGCATATTGAGACACACCCCCGCAGCAAAATGACCAATGTAGAGAATGTATGGGTAGCCGGAGATTTGGGGGCCCATGCCGAGCAAGCGACTGTCGCGATGGGAGAAGGAGCAATGTCAGCAATCTGGATACACAAAGTATTATCCGGTATAAAAACAAAAATACCGCAGCTCTAAGAGCTGCGGTTTACAACGGTGGACGTGTACCGGTATGAAGATGAAGACCGAAGCGCTCCAATTGCTCGCTCATACCATACTTGCGCAAAATTTCCGTTTGCTTGCTGCCGATCAGGTCAAAATGGGGATAGGGCTGACGTTGGTGAATATATTGGGGGTCCAAACCATTATGGCTGCACCATAAACGAAGCTTGTCCACATTGGAACAACCCACCTTGGTTACGGTTGTAATACCTGGAAAGCGGTCATCCAGCCAGTAATGCGTCAGAAAACCAATTTCGCCGCGACTGACCTCTCTTTTCCAGGCTGAAAGCTCTTGTCGGTTAATACCAAACGCCATCGAGTCTCATCCTTCCTTGTTCCTTCCGAAATCATGAGCGGTCGGGTAGGTGTACCATTATTTTCGTATTATAGCCCTGTATTACGCTTCCTAAAGGGTAACACAATAACAGGAGACCATGTATGACGATCTCCTGTTAGCGGTTAGAGCCATCTTTCGGCCCAGATCTCTACACCATTCAATGCATCACCGAGCTCTTTACCCTTGCGTGTAAGCGAATACTCGGTACGCACGGGCCGCTCTGTAATGACATTGCGAAGGATCAGGCCACTAAGTTCCAGCTCCTTAATGCGTTCGTTCAGCATACGTTTGCTAAGATCAGGTATGGATACATGAATTTCACTGAATCGTTTGGGATGTTCCATCAAAGTATGAATGATGAGAGCGGTCCATTTTTTGCTGATGATCTGAAAGGACTGTTCCACCTTGCCGCACAAAAGCTTAGGCTGCCTGTCGTCGCTCATCGGAATCCCCTCAATTTCATTGATTATTTTAAAAACAGTATACTAAAAGTAACTCTCTATACCAATAGTAACTATCTTGGTTTGTGTCAACTGTGACATTTTTAACATTTTTTTCTCATTCCTTGCGTCAATCATACCACAGAAAACGTTATCATTACAGGAAATATCGACTGTTCACGATTTCGCTAAAATTTGATTGACTTGCCCCTTATTTTGGGTGTATTATGGGTTACGTTAATTCCTCAGGTAACTTTTAATAACCTCATCTTTTATAATGGGAAGAAGGAATAAATCATGGATTCAATGACTTTTGTCTTATTTGGAGCGACAGGGGATTTGGCTAAACGTAAAATCTACCCTGCCTTGTATAATTTGTTCGTAGAAGGTAAAATTCCGGCTTCCTTTTCTGTAATTGGTATGGGGCGTCGTGAAGTGGCTGACGAACAGTTTCAAAGTAATGTAGAACAATCCATTAAGGATTTTTCCAGACACGTGAATAATGACCGTGCACAGATGGATCAGTTCTTGAGCGCTTTCCGCTACAGTGCATTGAACGTCAATCACCCTGAAGATTATAAAAAGCTGTTACAGCTTGCTGAGCAACGTGAAAATGACTTGGGAATTCCGGGGAACCGCATGTTTTACTTATCGGTGGCACCGGAATTTTTTGATGTGATTGCCCTCAACATCCGAGAAAGCGGTCTGGCTGAAACGAAGGGCTGGAAACGGCTTATTATCGAAAAACCATTCGGACATGATCTGGAATCGGCACGTGAGCTGAATGATCGCTTAAGCAGAACGTTTGCCGAGGATGAAATTTATCGTATTGACCATTACCTGGGTAAGCCGATGGTGCAAAACCTGGAAGCCTTGAAATTTGCTAATCCATTGCTTCAGGGTGTGTGGAACAATCAATACATTGCCAATGTGCAAATTACTGCTTCCGAAACTGTAGGCGTCGAGGAACGCGCAGGATATTATGATCACTCCGGAGCTATTCGGGACATGGTGCAGAATCACATGCTGCAAGTGCTGATGATGGTGGCTATGAATAAGCCGGGACATGTAACGGCAGATCAGGTGCGTAACGAAAAAAGCAAGGTTATGGAGGCGTTGCGTGCGCTCGATCCTTCCGATATTGCTTCCAGCGTGGTGAGAGGCCAATACACGAACGGTGAGATTAACGGAAAAACAGTTCCTTCCTATAAAGAAGAGCCGGACATTGGACCGGACTCACAAAATGATACTTTCATTTCAGCTCGCCTGTGGATTGACAATGAGCAATGGTCAGGTGTGCCGTTCTATATTCGCACAGGCAAACGCATGAAGGAAAAATCCACACGGATCGTCGTGGAATTTAAAAAGGATAGCACAGACCCGTACGCGGCTCAAGGGCAGCCTTCCGAGCCGAACTTGCTTACGATTCATGTGAATCCCGACGAAAAGGTAACACTGCGGCTGAACAGTAAGGACCCGCTGAATAACGGTCAGCTGGAGACGGTGCTGATGAATTATGCATCAGAGGCCAAGGATGTACCGGAAGCTTATGAACGCCTCATCTTTGACGCGCTGCGCGGCGACTCCACCTATTTTGCTCACTGGAATGAAGTTGAGCTTTCATGGATGTGGGTACAGCCAGTGCTGGAAGCTTTTGCTCGTGGCGAAGTTCCACTTCATACCTATGCGGCAGGCTCCTATGGTCCAGAGGCTTCTAACCAATTGTTGGAGGAACAGGGCTTTGCATGGTGGCTGGACCAAAAGTCAGAACGTTCTGAAAAAGCGGTTGTTCGTTCGTAAACATGTACACATCACTACATTGAGAATATATTTTTGCTACGGCAGGAGGCCTTTACAATGCAAGTTGGATTAATCGGTTTGGGAAAAATGGGCTTAAATCTCGGAAAAAACTTGATCGATCACCAGCATGAAGTTGTCGCTTACGACGTCAATGCAGCAGCGATTCAAGAAATGAAGGATTACGGTGCTACAGGTGCTTCCACACTGGAAGAGCTTGTGCAGGCGACCCAATCCCCAAGAGTACTGTGGATTATGGTCCCCCATCAAATTGTTGATTCCGTGCTGGATCAGCTTCAACCGATTTTGTCCAAAGGGGACATTATTATTGAAGGTGGTAACTCTCATTACAAAGAGTCGATTGCTCGTCATGCCCGTCTGAAGGAATACGGTATCAGCTTCATGGATGCCGGAACCTCCGGCGGTATGGAAGGTGCGCGCAGTGGCGCTTGTTACATGATCGGCGGCGACCCGGAAGCATGGGCGTTTGTTGAGCCTATTTTCCGCGATACAGCGGTGGAAAATGGTTATCTGTATGCAGGTAAATCCGGTAGCGGACATTTTCTCAAAATGGTTCACAACGGTGTGGAATATGGCATGATGGCCTCCATTGGTGAAGGCTTTGAAGTGCTGGAAAAAAGCAGCTTTGACTTCGATTATGAGCAAGTGGCACGCGTTTGGAACAACGGTTCCGTTATTCGCTCCTGGTTGATGGGCTTGACCGAGCGTGCATTTTCCAAGGATGCAAATCTGGATGAAATTCGCGGGGTTATGCACTCTTCCGGCGAAGGCAAATGGACGGTTGAGGAGGCACTGGACATTCAGGCGGCAACTCCGGTTATTGCGTTGTCCCTGCTGATGCGTTACCGTTCTCTGGATGCAGATACGTTCAATGGGAAAGTCGTTGCCGCGCTGCGTAATGAATTTGGCGGTCATGCAGTAGAAAAGAAATAGTAACGATATAATTTAGCATGGGTCCCCGCAGCTTCAAAACTGCGGGGATATTGCTATATGCCTTTGCCTTGCGCTTTTTTTGCTTTATGCATATTTTTCCTTGTATAACCGCACAATAGATGAAAAAGAAGGCGGAAGGATGAATAGCATATGTGCAAAAGGTTTTCGTTATCGGCTGATTTGGACGAGGTAAGGGATCATTTTGGCATCCAACGGGTGATGTATTATTATAAAAAACGTTACAATATGAGCCCTACCCAGCATGTTCCCATCGTGCTGCATCAGGAGGGGGAACGGGTGCTGGATGAATTTCGCTGGGGATTTATCCCCTACTGGGGCAAGGATTGTGTCAACGCCGATTTGAATACGGTACGAGTGAATCCGAGTTACCGAAAAATGGCCGAAACCCGGCGCTGTGTCATTCCTTGCAACGGCTTTTATTATTGGCGAAAGCTTGGTAAACGTATGTGTGCGGTGCGCGTGGTGTTGCCGGGACAGAAAATGTTTGCGGTCGCGGGATTGTATGAGGTATGGCAGGATAGCCGTAAGGAGCCGCTACGTACCTGTACGATGATGACGGTGCAGGCCAATGCGGATATTCGTGAATTTGCCGGCCGTATGCCGGCCATTTTGGATTCCTCGAATATGGATTCATGGCTGGACCCGTCCATGAAGAACATAGATGAGCTGCTACCTCTGCTGTGTACGTATGAGCAGGGCGATATGAGCATCTATCCGGTGACCCCGCTGGTCGCCAATGATGAACACGATAACCGCGAATGCATTCAGGAAATGGATTTGCAATGGTCCTGGATCAAGCCTTAAATGAAATGGAGAATTTTCATTCACTACAGATCATAAGCTTCCCGCCGCCTGCATAGGTATGTATTGGGGAACAAGCGTCATGATCCGGGGAGAGGGGAAACGGCCGAAGGAGTATCTCATATGGGATGGAGGCGATTGGAATGAATAACGATACACTCATCCAACTGCTAGTGCTCATGGTGACGATCATCGGTCTGGTCCAAAACCGGTAAGTGGCAGGTTCCAGAAGGCGGGAGAATTGCCCTAGGCAATCTTCCGTTTTTTTTCGTTTTCCTTTCAAGTGCGGCAACAAGAGATTTTTTTAAAATGCTCGCAGATGAAGGGAGCTTGCGGTACAATAGATGCTAAGCTACAGGTGACAAGACACCTGGATATACGGCTATATATGATGCATTTTTAAGGGAGAGCGAATCATGAGTGAATTGACTTCATTACCACCATCCAAAAAGCGAAAGCTGCTGTTTAGCGCAGGACTCAGTTGGCTGTTTGATGCCATGGACGTTGGGCTGCTTTCGTTCATAGCCGCAGCGCTGGCTAAGGAGTGGCATTTGGGATCAGAGCAGATTGGTCTGTTGACTGCGATGAATTCGATAGGGATGGTGTTTGGGGCCGCTTTAGCGGGGATTTTGGCTGATCGCTACGGCAGGCGTGCGATATTAGTGTGGACGCTGTTGATCTTTTCTATTGCAAGCGGCTTGTCAGCTTTGGCGACAGGGCTCGGTGTACTGTTGGTGCTGCGCTTTATTGCAGGCGTAGGCTTGGGAGGGGAATTGCCTGTAGCTTCGACGCTGGTGTCAGAATCGGTGCCAGTTCAGGAACGGGGAAAAGCGGTCGTTTTGTTGGAAAGCTTCTGGGCGGCGGGATGGATTCTTTCTGCGCTTATTGCCTATTTTGTTATACCAAAGTACGGCTGGCAGATGGCTTTTATTCTCGGCGCAGTACCAGCCCTGTACGCTCTTTATTTACGTAAAGCAGTAGAGGATTCACCACGATACAAGCAGCAGAGTGTCAAGCTTCCACTGCGTGAAAGACTGGCTTCCATTTGGTCAGGGCCGAACCGCAGGTCCACGCTCATGCTGTGGATTTTATGGTTTACGGTTGTATTTTCCTATTACGGAATGTTTCTGTGGCTGCCAAGCATTATGTTTATGAAGGGTTTTGAACTGGTTAAAAGCTTTGAGTATGTCCTGATCATGACGCTGGCACAATTGCCAGGATATTTTACTGCGGCATATCTAATTGAAAAGCTGGGCCGCAAATTCGTACTGATCGTCTATTTACTGCTGACGGCGGTGTCCGCCATTTGGTTCGGTACCTCGGAAACGGCAGGAATGCTGCTGGCTGCTGGTATTAGCTTGTCCTTTTTCAATCTCGGCGCGTGGGGAGCCATGTATGCCTATACCCCGGAATTGTACCCAACAGCCGTCCGTTCTACGGGTGTGGGTATGGCGGCTGCATTTGGTCGTATCGGTGGTGTGATTGGACCTTTTCTGGTCGGAATGCTGGTTGGCCGAGGCATGGCGATACAATCTATCTTTGTGATTTTCTTCGTTGCGATCCTGATTGGAGCGGCATCGGTATGGTTGCTGGGTACCGAAACGAAAAATCGGGAGATCGACTAACCTTTACATTCACCTGTGTAAAGATTCATAATACAAGAGAGGAGTGACCTGAAATGGAGCATACCTTTCTGCTCAAGGCAGACTGGAACGGGGGGCGCAACAGCGACGGTCATATGGAGGCCGGACAGCTGCGGACAGCGATTTCGATTCCGACGGAGATGGGCGGTCCCGGTGTGGGCACCAATCCGGATGAAATGCTGCTAGGCGCTGCCGCGACCTGCTATTTGATTACATTGGCGGCGATGATGGAGCGCGCTGGTCTTCCGGTGGCTTCACTGGCGCTGGAATCCGAAGGCATTGTCGATGTAACGAACAATATTTTTACATATCGTCGAATTACCCATCGTCCGCAAGTTCAATTGGCCGCCGATGCGACAGAATCGCAGATCGAACAGGCATTGCGGCTGGCAGAGCAGGCAGAGAGCTCTTGCATGATCTCGCGTGCCGTAGCGGGCAATGTAGCTTTATCTACAGAGCCCGTCGTGGAACGCGCCTCTTAGCGCTATTTGAACCAGGAGCAATCATTCCAATTGCCCATTATTTTTCTAATTTGAGGAGGACACAACCATGACAGCACAACAAAAATTGCTCGTTTTCGCAGGCTCTTACGCCGAATTGGAAGGCAGCGGAGTTTATGCGTACACTTTTAATGAAGAGACAGGGATTCTTACATTACAGGATGAGTTCTCCGGATTGAAAAATCCAACCTTCCTGAACGTGGATGTGAAGAACCGGAAGCTGTATTCTATTGGAGAAACGACTTCTGCTACAGGAGCGAAGGTGGGCGAAGCTGCTGCTTTTGAAATCGATCCGGTCCAAGGGACATTTACATTGCTTAACCGGGCGGAAAACGTTGGCGCAACAACCTGTCACATTCAGCGTGATCCATCTGATCGTTACCTGATCGTAGTCAGCTACCACGGAGGAATGGTGGGACTGGTGTCTCTAACCGAGGATGGCCGTATCGGCGAATTGCTGGATGTTAAACAGCATGAGGGCAAGGGAGCGCATCCTGAGCGTCAGGATCGTCCGCATCCACACTCCAGCTTCTTTAGCCCTGATGGTCGTTTTCTCTTCGTACAGGATCTTGGTTTGGATCTGATCCGTGTCTACACCATTGATGACAGTAAAGGACAACTAGTGCTTCATGGCGAAACGAAAACCCATGCAGGGGCAGGCCCACGTCACTTGACGTTCCATCCGAACAATAAATTTGCTTTTGTTATTAATGAGGTGGATTCTTCCATTACTTCCTTTGCGTATGACGTAGAAGCAGGCAAGCTTACCGAGCTTGAGAGTGTACCGACACTACCGTCTGATTTTACGGGCGAAAACACAACTGCTGAGATTGCTATTTCAGAGGATGGTGCTTATGTGTACGGCTCCAACCGTGGGCATGATAGCATCGTAGTGTTCGCTGTAGACGCTGCAACAGGCAAGCTGAGCTTGGTTGAGCATGTATCTGCCGAAGGCGAGCATCCACGTCATTTTGCTTTGACTCCAAACGGCGAGCATCTGCTCGTGGCAAACCGCGATACGAATAACATCGTTACCTTTAAAGTGGACAAGATTAGTGGAAGACTGACCTACACGGGACAACAAGTAACCGTCTCCAAGCCAGTATGCGTACAGCCTTTTTACTTTTCTGTGTAGCAATCCCGGGGCTCACTTATGTGAGTCCCTTTTCGTTTTTTCCTCTACCTGTGAAGGCTTGAACAAATCAAGCTTGTCATAATACCTCAGTGTGTCCACGAATATTCCACGAAGTTTTGCCATCTCGCTTTTATTTAGCTTCTCTTTACTCTTGGCACGCACCTTATTTTTAGTTGATTAATGTATATGATCTGACATGATTTCGATCGAAACATAGAAAAAAATCTATAATTTTGCGTTAAATAAACTTACATAAAATGAGGGCAGGATCTGTTCTGAAAGCGTTTACTGACAAAGTAGGTCTATCTTTTTCCGCAATGGGCATGTATGAGCGTATGGAGTTTTTCGGAAACGGAATGTAATATTTAATAACTTATATATGTAAGGTTCAAGGGGATCGAGATTCTTTATGTCCACATAAAATTATTTTTATGTTAATTATATTGACTCATTTTCTGAGTTAGCCATATAATAAGAAAAATAAACGAATTATATGTAATAAAATATAACATATATGAAGCGAACATCAATGAACCTAAAAATTTGCAGTGCGGGTACTTTACGTGGAGTTTACCAATTTGTTATGCCAATGAACGTGGAAAAATTCTTCTGAACTCCAGCCGATCGGTGGTGGTGAATACCTTGGAACTGGAGGATGAGCTTCGGATCGGTACCAGAGTGTATGCCCACAGCGACTTAAAGGATTTGCTCGCAAAGGGGAACGAGCAACGCTCCGGATCTTAAAAGGAGAAGGTGGCTATGATGAAAGATCATATATTGGAAAAAGATTGGATAGCAGCCGTTTATGCTCAGGATATCGGAAGCGAACCGGTGCCTGTTACGATTTTGGAAGAGAGGGTCGTCCTTTTCCGAACCCGGGACGGAGTTCAGGCATTTAAAGATTTATGCATACACCGGGGGGCGGCGTTGTCGCTGGGCAAAGTGGCAGACGATTGTATCGTTTGTCCTTACCACGGCTGGAAGTATGATGCGGAAGGAAAATGCGTCAAAATCCCTCAGCAGCCAGCAGGACAAACCATTCCTCCTAAAGCTAAAGCGGTGGTTTATTCCTGCACGGAGCAATACGGCATCATTTGGGTGAAACTTGATGCTGGTTCCGGGAACGAAGCTCCGATCCCCTTTTATGAGGAATATGAGGATTCAACTTTTCAAACCGTACATGCGGAGCCGTATATCCTGCACGCAACTGCGCCGAGAGTCGTTGAAAATTTTCTGGATGCAAGTCATTTGGCTTTCGTTCACGACAGACTATTGGGCGACTCTAATTTTCCTGAAATACCACATTACAGCGTTTATTGGGATGAAAACCGCTACGTTTCCGACGAAATCGCCATTTACGCTGATGCGGACGGCTCGGGAAATTACGCAACGATTTACTATACGTTTGAAATTTTGCGGCCTATGACGGCAAGACTCAAAAAAGTGAACTATGAAAACAACCAGATTCTGTCCATGTTATTTACGGTGCTTCCCCACGAAGAGAGAAAAACAACTGTTTTTGCACTTATTTCTAGAAATTATGCATTAGACGAGTCTGACGAATATTTTCGGGATTTTCAGAGGCGGGTAATCGAGCAGGATGCGGCAATTGTAGAAAGCCAGAAGCCGGAGGAGCTTCCTCTCGACTTACAGGCGGAGCTTCATTTGATGGCAGACCGGGTCAGCATTGCTTACCGGGGATGGCTGAAAGAGCTGGGTGTGACCTACGGCAGCGACGTTTCGGTTGTCTCTTCAAAGAACACTAGACTATAAAATCAATATACGGATAAGGAGAGTGCCATGATGGTACCTAAAGCTAAAAATAACCATTCTGAGGTTCAACCTCCGCGGGATTGCACGTTCACTGCGGAGGATTGGCAGGTGTTGGCCCAGCATTGGTACCCGGTGGCGCAGGCAAGCGAAATCACGGATAAACCGGTTGGCGTAAAGCTGCTTGATGTGAAGCTCGTATGCTACCGTAGCAACGGCAAGCTGGTTGTCGCCCGTGACCTTTGCTTCCACCGAGGTGCTCCCCTTAGCAAGGGTTGGGTTGAAAACGGAGAAATTGTTTGCCCGTATCACGGACTTCGTTACAACTGCGAAGGCAAATGCACATCAGTTCCGGCGCATCCAGACGCCAAAATTTCACCCAAGCTGAAATTGATTACGTATCCCGTAGTAGAGCGATACGGTCTGATCTGGACATCTCTTGCGTCCAGCGACGTGCAAATTCCCGAGTTTCCGAGATGGGATGACCCGGATTACCTGAACGTGCTGCCGCCGAGCTTCGACATTGCAGGTTCGGCCGGGCGCCAGATGGAAGGCTTCCTCGATGTATCGCACTTCGCCTTTGTGCATACCGATACCTTCGGAGACCGTGATAACCCGTTTGTGCCTCAATACACCGTCAAGCGGGAAGGCAGCGGCTTGCTTGCCGAATATTGGAGCACGGTTAGCAATTACGGCAAAGGGCAGGACAATCTGGTCCCGGAAGGCTTTAAATGGCTTCGCGAATTTCGTGTATTTCCTCCGTTCGCGGCTACGCTTACGGTCTACTTTCCGAACGACGGCAAGCTAATGATATTGAACTGTGCCTGCCCGGTATCGGCCCGCTACACCCGGTTATTTTGTCCGATTTCACGAAATTTTGATAAAGATGCATCCGTTGAAGATACCATCAAGTTCAATTTACAAGTGTTCCAGGAAGATCGAGAGATGGTAGAAGCGCAGACTCCAGAGGATTTGCCACTTGATTTGCAAGCGGAGGTCCATATTCCGGCAGATCGCACCTCTATCGCTTACCGGCAGCTTCTTAGCGAGATGGGGCTCGGCAGGTCCTATACAGCCTAAAGGAAATTCTTGAAAATTGGAAAATTATAATAATTGAAAAAACAACTGCAAAAGCATATGAGGGGAGCAAAATGAAATTATCCTTGAATTCTATTAATCGAATGAATAGAGAGCAGTTTGTCGATGCGCTGGGATGGGTGTTCGAGCACTCGCCTTGGGTGGCGGAACGCGCATGGATATCCCATCCTTTTGCTTCTTTTGGGAAATTGTCCAGTAAATTAGAAGAGGCGGTGGAGCAATCTTCACTTGATGAACAACTTGCCCTGCTCTGCGCTCACCCTGATCTTGCTGGCAAGCTGAAAATGACGGAGGTCTCCGTTAATGAGCAGCGGGGCGCTGGCCTGGATGAGCTTTCTCCAGAGGTTTATGAACAATTTAGGGCCAGCAACCAGGCCTACAAGGATAAATTCGGATTTCCTTTCATTATAGCTGTACGCGGCATGAATACAGATTCGATTTATGCCGCCTTGGGCCAACGGCTTGATGGCGAATGGGATAAAGAGAGAATGCTGGCCTTGAAGGAAGTATTTAAGATTGCCCAATTTCGATTAAGCAACTTGATTACGAGCCCTAACGACGGAAAATTAACTACCCACGTGCTAGATGTGTCCTGCGGCACACCGGCGTCCGGAATGAAGCTCGAGCTGTGGGAAATCGGCGGTGAGGAGGGACGGAGGCTGCTGCGTTCTGTCGTAACCGATGCGGACGGACGCCTGGATGCGCCTCTGCTGTCAGGCGGCGAGTTGAAGGTGGGGCAGTATGAGCTGGTTTTTTACGTTGCCGATTATTTTCGGGAGAAGGGCTTGGCCGGGAAAGAACCCCCTTTTCTGGAGTGCATTCCAATTCGTTTCGGTGTGAGTGATGCGGGCAGCCATTATCATGTTCCGCTGCTTGTAGCTCCTGGCGGCTACAGCACGTACCGGGGAAGCTGATGAATTGAAACAAAATACTGTATTTTTGTTAAGTGGGTGCATGGATTATGACGGAGTGTTTAGAGGTTATCATACGTGGAGGCCAAGTCGTTTTGCCAGATGGGGTATATGCACTTGATATCGGAATTAAAAATGGAAAAATCCACGTACTCCGGCAATTGCTGGAGCCATCGCAGGAATGCAAAGTCATTGATGCAAGCGGAGAGTTTGTACTGCCTGGAATGATAGATGTTCATGTTCATTTCAACGAGCCGGCATTAGGTGATTGGGAAGGTTTTGTCAGTGGATCGGCATCGCTCGCTGCGGGTGGATGCACCGCCTACATTGACATGCCTCTAAATGGCCGGCCGCCTACAACTTCATTAAGCGCATTAAATCAAAAATCGGCTTTGGCCTATGGTCAGTCGTACGTTGATTATGCGTTCTGGGGAGGACTTGTACCAGGAAATCTGAAATCACTAGAAGCCTTGGCGGAGGCAGGAGTTGTCGGATTCAAAGCCTTTATGTCCGACCCGGGAGGAGAAGGAGAGGATATTTTCCGGGGAGTCGATGATGTTACTTTATATGAGGGGATGCAGCAAATTGCTGCAATTGGCGGTATTCTTGCCCTTCATGCAGAAAGTGAGCCGCTGGTAGCGGGGCTTGGCGCTGAAGCGCAGCATGCCAGCAAAACCGGGTTTCGCGATTATGCGGCATCCCGGCCGGTACTTGCGGAATTGGAAGCCGTTCATCGTGCGCTATTTTATGCGAAGCAGACAGGTTGCGCGCTGCATTTCGTGCATATTAGCAATCCTCAAGCCGTAGAGCTGATTGATCAGGCAAAACGCACAGGCATGAATGTGACGTTGGAAACTTGCCCTCATTACTTGATGCTGACCTGTGATGATATGGGGTCCCTCGGAACTATTTCGAAATGTGCCCCGCCGCTCCGGTCCGAAGCGGAACGGGAAGAGATGTGGAAGGCAATTGCTGCCGGGAAGATAGACATGATCACTTCGGATCATTCACCGTGTCCGACCGAGTTAAAGCGATCCGACGACTGGTTTCAAGCTTGGGGAGGCATTTCCGGAGCACAGAGCTCGATGGAACTGATTCTGGATGAAGGACACCTGAAACGAAAGATTCCTTTACCCTTGTTATCTCGGCTGCTGTCTGAAAATCCGGCCCGCCGTTTTGGTCTATTTCCCCGCAAAGGTACGATTCAAGTAGGAATGGATGCAGATTTGACGATTTTCAACTTGAACAGTCCGTATACCTTGGCCGCGAATGATTTGTATTACCGTCATAAGCATAGTCCTTATGTTGGCAGGCAATTGAACTGCCGGGTAACTGCCACTTTATGCCGTGGTGAAGTGGTATATAGGTTGGGCGAAGGAGTTTCGCTGTCGAGAAAGGGAATGCTGCTGCATCCATTCAAACGTAAAGGGGGGGATAGATGATGAACAATGTCATACCTCGCTTACCGCAAGAGCTGCCGGATATCAATCGATTAGCTGCTTCTATCGAAGAAACATTGCATTGGTTATCCGAATATGGTGCAGACGGCGGGGGAGGTATTACCCGGTTTCTATACTCGAATTCCTGGAAACAAGCGCAAACGGCTCTAAACGACAGGATGAAGCAAGCCGGGCTTAAGGTTTACTTTGATGAAGTGGGGAACCTTTATGGACGAATTGAAGGAACGGAACCGAATGGGGGAACGATTCTGACAGGCTCCCATATAGATACCGTCATAAATGGAGGCAAATATGACGGGGCTTTCGGCATTGCCGCAGGGTTAGCAGCTCTTCAGTTTTTATTGGAACGATACGGAAGACCGAAATGCAACCTTGAGATCGTCTCGTTCTGTGAAGAAGAAGGAAGCCGATTTCCGTTAACATACTGGGGTTCCGGTAATGTTTCAGGACGTTATTCGGTCGATCAAGTACCGGAAATATGCGACTCCGAAGGCGTTAGTTTAAGGGAAGCGATGATGTCGGCAGGATTTGGTTCCAAGGCGGGGCGCGCTGCAAAACGGGACGATATCCAAGCGTTTATCGAGCTTCATATCGAGCAGGGAAAGGTTCTTGAACGGGAAGAGAAGGGGATTGGGGTGGTCAAAGGCATTGTTGGGCAAAAGCGGTTTACGTGCGAGGTCACAGGCGAAGCAAATCATGCGGGAACGACGCCGATGGCCTTGCGGCGAGATGCGCTTGTGGGCGTATCCGAAATGGTTCAGTTGCTCGAAGGGCTGGCGCAAAGCTACGGCTCCCCGATGGTAGCGACCGTAGGAAGCTTGGAAGTGATCCCTGGTCTATCTAATGTGATTCCCGGCAAAGTCACGTTTACACTTGATGTGCGGCATTCGGATTCTATGGCATTGTCCGCTTTTTGTCAAGCCGTGAAAATAAGCTTCGAAGAAGTTGCAGCCAGACGAGGGCTTATGCTGACCCTCAGCCAATGGATGAACGCAGAGCCGGTCATGATGGACGTAGAACTGACTCGAATGGTGGAACATATTTGTATGCATAGAAATTTGAGCTTTCTCAGCATGTTCAGCGGTGCCGGTCACGATACGCAAGTGATGCAGTCCGTCTGTCCAACCGCACTCGTATTTGTTCCTAGCCGCGGCGGCATCAGCCACTCTCCCGATGAATACACGTCCACGAAGGAGCTTGCTGCTGGTGTTTCCGTACTAACCGATTTCTTGTATGTATTGGCCTATGACAGGGGGGGAGCGCTTTGAAAACGTATCGTGATCTGTCACCGTCCCCTCGTACAATCATGACCCCCGGACCGGTGGAGGTGGATCCGCGTGTGCTGCGGGCGATGTCGTTCCCGATCTTGGGGCAGTTTGATCCAGAATTTACCGACATCATGAATGAAACGATGGACATGATCAGGGCGTTGTTCCAAACGAACAATCACTGGGCATATTCGGTTGACGGTACATCTCGTTCCGGTATCGAAGCTGTACTGACGAGCTTAATTGAACCGGGTGACCGTGTATTGGTTCCGATCTACGGCAGATTCGGCCATTTGTTGGTAGAAATATCGGAACGCTGCGGAGCCGAGATCTCTACCATGGAGCAGGAATGGGGGCAAGTCTTTGATCCGGAGCAAGTGGTGAAAAGGATTCGTCAAGAGCGTCCGCATATTGTGGCGCTCGTCCACGGCGAGACATCGACAGGACGTATGCAGCCGCTGAAGGAAATAGGGAAAGCTTGCCGGGAGTTGGATGTTCTTCTCGTCGTCGATGCGGTTGCGACAGTCGGTGGAACGAAGGTTGCGACGGATGAGTGGATGCTGGATGCCGTGATCGGAGGAACACAAAAATGTCTTTCCGTTCCGGCAGGCATGGCACCTGTTACCTATAATGAGCGGGCAGAAGCGAAAATATTGAAGCGAAAACGAATCGAACGTGGGCTGCGCGAACCCCAGACGGAAACTGGTTGGAGCGGTAAAAGAATTCAAAGTAATTATCTGGATTTAAGTCAGCTTCAGGACTATTGGAGTCCAATCCGATTAAACCATCATACCGAAGCGACTTCGATGCTGTACGCCCTGCGGGAAGGCTTGCGTCTCGTATTGGAAGAAGGGTTGGAGCAGCGTTTTGCCCGCCATCTGGAGCATGAAGCGGCATTGGTGGCTGGAATTCGTGCGATGGGATTAACGCTGTTTGGCGATCCTGGCTGCAAGATGCCGATGGTTACGTGCGTTAATATACCGGACGGCGTTGACGGCGAATCTGTTCGGACGATGCTTCTTCACGAATTCGGCATTGAAATCGCCAGCTCGTTCGGGTCGCTCAAAGGGAAAATATGGCGGATCGGCACTATGGGGTATAGCTGCAATAAAAAAAATGTGCTGCACTTGCTTGGAGCGCTTGAGGCCGCATTGCTCCGTCATCGCGTCCCCGTTCATATCGGAGCTGCTTCGCAGGCCGCATTGGACGTTTATAGCAGAAAGGAATGAGCAAGCATGAGCCTAAAGGCTTTAAACGAACGGGTAATAACCGATCTTTCGTATCTCAACTTCAGGGGACCTAACTGGGTTCGCCCCCTGAGCCATCCTGAGGGGCATGTCTATGACGTTGTGATCGTCGGCGGCGGACAATGTGGTTTGGGCGCAGCCTTCGGCCTTTTGCGAGAACGTGTTTCCAACATTCTCGTTATCGACGAAAACAAGGAAGGCTCCGAAGGACCGTGGGAAACCTATGCCCGCATGGTGACGTTGAGAACACCCAAGTATTTGACCTCCATCGACCTGGGGATTCCTTCGCTGACCTTTCGCTCCTGGTGGGAGGCACAAGCCGGGCAGAAAGGCTGGGAAGAGGTGGTCAAGATTCCGCGGAGCGACTGGATGAATTACTTGCGCTGGTATCGAAAAATCCTTGATCTGCCTGTGGTTAATGAGGTCAGGCTGAAGCAGATCGAGCCCGTGGAGGGTGGGGTTCACCGCCTGCATATCGAAGGGGCGGGAGCGCCATCTGCTCAATTGCTGGCCCGCAAGGTTGTGTTGGCCACCGGTATTCAGGGCGGCGGAGAATGGTATGTTCCGCCCGTGATTGCTGATAAACTGCCGCACCGCCTATATGCCCACACCTCGGAAACCATTGATTTTGATTCGCTGAAAGGTAAGAGAATCGCTATATTGGGCGGTGGGGCTTCGGCCTTTGATAATGCCAATTTCGCACTAGCCGAAGGAGTGGCTGAGGTCCATATTTTTGTTCGCCGAAAGGAACTGCCCAGGATCAACCCGATCCGTCAAATGGAATTGTCCGGCATGATTGAACGGTTTGCTACGCTGTCGGATGCCGAGAAATATGCGGTGATCGCCCATTTTTTCAAGCACAGTCAGCCGCCGACCAATGACACCTTTGAGCGCGCGGTTTCATGGCCCGGTTTCCAATTGCATTTGGGTGCGCCATGGCTTGATGTGGAGGCTGCGGACGAAGGGGCGACAGTAACTGTGCCTCAAGGCAAATTTACCTTTGATTTTCTTGTTATCAGCACAGGTCTCCTCTCTGATCCGGCTTTGCGACCGGAGTTGAGGCTTGTCGAAAGCCACATTGCTCGTTGGGCAGACCGCTATAAGGCCCCGAAAGCAGTAGCTAATCCCTTGCTTGATGCACATCCTTATTTGAGTCCGGGCTTTGCTTTCTCGAGCCGCGATGACAAGGACCCAAAACTGCTGAATGGACTGTTTGCTTTTAACTATGCTGCTTTGGTCAGCTGCGGGCTCTCGGCTTCTGCCATTTCTGGCATGAGATTTGCTATACCCAAGCTCGCGTCGGCAGTAGCAGATCAGCTATTCATCGATGATCGAGATGAGATTCTGAAAGACTTCTTTGCCTATGATAAGGCTGAATTTGTTGGCGAGTGGCCGAAAAAGGCATGAACCAAGGGTTAAAACTAACACAAGGCTGATACTATCGTTTTTATTGGATGAATGACCTTGAAATGAATAGCAGGAGGATGATCCCGTGAGTAATGAAAACTTAATGACTCAAGCAATCCAGTTAGCCCAGCAAAATGTTGTTTCTGGTCATGGTGGCCCGTTCGGTGCCATTGTAGTTAAGGATGGGAAAATTATCGGAAGAGGGGTTAATGAAGTTACCTCGTACTGCGATCCTACAGCACATGCAGAAGTACAGGCTATACGAGAAGCATGTAAGCATTTAAATGATTTTCAATTAAATGGTTGTGTGATCTATACAAGCTGTGAACCATGTCCAATGTGTATTGGGGCCATTTATTGGGCAAGACCTGATGCAGTCTACTACGCATGTACAAAAGAAGAAGCAGCAATCATCGGATTTGACGACCAATTTATATATGAACAAATTGCTTTGCCTATGGAAGATCGTTCAATAATTATGAGTCAAATATACTCGCCCAAAAGCAAGCTGCCTTTTGAAACATGGAGCACATCAGTTCAAAAAATAGAATATTAATACTATCATTTACTGAAATTATGAATATTTCTTACTAAACTATTAGTATCCTTTACATCATAAGTCAACATGATTGCCACCATTGATTGAAGTTCGATGGTGGCTTGTTATGGTGCATGATCGTATGGACACTTAAGATACGAATAATTTCGGCTGAAAAAGGGTACATATGTTATAAACAGAACAATGATTAGGCAAATTCAGGACAAGCTTGCGGATTGAATATATTTTACAAGAGGAGGAGCAGCTATGAAAATTATCATTACGCAAAAGGAAGCTGCCGACAAAGGAATCTGGACAGAGATTATGAGTATGTTCGCTGTAACCAAAGAGGACGAGGTATGGCAAAATGAAGAGTTTATTCTCACCGAAGAACAGGCACGTCAGGTCGGATTGATCAAATAAAAAGCCGTAGATAAGACATGTAAGCAAGTTTTAAGACCAAGTCTTAAAAAATCGTAACTTCTTTTTTATGGTTCTGATACACTTTTTAACCGTACAACGTTTATAGTAAGTGCATAAGGGTAATGAAGCTTACAGACACCGTGTACATACCCAGACGGTAAGGAGAGATCAGACATGATGAGACTAGCTTCGAAATGGACAATATTGGCTTTAATGATGATGCTGATGACGGCAGTGGGAGCAACAGCACAAGGCTACACGCCCGTAACACCTGCTGAAAATCAGGAGACCGTATATATAAACCAATTGGAGATGCATAACGGACAAATCTATTTGTCGGCAGATCCGATTGAATGGTATGAAGGTAAGGCAGCAGACAAGGCGTTCTTGGAGCATGAAGGAAACACAGGATTGGACGGAGCACCAGACGGTTACTACATCGTGAATAATTCCGTGCAAAATGACGTGTACCAGGTTGCCCCAGATGCTTCGGTAGAGGTACAAATTTATGATCATACAGGTCGCATAGAAGATACAGATGTAAAATGGAATGAATCCATCCCTTTGGCACAGTTTGAAAAAGATTTTGCCAAAAAAGATGTATTGGATCTCAGCCAATTTCCATACCATGTAACGTTGCGTGAGGGTAAGGTTGTTAAAATCGTGCAGCAGTTTATTCCTTAATATACAAGGTATTGCATAACAAATAAGAGGATATCCATCCCAAATAGGGGCGGATATCCTCTTCTGTCATATATATGGATTTAGAAGGATTTTGCAGCTTCTGTTGCACTTTGTACAGCAGCTTCAACAATGGCTTGTGCTTGATCTGGAGCTTGGTTATGTCCTTCCAGTACAACCTTCACGATGTCTTTCACACCGAAGAAGGATAAGATGTTGCTCATGAAGTTCAAAGACATTTCAGCAGCAGCAGCAGGGCCTTCGGAGTATACGCCGCCTCTTGCATTCAACAGGGCTACTTTAGTTTCAGTTACGAGACCAACTGGACCCTCAGCAGTGTATTTGAACGTTTTACCAGCTTGGTTCAGGTAGTCAATGTAAGTATGCAGTACAGCTGGAATCGTCATGTTCCAAAGCGGGAAAGCGAATACGACTTTGTCTGCCGCCAGGAATTGATCAAGGTAGCCGTTAGCTACGCCCGTCAGGCGAGCTTCTTCAGCGTTCAGCTCCAAGCCTCTAGCGGATTTGAACATGCCGTTAATCATGTTGGCGTTCAAATAAGGAAGCTCGACGGAGAACAGGTCCAGTTCAGTGATTTCATCGGATGGATGGGAAGCTTTGTAGCTTTCCACGAAAGCGTTATACAATTTAACGGTTGCCGATTCTTCGGCTGTACGATCATTAGCTTTGACAAATAGTACTTTAGACATGATTTATTTCCCCCTAGGTAAGTTAAGTAAGTCATTTACCTCGTAATATTACAATATAAAGATAATATCTGTCAACACTTTTATATTAAATTAATTTTAATAAGCTACTTAATTTTTTTCACTGTAAAATTCATGTGTTTCTTTTGCAAAATATCAGTTTTGCGGTAAAATTTAAGTATGAGCTGAGTTAGAAGAATGGATTCCATAGGCGAAAATGAAATTACCATGTAGTCAGCAGAATAGGTACATCAGATGAACGAAAAAAGGTGAGTAGCTTGAAGATTGGTTTTTTTGATTCAGGATTGGGTGGAATTACAGTATTATCTGAGGCCTTACGACGGCTGCCAAACGAAAATTTTGTATACTTGGCGGATACGCTTCATGTTCCTTACGGGACGAAAACACCGCAGGAGGTGTGCGGATACGTCAAGGCTTCGGTACAAACGATTTTAAAAGAGGATGTTAAGGCGCTGGTCATTGCCTGTAATACAGCCACGAGTATCGCGGTTGCGGAGCTGAGGAACGAATACGATATTCCGATCATTGGCATGGAGCCGGCCGTGAAGCCTGCGGTGGAGATGAATCGAGCGAATGGTAAAAGAGTGCTGGTGTTAGCGACGCCGTTGACATTAAAACAATCCGGTTTTGCAGCGCTGGTGTCCAGAGTTGACGATCATGGAAGTGTAGATTCGTTGCCCTTGCCCGAGCTGGTGCATTATTGTGAGCAGTTACATTTTGACCGGACAATAATGGCTGAATATTTTAACCGCAAGCTGTCTGCGTTCGATCTGACCTTATACGGTACGGTCGTTTTGGGGTGCACACACTATCCTTTTTATAAGGAGATCTTGAAGGGGCTGCTGCCTTCCCATATTCAGCTAATCGACGGGAGTCAGGGAACGGTCAGACGGTTAAAACAGGTGCTGTCTGAGCGCAATTTGCTGGTATCTCCGGCAAAAGCAGGTCAATCGCAGGAGGGACACATTACGTTCCTGTGTACCAGTCAGGATGAGGACTATGTCCATAAAATGGAGCGTGCGCTTGAAATTTATGCGGAGCATGAAAAGATTTCTTTTTAAAGCAGGTGCGGCTGGCGAACGGATTGAATCATAGCGATGAATCGTAGCGTCAGTCGCGTAGTGAATCAGAGGCATGATGGAGGGGAGGCTTCGATCAATATACAGAAGCGTGGACTTATTGGCTGAACAGGGTTCGCTGAAAGGAATAGGGTAATATGAGTATACAAGGATGGAATCATATTTGCTTTTCGGTGTCAGATTTGGAGAAGTCGATACATTTTTATCAAAATGTATTAGATGGAAAGCTGCTTGTCAAAGGACGTAAGCTAGCTTATCTGGACTGTCTGGGCATGTGGCTGGCTCTCAATGTGGAGGAGGATATTCCGAGAAATGAAATTCATCATTCCTATACGCATGTTGCATTTTCGGTAGCGGAAGCGGATTTTGAGGATATGCTTAACAAGCTGAGAGCTTTCAATGTCACAATTTTGCCCGGACGAGAGCGGAATGAACAGGACAAAAGGTCAGTCTATTTTACAGATCCGGACGGACATAAGTTTGAATTCCATACAGGACAATTGCAGGATCGCCTGGAATATTATAAAAATGAGAAGAGGCACATGACTTTTTATGATTGAGTAAGCGGTATCCATATGAATGTCCGAGCATATACAGGGTTCACATCTGGGAGGAATACAGAAGTATGTCACTTTCGCAGGAAAGCGGCTCCAAGCAAGCACAAGTCGTGAAAACGATGACAGTTTTTGCAATCACTTGGCCGATCTTTATAGAAATGCTGTTTCATATCTTAATGGGTAGCGTGGATACGTTCATGCTGAGCCATGTGTCGGACGAGGTTGTGTCAGCTGTGGGTGTGTCGAGACAGCTGATTGAATTTACGATTATTTTGTTCAATCTGCTTGGTCTTGGAGTAGGTGTCATCATCGCTCAGCTATTGGGTGCGCAAAAGCATGTGGATGCGAGCCGTGTAACGGCCTCGGCCCTGACCTTCAATCTGGTATTCGGTTTGGCGCTGAGCTTGATGTTTATTGTAAGCCGGGATTTTCTGCTGTCCTTTTACCATATTACCCCGACGATTAAGGAAAATGCCGAGATCTATATGATGCTGGCAGGGGGTTCGCTGTTTCTGGAAGCGCTTATGCTAACCGCAGGTCCGGTGATTCGTTCACACGGTTTTACGAAAGATACGATGATCGTGGGCATTGGTATGAACATTTTGCATATTGTGGGGAATGCGTTGCTAATTTACGGCTGGTTTGGTCTGCCGCAAATGGGCGTGGCTGGAGCAGCGATTTCAACAGTAATTAGCCGCGCTGTAGCCTGTGTCTGGATTTTTATATTGCTGTACAAACGTGTAAGTGCGCCGATTCGCCTCCAGTATTATGTACAGCTTCAATGGAGCAAGCTGGTGGCCATCCTGAAAATCGGCATCCCGGCGGGACTGGAATGGTTGTCTTATCAGCTCAGCCAAATGATGGTGACCCGGTTTGTCAGCTTCATGGGCACAACGGCGATTGCTACTCATTTTTATACGAATACGATTGTGTACTTTTTTATGGTGTTCGGCATGGCAGTGGGCGAGGGGACGGAAATTATTGTTGCTCGCCTGATAGGTGCAGGAGATAAGGAGAAGGCGTATCACCAACTGCTGCGTAGCCTGAAATGGTCACTGGTCATTACGATTGCGGTGATTGTGGGGGTATCCTTTTTCCGATATGAAGTGATGGCGATCTTTTCGGATGAGCCGGCGATTATTCAACTGGGGGCAGCGATTTTGCTGTTCTGTATATTGCTGGAGCCGGGCCGTGTGTTCAACCATGTCGTCATTAACTCCTTGCGGGCGGCGGGGGATGTACAGTTTCCCTTGATGATGGCGATCATCTCGATGTGGGGGATCAAAATTCCATTGGCATATGTGCTGGGTATTCATCTGGGATATGGTGTGCTTGGGGTGTGGATTGCGCATGCCTGCGATGAGTGGGTACGAGGCATTTTCCACTACCTGCGCTGGAAAGGTCGGAAATGGCAGCACAAGTCGCTGTTGTCCAAGGTTGAGCTTCAAGCGGATTCGTTGTCAGGCTGACACTTGATGCTGTAGTTGCTCAGGCACCACTATACATAGGCATTCTCCATGGATATGGGGGATGCTTGTTTTTTTACAAAAATAAGCAAAAAGGGGATGTTCAAGATTTCCAAAAATTGCTAGAATATAGTAACCTCGAACAAGAGCTTCAGTAGAGGTTTTCAAAGTTTCAGAGACGGATGGTTTCCGATTGAATCCATGAAGGAGGGAATAGGATGGAACGCAAAGTGCATATCATTCCTTACCAAGTGATCAAGCAGGAGCGACAGGTGAATGAAATACCGCGAGGGGTGGAGCTGATTCAGGCCCCTGCGATGTGGAGCCGAACCCGAGGCCAGGGAGTGAAGGTGGCAGTACTGGATACGGGCTGTGATGCGAACCATCCTGATTTGAAGGAACGCATTATTGGTGGCCGGAACTTCACGGATGATGATGACAGTGATCCAAACATTTTTACGGATTACAACGGTCACGGTACGCATGTGGCAGGTACAATCGCGGCAGCAGAAAATGAGGATGGTGTGGTGGGTGTCGCCCCGGAGGCGGATTTACTCATTATCAAGGTGCTGAACAAGCAAGGCTCCGGTCAATACGACTGGATCATTCAGGGGATTCATTATGCGATTGAGCAAAAGGCAGATATCATCTCGATGTCGCTTGGCGGCCCCGAGGACGTGCCTGAGCTGCATGAAGCGGTGCAGAAGGCGGTAGCGAACCATATTTTGGTCGTCTGCGCAGCAGGTAATGAGGGTGACGGTGACGACAGAACGGACGAGCTGGGCTATCCTGGCTGCTATAATGAGGTGATCAGCGTAGGCGCTGTAAACTTTGACAGACATGCTTCCGATTTCAGCAACTCCAACAATGAGGTGGATTTGGTTGCGCCGGGAGAAGATATTCTGTCTACCATTCCGGGAGGAAAATACGCGACCTTCAGCGGTACTTCAATGGCTACTCCACATGTGGCTGGGGTTTTGGCGCTGATTAAGCCGTTGGCGAACGCGAGCTTTGAACGGAATCTCACCGAGCCGGAGCTATACGCCCAGCTGATCAAACGCACCATTCCGCTCGGCCATTCTGCCAAGCTGGAAGGCAACGGTCTGCTGTACTTGACGGCAGTCGAGGAGCTTTCCCGTATTTTCGACGCTCAGCGTGTAGCGGGAATATTGAGTGCAGGATCATTACATGTTAAATAAGCCGTAACTTCTGTTATATAGCGGTTCTCCTGAGGGGGAGCCCCAATGCTCGAAAGTACAATATATAGACGCACTAAACCGTTTCGATCAATATATTGCTGATTTGAAATCGTTCTTAGGATTTATGCAAAATACTCTATTAAAAAGATCGCAGCCGGAGAGCATCAAGCATCTCTTCCGGGCTGCGATCTTTTGGTTTCTGTAGGAGGTAGAATCTCATTTATAACAAATTCCATTGTATCTTCATGAGTCATACCCTGTGATTATTGCGCACCCTCAGTAATGGCGATTTCTTTCTCCAGATTTTCTCTGGACAGATTGGCGGTCAAATAATCGAGTGTATTGGGCAGGACGAGGTGCAGATTGGATTTTTGACAAACACGGATTGTGCACTTGTCGACAACAAAATCAAAGACATGCCCGCCTCCGGTACGCTCGTCGTTAATAAAGTGCAAATGGAACCCGGCCACTCCAATTCCTTGAGCATATGCAGGTGTCCAAAACCCGGTAATTACGCCGGAAGCGTCGTTAAAAGTGAAGGTGGGCTGTGATTTGGTCGCTTCGATAAAAGGTTTGTAAGGCTTCACTTGGTGAGGCACGGTGCGTGTCTTCACTTCACGAAAAGTGCCATCCATACGGAAGGCGTAGAACAGATTACGACTTGGAAACAGCTTTAGCAGCAGGGCTTCCAGCTCTTCACGATGTATGGGATGGTCAATAGTATATGTGAAATCTTCGCGGAAAAAGGTGACAGTGGAAAAGGGAGTTGTCTCTTCCGGTTTTACACGATGGGCCGTACCGTCTGGAAGCAAGTGATAAAATTCGCCATCAAACGCAATCATCTCACCATTCAGTTGATCGAAGGTGCCGAGCCCGAAATCCCCGTGCTTTTGCAGTTCCTTGAAGGTAACGACTCCGTCATAAAGACCATCCAATAAAGCGAGCATGGTGGACGTTTGATAAATATCATGATCAGTTTTTTGCTTTGTTTCCAGTTCTGCAACGGTCATGGAAATACACTTCCTTTTGTGATTGGATGCATTTATTTTCTTTCTTTTTCATAAAAAATGTTAAACGCCATTCATTGTCACCAAGTCGTCACGTTTGGGCAACTGTGAAGTCAGTTTAACTGATTGGGCAGCAGTTTACGTCCCAGCTGGATATTATCCTGATAATCAATCGGAATATCGACGACCACGGGGCCATCGGTATGTAGTGCCTGTTGCAATACGCTTTCCAGTTCTTCAGGGGAATGCACACGCAATCCGGTTGCCCCGAAGCTTTCGGCATATTTTACGACATCCACATCTCCAAATTCTACGCCGGAGGTTCTGCCATATTTAATCCGTTGTTGAAAAGCGACCATGTCGTAGGTGCCGTCTCTCCATACGATGTGTACAAGTGGGGAGTTGAGACGTACGGCGGTTTCAAGCTCCATGGATGAGAAAAGAAATCCTCCGTCGCCGGAAATGGAAACGACTTTTTGACCAGGATTGACGAGAGTGGCAGCAATGCCCCAGGGAAGAGCTACACCCAGCGTCTGCATCCCGTTACTGAACAGAAGGCGACGCGGCTCATAGGATCGGAAATACCGGGCCATCCAAATGTAGTGGGAACCCACATCGCAGGTGACCGTGACATGATCATCAATCAGGCTGCGCAGAGTACGAATGAATTGTAATGGATGAACCAGATAGTCGTGCTTGCGGACAGGGGCGGCAGCTTGTTCGTTTAGATCGTGGCGGAGACGGTTCAGTTGGGCGCATGAGGTTTCAGACAGCTTTAATGCAGGCAATTCTTCTGCGAGACTGCGCACGATCAGAGCTATATTCCCGATCAGTTCGTAATCCGGTTGATAATCATGGTCGATATCCGCCTGATGATCATCCAGATGAATCAGGGTTCGGTTTGCAGGAATGTTCCAGTTTTTCGGATCGTATTCAATGGGGTCATAGCCAATGGTCAGCACCAAATCTGCGGCTCCAAGGAGCATGTCACCCGGCTGATTGTGGAACAAGCCCACTCGGCCAAAATAATGTTCCTCCAGTTCGCGGGAAATGGCTCCGGCAGCCTGGAAGGTTTCAACGACAGGCAGATCTGTATTCTGAATGAGTGCGCGGATGGCTGTTGTAGCTTCGGGAGTGCTGGCTTTCATACCGAGTAAGAGAACAGGTAACTTGGCATGGCTGATTTGGCCAGCTACTTGTTTGATAAGTCCGGCTGGTGCGGTTCCAAGCTGTGGGAGGGAAAGCTTCTCAATGGCGGTTACTTCGGATGACGAAGTCAAAACGTCCTGGGGTAGACTTACAAAGGTTGCTCCAGGCTGTGCTGAGGTCGCAATCCGAAATGCGTTGGTAATGGCTTCTGGCACACTATCGGGATGCTCCACTTCCACACTGTATTTGGTGATAGGCTCGAATAACCCGGCGCTATCCATGGATTGGTGGGTGCGCTTCAAACGTTCGGATCTTGGAACTGCACCAGCAAGAGCGACGACGGGATCACTTTCCGCATTTGCGGTGACAAGTCCTGTAGCCAAATTCGATGCACCGGGGCCGGAGGTAACGAGACATACGCCAGGTTTACCCGTTAGGCGACCGACGGCAGCTGCCATAAAGGCGGCATTTTGCTCGTGACGGCATACGATCAGCTCCGGGCCGCGTTCTTGAAGGACATCAAATACCGAGTCAATCTTGGCACCTGGAATACCAAAAATGTGTGTTACACCTTGTTTAATCAAGCAATCGACAACGAGGTCAGCTCCTTTTGTACCGGTTTTAGTATGGATAGCTTGCACTTTTGTGCTCAACGCGATCACCTCTTCTTTTGGAATATGATAATGACTTACTTTCAATGTAAAACATTGGTTGTATATTACAATTATAATACATAAACTGGTATTTTCAAGAGAAATATTTTCTGAAAAAGATTGAAAATTTATAAAAACGTTTTCAAAGAGCGGTTCAAGAGGGAAAATCAAAAAAATGAATATAGAGTCTGTGCAAGCCGCGCTATAGTCTGAAAATAAAGTTGGACGGAGTAAACAGATCTGCTGAAGCTGAGGCCAGGTCTTTTTTTTGCTCCTTCTCATGATAAAAATCACTTTCCTCTGCAAAGGATAGCGGTTACAATATAATTGTTGTTAACGTAAACATTAAATTTAAGGAGAAGTAATCAAGGGTGATTCGACATACAGGTATCGTATTATAGCGGTTTGATCTGATATAATCAGGTAACCTGCTATGCGTCATTGAATGCTATTACTGGATAGCAGAAAGATCGAATTCATTTTTGTTCACGTTAACAATTATCAGGAAACATGATTATAGAAGGGATGAATGAGCCATGACCAAAGCATTTTTAGACGACAACTTTTTGTTGAGCAATCCGACTGCTGAAATTTTGTATCATCAGTACGCCAAGGATTTGCCGATTCTCGACTATCATTGTCATTTAAGTCCACAGGAAATTTACGAAAATAAAACGTTCAAAAACATTACGGAAGCATGGCTGTACGGGGATCATTACAAGTGGAGACTCATGCGGGCCAATGGAGTTGAAGAACGCCTGATTACCGGAGATGCGGAAGACTATGACAAATTTTTGGCTTGGGCCAAAACCGTACCTACACTGATCGGCAACCCGCTGTATCATTGGACGCATTTGGAGCTTCAGCGCTTTTTTGGTGTCCATGAGCTGTTGAACGAACAGAATGCGCCTGTAATTTGGGAAAAGGTGAACCAAAAGCTGCAAGGAAAGGGCTTTGGGGCACGTGATCTGATTGTGAATTCAAAGGTAACCGTTGTGTGCACTACCGATGATCCGACGGACCATCTCGAATATCATAAGCAAATCGGCAAGCTGGCTGATTTTCCGGTGGCTGTACTGCCAAGCTTCCGTCCGGACAAAGCGCTGGAGATTAATCGTGAGACATTCCAGCCCTGGGTGGCTCGATTGGGTGAAGTGAGCGGACTGGATGTTTCCGGTCTGGAAGGGTTTTTGAACGCGCTGGCGAGCCGGGTACGTCACTTCCATGCTGTCGGAGGACGGGTGTCCGATCATGCGCTGGATACAGTCGTTTATGAAGAAACGACACGTGAGGAAGCGGCAACGATATACAGCAAGGCGCTGGAGGAAGGTAATGTAACTCCATTAGAAGAAGCGAAATACAAATCGTACGTTCTGGTATTCCTTGGAAAACAGTATGCAGAGCATGGCTGGGCTATGCAGTACCATATTCACGCGCTGCGTAATAATAACACTGCCATGTTCCGGCGCTTGGGACCAGATACAGGCTATGATGCGGTTAATGACGGCTCCATCGCTCGTCCGCTGGCGGCATTGCTGGACGCACAGGAGCTGGCAGGTGGTCTGCCGCGAACTATTTTATATTCGCTCAACTCAGTTGATTATCCGGTGCTGGCAAGTCTTGCAGGCTGCTTCCAGTCCGGCGGAACAGCAGGGAAAATCCAGTTTGGCACTGCATGGTGGTATAACGATCATATCGAAGGCATGCAGGAGCAGATGAAGCTGCTGGCCAACTATGGAGTGCTGTCTCGCTTTATCGGTATGCTAACGGATTCTCGCAGCTTCCTATCCTACACACGGCACGAATATTTCCGCCGGATACTGTGTGATCTGATCGGAACGTGGGTACAAGAAGGCAAGGCGCCTGAGGATCTGGAGCTGCTTGGAGAGATGGTACAAAATATTAGCTACAACAATGCCAAGCAATATTTTAATTTCCCGACGGTGGTACACAGCAAGTGATGCTATACAGGATGAACTTGTAAATTCACATTTCAATAGATACCCTTGCCTGGAGTATGTTCAAGCTCCGGGTAAGGTGGATTGAAAACAGAATACGTATCCATTAAGAATGTGAAAGTAATCACAAAAAATAGAGGAGTGAGCAGGGTATGGGAGTGCCTATCGTTCAGGAGAGCATCCAAACTGACAACAAGACAGGTGAGCATATCAGCCTGAAAGAAAAGATTTCTTATGGTATGGGTGACTTTGGAAACGGATTCATGTTTGATCTGGGACAGTTGTACCTGTTGAAATTCTTTACGGATGTAGCAGGCGTTTCAGCAGGAGCAGCCGCAGGTATTTTTCTGGTCAGCAAGCTGTTTGCTGCCATCTGCGATCCTATTGTCGGGTCCTTTGTCGACTATCGCAAGCATATTGGTCCACGCGGGAAATTCAGACCCTTTCTTATCGTTGGAAGCGTCCTCCTTGCTATTCTTACGGTTCTTACCTTTATTTCGCCGAACATCTCACCAACGGGCAAGCTTATTTATGCCTATGCGTCCTATATGATCTGGGGAGTTGGGTATTCCATTGTGAATATTCCGTATGGTTCACTAGGGGCGGCTATTACGCAGGATACCATTCAACGTGCTTCATTATCTTCCTTCCGTCAGGCAGGCTCACTGGGAGCATTATTCGTAACCAGTGTCATCGTTATGCCGCTTATTTTACTGTTTCCCAACCATCATGTGGGATATCCTATTGTGATGGGAATCATGTCATTCATTGGTGTGATCGCTTTTATGATATGCTATCGGGGAACGAAGGAACGTATTGTTAGTCAGTCAAGTCCCAAGGAAAAACTCTCTTTTGGCGTGATCGTGCATACCTTTACGACCAACAAGCCTCTGTTGGTACTCGTGTTGATGACGATTTTTACCATATCCGCGTACAATATCAAGTCCGCGCTGCTGATCTATTTTGCCGAATATAATTTGGGGCATGTAGAATTAATGGCTTATATGAATTTTATTATTATTGGTTCGTCGTTGCTGGGTGTGTTGTTCTTGCCCAAACTGGTGCGGCGCTTCGGTAAACGAAAAACAGCCATGCTTGGGATGCTGGTCAGTGTCATTGCCGACTCTATGAACTTCTTTATGCCATCGAATGTATATATTTTCACCATTCTAGCCAGTATTTCGTTCATTGGTATTAGTATTCCTAACGGGGTTACCTGGGCCTTTGTCTCCGATATCATTGATTATGGTGAATGGTCATCCGGGGAGCGGAAAGAAGGGATTACTTACTCGCTGTTTAATTTTTCACGCAAATTGGCTCAATCCTTATCCGGCTTTCTTTCCGGTATCGGGCTGGCGTTTATCGGGTATGTCCCGAATGTGGTTCAAACCTCTGGAACGCTGCTCGGAATTAAGGCGCTGCTGTGTCTCTATCCTGCTGTTGCCCTGCTCATTGCCATGCTGGTAATCGGTAAAATGTACAAGCTGACAGACAGCAGACATGCAGAAATGGTTCAAGAGCTACAGCGTCGACATGCTGATAACCGCGTATAATTTGTGAAAGTCTTCTTTTCCGGGCGGCTCTTGTGGTATGGTGGGTATATAATTTTTTAGAGCCTCAATAAAGAAAGGATACGTATTATGGCAGCTACCATTAAAGACATTGCCAAATTGGCGAATGTTTCCCATACGACCGTCTCCCGGGCGCTCAACAACAGCCCCTTGATCAAAGAAGATACCAAACGCAAAATTATGGAGCTGGCGGAGCAACTCAATTACATTCCGAATTTTAACGCCAAAAGCCTTGTCCTCCAGCGCTCGCATACGATTGGTCTGTTTTTCACCAGTATTTCAGAAGGCACAAGCTCCAGCTTTTTTGCAGACACCATCCGTGGAGTGAATCATGTCATTGGGGTGGATTACAATCTGTTTGTGCGAGGGATTGACGATTACGCCGATTTTTCGGCCATTCACCGCAAGCGTTTTGATGGCATCATCCTGATGAGTCAGAGCGAGGCGGACAACCCGTTTATTTATCATGTGCTTGGTCAGGGCATTCCGCTCGTCGTGCTGAATCGGCAGGTGTCAGGAGCAGGCATTGTGAATGTCATTTCGAACGATAAGGAAGGGTCTTATGAGGCCGTTTCCTTTCTCATTGAAAGCGGGCATGAGCGCATCGCGATCATTGAAGGGGTAGAAGGCTTTAAGTCCACCCAGCAACGGCGAGAGGGTTTCATGAATGCGCTGATTGACAGTGGCAAGCCGATTCGGCACGAATATATTATGCATGGCCATTATGACACCGAAAGCGGAAGCCAGGCGATGAAGCAGTTGCTTTCCCTGAAGGAACCGCCCACGGCGGTGTTTTGCTCTAACGATGATATGGCTATCGGGGCGATGAACGCCGTATTCGAGCACGGCTTAAAAGTACCAGACGATGTCTCGGTCATTGGATTTGACGATATTGGCTTTTCGATGTATACGACCCCGCCGTTAACGACGGTCAAAAGACCGATTGAGCAGATTAGCGCTCGTGGAGCCGCATGTATTTTGGAAAGGGTCCAGTCACCGTTGAACGAGGGCGAGCTTATATTTATGGAAACCGCGCTCATGAAGCGGAAATCGACAGCAGACAGGCAACGTTAAACTTGATGATGTTGGAAAAAAGCGAACCCAAAAGGATAGGTTCAGTGCATAACGCGCTGTTCCTGTCCTTTTTTTGTTAAAATATGTGCGAGTGTGGCAGCTTTATCGTAAAAGATTTGTTTTCGCCAGTTCAACAATTTCGTCACCGCGCCCGTTCAGCACAGCTTTCATCATCCATAACGTAAAGCCTTCAGCCTGTTTGAGATTAATCTTGGGCGGCATGGATAGCTCCTGACGATTGACCACTACATCCACGACTACAGGGCCAATGTGAGCCAATGCCTGTTGAATCGCGTCCTCCAACATCGCCGGATCTTCGACTCGAATTCCCTTGAGACCCATAGCTTCCGCCACAGCGCCAAAATCAGGATTCACCAGCTCGGTGCCATTTTCCAGAAAACCGGCTGCTTTCATTTCCAGCTCAACAAAACCGAGGGCGCCATTATTGAAAACAATGACTTTTACAGGTAACTGATGCTGTTTCAGGGTAAGCAGATCGCCCATCAGCATCGTCAGTCCGCCATCGCCAGAAAGAGCAATAACCTGGCGGTCAGGCTCAGTGGCTTGTGCCCCAATCGCTTGCGGCAATGCACTTGCCATCGTTCCATGATTGAAGGAGCCGATAAGTCGGCGTTGACCGTTCATTTGCAAATAACGTGCTGCCCATACAGTGGGAGTACCAACATCACAGGTGAAAATGGCATTTTCATGCGCGGCGTCACTGACGACCTTGGTGAGATATTGGGGATGGATTGGTGTATGACCCGGTTTACCAACCGCTAGCTCATCCAACTCCTGACGCACCTTGGTATAGCGGGAGACGGTTTTTTCCAAATGCTTGGAATCATGCTCTGTCGTTAAATGAGGAAGCAGTATTTCCGACGTTACTTTTACATCCCCGCACAGCCCATACGTTAAGGGAGTGCGTCTGCCGAGGTGGGCAGGCTCAATATCCACTTGCAGCACAACTGCATTTTCGGGATAAAATTGTCTGTAGGGAAAGTCTGTTCCGAGCATAAGCAGGACGTCACAATCCATCATCGCATGGTATCCGGAAGAATACCCGATCAGCCCCGTTAGGCCTGCATAATAAGGATTGTTATACTCCAGATATTCCTTGCCCCGAAGGGCAACTACCATAGGGGATTTCAGCTTGTTGCACAGTTGCATGAGCAATTCGTGGGATTTCGCACAGCCGGAGCCGCATAACAAAGTGATTCGTTTGCCTTGATTCAGATACTCGGCCAGCCGGGAAATTTCCGAAGCTGATGGATGCACCACAGGTGTAGTGGGATGGTAGACATGTTCAGGAATAGGCGCCTTTTCTGCTGCTAAAGCGGCCACATCGCCGGGAAGAACAATGACAGAGACACCTGAACGTGAAACCGCCTGTTGTATAGCCATTGTAACGGTTCTTGGAATTTGTCGTGGAGTTGTAATGACTTCACAGAAGTGGCTGCATTCCCCGAAAAGATGCTCGGGATGTGTAGCTTGGAAATATTCGCTTCCAATTTCGTCGCTTGGAATATGGGCCGCAATAGCGAGTACAGGTACCCGATTGCGGTGACAATCATATAATCCGTTAATAAGATGCAGATTTCCGGGACCACTGCTACCGGCACATACTGCAATGCTGCCGCTTAGATCAGCATCTGCCCCGGCTGCAAAGGCAGCCACTTCTTCGTGCCGTACATGAATCCATTCAATTTGACCGTCACTGCGAATGGAATCGACCATATTATTTAAGGAATCTCCAACGATACCATAAATTCGCTTGACCCCAGCATTGACTAAAACCTCTACAATGGTATCTGCGATTGTCTTCATAGATGTTCCTCCTGCCTAGTAAGTAATGTTATCCTGCCCGTGCTATCTTGCATCTATTCTAATAAGCCTTAACCGCCTTGGTTCAGGTGCGAAACAACAGGAAGATAGTCATAGCTCCGCGAATAGTTGCATAATTTCATATGTTAACGTGTTCATATTATTGTCATTAATATTTCAAAAAACCAAAAATATTGAGAAAACTGTTTTGTTAACGTGTGCATTGTGATAGAATATGATTGAAATCATTAAGGTAATTATGGGAGGTTACTCCGGATGAAACAAGTAGATGAACTAGACCAACTAAACAGAAAAAACTTTATCGTAACAGAGCCGCATCCTGAGAGGGTGCTGCAATTTGGGGAAGGGAATTTCCTGCGTGCTTTTGTAGATTGGCAATTTGACAAAATGAATAAGCTAGCCGATTGGAATACGGGTGTTGTCGTGGTACAGCCGCAGGCAGGAGGTCTCGTAGAGAAGCTTAATGAGCAGGATGGTCTGTACACGGTTATTCTCGAAGGGATAAAAGACGGGCAGGCCGTGAAGGAGCATACCTTGGTGGAATGCGTCACCCGCGGGCTTAACCCTTACGGCTCAGATTGGTCAGAATATGAGGCGTTGTCTCAAAAACCGGAGCTGCGCTTTGTCGTATCGAACACGACGGAGGCAGGAATTGCTTACGTGCCGGAGGATCGGCTGGAAGATCGCCCGCAAAAGAGCTTTCCAGGTAAGCTGGCTGCTTTGCTGTATAAGCGCTTTCAATTTTTTAATGGAGATCCAGACAAGGGCCTGGTTATCATTCCATGCGAGCTGATCGACCGCAATGGAGATGCGCTCAAGGAAATTGTATTGAAGTATGCAGATCAGTGGAAGCTTGGTGCTGAGTTTACAGCCTGGCTGGAGAAAGCGAATACGTTCTGTAACAGCCTCGTGGATCGGATTGTGCCGGGTTATCCCAAGGACCGGATCACAGAGATTCAAGCAGAGTTGGGTTATGAGGACAGTCTGGTCGTTGTCGGTGAACAGTATCACCTGTGGGTCATCGAAGGACCACAATGGCTCAAGGAAGAATTGCCTGCTCATCTGGCTGGACTGAACGTACTGATTGTCGACGATATGGCGCCATACCGTACACGCAAGGTGCGTATTTTGAACGGGGCACATACGGCGCTCACACCTGTCGCTTATTTATATGGCTTGGATACGGTAGGGCAGGCGGTCGAGCATGATGTCGTGGGTGCTTTTATTCAGTCACTTATTCGAGAAGAAGTGATTCCAACACTGGATTCGCCAGCAGCGGAATTGAATGTATACGCCGATGATGTCATTGAACGGTTTCATAATCCGTATGTGAGTCATTATGTTATGAGCATTGCACTGAATTCGATATCCAAGTTCAAGACGCGTAATTTGCCTTCCCTGCTTCAATATGTAGAGCAGCATAAGGCATTACCTGTCAAAACAGTATTTTCGCTGGCGTCCTTATTCATATTTTACCGGGGAAAGAGAGACGGCGAACCGATTGCTTTGGCAGACGAAGCGGAAGTGTTGACCGCGTTTGGCGAGCTGTGGAGCGGATATGACGGAACACTTGCCGGAGCGAAGCAATTCACGGCACAGATACTGGGCAAGCAGACCTGGTGGGGGCAAGACCTGAACCAGATTGCAGGATTGGCTGAACAGACGGCACAGCATGTGTATGAGATTACAAGCAGGGGAATGAAGGAGACGCTGGATTCTCTAACCGGGAACAGCGTGCCCAGAGCATAAGCAAGGAGGGGACTGAAATGCTGGAATTCATTCAAATTCATGATCAAGATAACGTGGCTGTCGCTTTGCGCGATTACAAGCAGGGCGAGACGCTGGCGTGGGGAGCGAAAGCAGAACAGCGTGTAGAACTGGCTGAGGATGTGGCGCGTGGGCATAAAATTGCATTGCAGGACATTCCCGAAGGTGGAAATGTGCTGAAATACGGATATCCGATTGGCCATGCCATTCAGCCCATTCAGGCAGGGCAGCATGTGCATACGCATAATACAAAGACGAATCTGACGGGCGTGGAGGAATATACTTACAAGCCTAAGCCAGCGCCTCATTTATATGAACAGGAGAGTCGCACATTTCAGGGGTATCGACGAAAGGACGGTCGCGTGGGCATTCGCAATGAGTTGTGGATTGTGCCAACGGTCGGTTGTGTGAACGGGATTGCCGAGCTTATTTTAAATCGTTTCAAGCAGGAAGCGGGCGATATTTCGCCTTTTGAAAATGCACTTGTGCTCAAGCATAACTATGGTTGTTCCCAGTTGGGAGACGATCATGCATATACGCGCACGATCTTGATCGATGCGGTGAAGCATTCCAATGCGGGTGGGGTGCTGGTTCTTGGCTTAGGCTGCGAGAACAATGAAATGAAGGAGTTTAAGGAAGCCATCGGGGAATATGACCCGGAACGGGTAAAGTTTTTGCTTTCCCAGGAAGTATCGGATGAAGTGGAGGAAGGAGTACGGTTGCTTCATGAAATTTATGCGGCTGTGCAGGAAGACCGGCGGGAGCCAGTACCTTTAGCTGAGCTGAATATCGGGCTGAAATGCGGCGGCTCTGACGGCTTGTCCGGTATTACCGCCAATCCGCTGCTCGGCCGGCTGTCGGATTATATGGCTGCGCAGGGCGGCACGACGGTACTCACTGAGGTGCCGGAAATGTTCGGCGCGGAGACGATTCTCATGGAACGTGCGGCAGACGAGGAGGTATTCGGCAAAATCGTGCATCTGATTAACGATTTCAAGCAATATTTTCTGGATTACAAGCAGCCGGTATACGAAAATCCGTCACCAGGTAACAAAGCAGGGGGCATCACGACACTGGAGGATAAATCGCTGGGCTGTACGCAAAAATCCGGCTCTTCCACGGTCACCGATGTTATTCAGTACGGGGAGCTTCTCAAAACCAAGGGACTCAACCTGCTCAGCGCACCGGGGAATGATCTGGTTGCTTCTTCGGCGCTTGCGGCAGCGGGCTGCCAGCTCGTTATTTTCACAACTGGACGCGGTACGCCTTTTGGTTCCTTCGTTCCGACAATGAAGGTTTCGACCAACTCGCCGCTGTATAAGGCCAAACCCCATTGGATCGACTATAACGCCGGTTCACTGGTGGAGGATGTTAGTATGGAGGATGCGCTCCGCAGCTTTGTGGATTACATTGTCGATGTAGCCAGCGGAACCTGGGTGAACAACGAGAAGAACAATTTCAGAGAGCTGGCTATTTTTAAAAACGGTGTTACGTTGTAAAGGATTACAACGAATGGGGAGGCGGAAGAATTCCGTCTCCCTTTTGGAAAACAACAAATGAACGATTGAAGCCCACCAAATCCTTAAATCCCATTTACCTCTGCGTAAATGGGATTTTTTCTCATAAAAAGCTTGCGGCATAGTTGGTTTTATGATATAACTTAATTAAGTGTTAATTACGTAATTAAGTTATTTTATGAGTCATATTCAATAATTCTTTGGTTTGGCGAGCTTTCTATTTTGTGAATATGAAAAGTCGGACAAGGAGGTGGGGAGGGTGGATGAACTTGTTCACTCCGACATCACAGATTTAGATACACTTGTTAATATGATTAAGCTGTCATTTTCGTTTAACGATGGAGCCAATATGATTGCATTATGTGACCATCTGTACCACCGTGCCAGCCAGAAGTATCAGGTGTTACAGTTCTACAAAGCGCACAAGAAACCCGTACAACCCATACATACCAAACGTCCACTAGTATATTACTATGGATACAGTCATCTGATGAAAGGAATGGCCTTCCAGAAACAGGGCAAATATGATGAAGCCCGAGATTGCATCGAAAAGTATGCGGAATTGGGCTGGTTTAATGGTCTTGATCCTCACGGTGAAGCGGAGGTCGAATATTATCGCCATGCTGCCAAAGCCAATCTGTATGCCCTTGATATTTTGTCAGGCTGTTTGGAAGTGTTGCAGGAGTATATTCAATTTCTTCAGGACAATCCGGAGGAGCTGTTACCGGGGCTTCTTTCCATCGTGGAAGGGGCAACCAGGCAAGACTATTCTTTAGAGACTGTGCTTGAGCCCTTTGCTGAACAAATTGACGATTTCAAATATCTCGAAGAGCCTGTGAATGTGTCTTATTATTTTCGCTTCTGCTATCAACTGTCTCTCTATTACATCAAGCAGCAGCAGTTCACGGTTGCACTGGACTATATTCTGCAATCCCTCATGCTGTCAGATACCCTGGGTATGGAACATGAGCATGAGTTCAGGAAGTGTACCGCCATATTTGAGATTTTCAGATCCCAAGCAACGGCAACACAGCAAGACCAATATATAACTATTTTAAAAGGAGTGTTAAAGGATGAAAAAATTGATTTCACAGCCTCTGTCGCTCAGTCTGTTTAGCTTGCTGGTGTTTGTTACAGGTCATGACCTCATTTCTGTGTTTTATCATGGAGCAAATCATTAATTTGGACAGAACTAAGTAGAAAAGAAGTTCTCCAGCAAGTAGATATTTGATGTAAAAGTATGCCAAATAAGCAAGTAAGCTCATTAGGAATCGGGCTTGCTTGCTATTTGGCGTCGTTATATGAACATTAAGCAGTTGTAGACTTATGCAGAGCACCCTGCTCTGATGGATGCAATGAAATTTTCAACTGCTGGTAGGCCGGGAATGTTTCTTCCAAAAGGTACGGTGCACTTTTGAATGCCGCATCCAATGCCCGTAGAAAAGAACCGACGAACTGCTCTGGAGAAAAGTAAATGCTTTGCCCGATCATATGAATGTGATGCTCATTATGATCCCGGTTGCTCACCGAAAGCAATAATCCCTTACCCTGAAAACCCGTTTCGATCGCACGTACTTTATTTATGCTTGAGAGCAGCATTTCTGTTTTTAACGCGCGGCCCCGTTCCTCTATAAACACGGAAATTAGGCGTTTATCCGTCACGATCATAATTTGGTTCCCCCGAAACGTATGGGTAAGATGCCCAAAATCTTTATACACGCCAATCGTCTGCTCTTGGGGAGAGATGATCCCCAAACGTACAAACTCAGCCAAGTCGGCGGCATCAGGCTCCTGATGATTTTTAATCCGTTTCTTGATACTGAACTGAAGGGTCAGAATACCAAAGATGGCTACGACAAAAAGGACCAGCCCGCCGCTAAGCACAGTGAAATTCAGGACAATAAGAACTCCTAGCAAGCATTGCACCCAGGTGATATAACGCAACTTTTGCTGAACGGTACGACGATAGTAGCGGAAGCGTTTTCCCGGTTGATATTCCACAGAAAATTTCGTCATCCCGCGCATAAGCGTTAAGCTATAGATACATAAAATAGTAGCTCCAACTGTAATGAGAGCCAAGAGCCACTCTTGAGCAACTATGCCAATGAGGGCGCACAGCCCGCACAGGATGATCCCCGCCCAGCAGGCAACTCTTTTAATGCGAATCTGTTTTTGAATCGAACGAACTAATTCATCCATTTTTCTTAATCCTCCTGATCTAGATGTATAGGTAATGTTTGGAATAACATGTGGTCTTATCGTATCATTGGATAGTCTTTTTCGTAAATCAGAAAGAAGGTGGCGGAAAACTTCACTGCCTTTTTACCCTTATCCTGATATAATAAAAATAAGTATAACCATGCCTTCAAACAGAGTTTTTTACACGAATTAGATGAATGGCCGGACGGAAGGGGAGAGCATATGGTTATTTATGAAACGGACCAAGCTTATATGATGACGACGCAGCATGACCATGCCCATATTTCAGGGGAGCTGGCTTTACAGTGGGAAGAAAGTGCCTTTAAGAATCGACGGCATAAGCAGGATTTTGTATATGCTGCTCGGGAGCATGACCGGGGGTGGATTGAGTTGGACGCCGCTCCTTTCTGGAATGATCAGGTATCTGCACCCTATACATTTATTGATTTTCCACTCCATCCACGTTTTGTGTTCTATCGTCTCGGGATTGATGAAGTCGAGCAAGTGAATTCCTATGCCGCGCTGCTATGTAGCCTGATGTACAAGGAGCTAGTCGGACGGACCGAGCATAAGGATGCTCAGGACAAGCAAGTGACGCGTGCTTATCTGGAGGCAGAGGAACAGCGTCGGGGCAGGCTCAAACAGGAGATGTCATTTGGTGTAACCTTTGACCATCAGGTGCGGACGGATGTACGCAGAATGTTGTTCTGCGACGAATTGAGTCTGTTTCTGTGCAGTCGGGAGCCGGGTACACCTGCCGCAGATTATGAATGGTTCGCTAACGGCTTAAGCTTTCCGGCGGTTCGCCATGAATGCGGGAGAGTCCGGGCTGAGTGGCTGTCGGATCAGGCTGTTGGCCTTTCCTATTTCCCTTTTACAGGCAAGGTGAGAATAACCCATACCTTCAAAAAGGTAGATAAAGAGCAAATTCGTACAACAGGTCTTTTACAGGCCTACCGATCCTCCGAATGGACGCATCGAACCTTTACCGTCGAACATATAATGGAAGTAGAAGAACATCAGGAGAATGCCTGACCGTCTTCAAATACTGCTTCGAACGGACATTTTGTTCATGGAGGCAGAGGAAGTCAGAGCAGAGCCCCCCTGAATGACTATTCAGAGAGGCTCTCTTTTTTCTTGGATTAAAGCTTTACCATTTTGTAGATGTTCTCGCGCGCCCCTTTATTTTTCATCAGATATGCAACACCCATTCCCAATGCAGCTGCCACCCATTTTTTATTCTTCATGATTCATGCCTCCTTATGCTCGTGTTGTCATACACTTACGATTTAAAATCATCCAAAATGTGAAATGATGAACGGGATTTCACGATTTAGTGCTTCATTGCGCCCGTTCCGCATAACTATGATTTTACCCTTTCCATCAAATCTTACCCGTTCCTTCGGCCATGAAACGATTACGACTGCCTATTCACGTTTAATGGATATTATCAAGTATCCTGCCGCAATGGCTTCAGAGGCACATGACAGGGAGGTCTTTGTTATGCGAAAGAAGGAAGTAGTGGCCATGCTGCTCGCTGGCGGACAAGGCAAAAGACTCAAAGGACTGACCCGAACACTTGCCAAACCGGCTGTATTTTTTGGAGGAACCTATCGCATCATTGATTTTCCCCTCAGCAATTGCACTCATTCCGGTATTGATACTGTAGGGGTGCTGACCCAATATGAGCCGCTGGTGCTTCATTCCTATATCGGTGTCGGCAGCGACTGGGATTTGGATCGCCTGAACGGAGGAGTTTTTGTTTTGCCCCCGCATGAAAAGGAAAATGGAAACAATTGGTATCGAGGTACGGCGGATGCTATTTATCGGAATCTGCATTTTTTGGATCAGTACGACCCGGAGCATGTACTCATTTTGTCAGGAGATCACATTTATAAAATGGATTACAGTCGCATGCTCGACTATCACAAGGAAAAGGGAGCAGACTGCACCATTTCCGTCATTGACGTCACAATTCAGGAAGCCAAACGATTCGGGATTCTGAACGCCGATGATAATCTGAAAATATACGACTTTGAGGAAAAGCCGGAACAGCCGAAAAGCACGCTGGCCTCTATGGGCATTTATTTGTTCAAATGGGAGGTGTTGCGCGAATATCTGCTGGAGAGCGCGAGCGATTCTGAATCCTCGCATGATTTTGGCAAGGATATCATTCCGTTGCTGCTACAGCATGGGCGGTCGCTGTATGCGTACCCGTTTGCCGGATACTGGAAGGATGTAGGCACCATTCAAAGCTTGTGGGAGTCCAATATGGATCTGCTGGCTCAGGACCCGCCGCTGAACCTAAATGACTCTTTCTGGCGCATCTATACCCGTAGTCCTAATCAACCGGCTCAGTATATCACCCAACGAGCGATTCTGAAAAACAGCATTGTGAATGAAGGCTGCGTGGTGGATGGAGAGGTCAGACATTCTGTGCTATTTTATGGAGTTGAAGTAGGTGAAGGGAGTGTTATTACCGATTCTGTCATTATGCCGAACGTCAAAATTGGCCGCAATGTACGTATCCACCGGGCCATTGTGAGCGAAAACATAACCATTGAAGACAACACGGTCATCGGATCTGAGGGCAGCTCGGATGAAGTTATTTTGTTCGATCAGGAAAGCCAGCTTCATGCACGAATATAACCCGGATAAGGACGGTGTCCGCTATGAGCCGACTCATTGGAGTCATCAACCTGGATCACGAACTGGATCAGTTGAAGGAATTGACCTATTTCCGGTGTGGGGCCGCAGTTCCCTTTGCCAGTCGATATCGGCTCATTGATTTTACCTTATCCAATATGATGCATGCAGGGGTGCATGATATTGCACTGTTCATCCGCCGCAAATACCGATCGCTGCTGGATCATCTGGGTGAAGGTCGGCCTTGGGATTTGGACCGCAGACGGGGCGGACTGTTTATTTTGCCACCGGACTGGAATGATCCTACGGATGCATCCCTTGGAGATTTGCAGCATGTACACAACAATCTGGACTTTTTTCATCGCTCATCAGGTCAGACGATTGTTCACGCCGGAACCCAGCATGTCAACAAGGTTAATATTGAGGATGTAGCCCGTTACCATCGGGAGAAGAATGCGGACGTCACCCTTGTGTACAAATCCATAGAACGGCTCGAATCTGAGCACGCTCCGTGTGTTCGGCTGGAGATTGACGAGGACGGACGGGTGACAGGCATCCATAAGGAGCAGGATCATCATAATATTTATCTGGAAATTTTCGTCATGGACAAAAGCCTGTATCTTGATCAGGTAAAGCATTGCATTGCTCATCAGGATAACCATTTTTTTCGGGATGCTATTCAAAAAAATCCAAGCGGTCTGCGCATTTATGCATATCCCTATGAAGGCTATCATGCAGTGATTAATTCCATTGAGAGTTACTATAAAAACAGCATGAAGCTGCTGGATCAGCAGCAGTATCAAGCACTGTTCCAGAACCAGCCGGTGCATACGAAGATCAAATATGAAGCTCCGACCCGATACACAGACAGCGCTGAGGTGGATCATTCGCTTATTGCCAATGGCTGCACGATTGGGGGGAAGGTTGAGAACAGCATCCTTTTTCGCGGGGTACGGGTGGAGGAGGGCGCACGCGTAAGCAACTCGATCATTATGCAAAAATGTGTCATCCGTAAAGGCGCAGTGGTGGAAAATGTGATTTTGGATAAGGATGTGCAGCTTTCACCGCATCGTACCTTGATTGGAGATACCAGAGTTCCCTATGTCATTGCCAAAAATAGTGTGATTTAAAAGTATGCTTGAGCATTTAAAACGGAAATAACAGGAGGGCACACCTTTGTTCAGCAATAAGGAAGCATTTAAGCAGGCTTTTCGAGAGCAACTGGTCGGAAGGCTGGGCAAGCCGATGCAGGAAGCTCAGGCAGAAGGTGTATACAAGGTTTTGGGCGGTATGATTCGCGAACAAGTCGGCAAGAACTGGGCGGAAACGAACCAAGCCTATAAAGAAGGACAAGAGAAGCAGGTCTATTACTTTTCACTGGAGTTTTTGATAGGCCGTCTGCTGGGCAACAATATGCTGAATTTGGGCGTGCTGGATATGGTCCAGCAGGCACTGGGAGAGCTGGGCTGGGATCTGGAAGAGATTGAAGAGCAGGAGGCAGACGCGGGGCTGGGTAATGGCGGTCTTGGCCGTCTGGCTGCTTGTTTCATGGATTCGCTGGCATCCCTTGGCTACGCAGGACATGGCTGTGGCATCCGTTATAAGTATGGTCTGTTCGAGCAGCGCATTGTGGATGGAAATCAGGTGGAACTGCCGGATTATTGGCTGCAAAAAGGAAATGTATGGGAGGAGCGTCGCCCTGACAAGAAGGTCGAGGTTCAGTTCTGGGGCCGTGTGGAAACTCGGTCGGTGGACGGTCGGCTTGTATTTGAGACACAGGATGCGGAGACGGTCTGGGCCGTTCCGTACGATATTCCACTGGTGGGCTACGGACATGCGCAGGTGAATACGCTGCGGATCTGGAGCGCGGAATCAGCGCTTGATCCTGTTCGAGGGCCGATTCGAGGCGAGGGCGGCTACTATCGCTTTCTCGACTATAATCGTTCGGTGGAATCCATTTCGGCGTTCCTGTACCCTGACGATTCGAATTATGAGGGCAAGCTGCTTCGCTTGAAGCAGCAGTATTTCCTGTGCTCGGCTGGCTTGCAAAGTATTTTGCGGACGTTTGAGAAGCTTCGGTTGCCATACAGCCAGTTGCCCGACAAAATAGCGCTGCATATTAATGATACACATCCGACGCTCGTTATACCGGAGCTTATGCGTATTTTGATGGACGTGAAGGGCTTGGGCTGGGACGAAGCGTGGGATATTACGACGCGGACGGTTTCATATACGAATCACACGATATTGAGCGAGGCGCTGGAGCAATGGCCTGTCAATATGGTGCGGGAGCTGCTTCCGCGTGTTTCCCTGATCATTGAAGAAATGAACAAGCGCTATTGTGCTATGCTGCTGGAGCGTTATCCGGGTCAGGACATTAAAATTGGCGAAATGGCAATTATTCATGGTGAACAAATTCGTATGGCCCATCTGGCAATTGTCGGCAGCCACAGTGTTAACGGGGTGGCTGCGCTACACACACAAATTTTGAAGGAGCGGGAAATGAAGCCGTTCCACGAGCTGTACCCTGGCCGTTTTAACAATAAAACGAACGGGATCGCCCATCGCCGCTGGCTCATGCACGCGAATCCCGAGCTGGCAAGCTTGTATGATGAAACGATAGGCACACGCTGGAGAACCCGTCCACGCGAGTTGATCGACCTGCTTCGTTATAGCGGGGACGAGTCGTTCAAGGAACAGATACAGGTGATTAAGCGAAATAATAAAGTCCGGCTTGCCGAGCATGTTTTTGCGAAACAGGGCGTGCGACTGGATACGTCCTCGATTTTTGATGTACAGGTCAAACGACTGCATGGCTATAAGCGACAGCTGCTTAATATTTTGCATGTGATGCACATATACAATCAGCTCAAGCATAATCCTTCCCTGGAGGTGGTGCCGCGCACGTTTGTTTTTGGAGCTAAAGCTGCTCCCGGCTATTATCTTGCCAAGCAGACGATTAAGCTCATTAACAACGTGGCGGACACGATCAATCGGGATGTGGATGTCAGGGACAAGCTGAAAGTCGTTTTTCTGGAAAATTACTCGGTTTCACTGGCGGAGCTGATTATTCCTGCGGCAGATGTCAGCGAGCAAATTTCCACGGCAGGCAAGGAAGCTTCAGGCACCGGGAACATGAAATTTATGATGAATGGTGCACTCACTCTTGGTACGCTGGACGGAGCCAATGTAGAAATGCATGAAATGGTGGGCAATGACAACATGTTCATTTTCGGACTGAAGGTGGATCAGATCGAGGCGTATTACCGGGACGGACAGTATTCAGCGCGCAAAACAGCCAACAGCGACGAACGACTGCGTGAAGTGCTGGACCAACTGGTGAATGATGCTCCTTTTACGCGGCATGAACGGGAATTTGAGGCTATTTATCAATCCCTGATTGATCACAATGACGAATACTTTGTGCTCAAGGATTTTGCGGCGTATGTAGAAGCTCAGGTGTATATCGAGCAGGTGTACCAGAATCCGTCTGAGTGGACGCGGCGTACTATTGTAAACATGTCACATTCTGGCAAGTTTTCCAGTGATTTCACTATTCAGCAGTATGCAGACGATATTTGGAACATTGTACCTCTCCAAAACGATATCAACAAGCGAATCTTGTCCTAAAACGGCGAAACAGGCGGAATGACATTGCTTTTCGAACGCTGAGGGTTATAATGACAGTATAGACATAAGTAAGGATGGGTAGCTGTAACCTCATTCCTGAACTTGAATTGTACTGTTAAAGGGGTCCTCCTATTGATAAAGCTCAATCCGAACAGGCTCATACCTAAGCAATCAAAGAAGAAATATAATATGTTTCAAAATATATGGCGGGCGATTCGCCTGAATTTTATCAAGCTGCTGCGTGCGCCGGGTGGAGTGAAGAAAATTTCTCTTGGCTTTGCCATCGGCTTTGCTCTGGAGATGATTGTTATCTCCACGGCTTCCCTGGTGTATCTCGTGTTTTACCCGGTTGTTCGGCTGTCTGGCGGCTCGTTGCCTGCGGCAATTGTGGGCAATGTTGTAGGCAAGCTGACCTTTTTGCCAATTGTTCTGATGCCGTTCGCCAAGCAATTGGGCGCTTGGATTTATCCGTCCCATTACCCGGTACATGTACGGGGAGGCAGGCTCCATGAGCATTCCTTTATGGAGCTGTTTCATGGCAATTGGTCTGTATTTAGAGACTTGCTGCATGGAGGACTGCACATTTTGATTGGCATGTCGATTTTCGGTGTGGTGCTCGGGGTTATCTCGTATTTTGTCATTCAAGTTCTGTATAACCGTTCGCTGCACAAACGGCTGGAAAAGCGGAAATTGCGTCATGGCGCAGCCTTTTCAGCGGCCAGACTGTTGAAAAACGGATAGTGTAGCGAGGAAGAAGCTCCTTAAGCCTATGAACTAGGTCTGAGGGGCTTCTTTTGGTTTGTTAGTGATGGGAGAGGGAATGACATGAACGTGTTTGCCAGGATCACGGCCAATGAACGAGGAGTGGTAAGGCTAAAAAGGTTAGAGAGAACAAGGCGAGTTTTCAGGGTTAAACGCTTTGTTAAAAATAAATTATTGTATCGGTTTCAATGATTGAACCTCGGATTCAGATAATCCGCTCGCTTTGGAAATAACTTCAATTTCAATACCTAAAGATAGCATGTTACTTGCGATTTCAACAGCTTTTTGACGCTCGCCTTTAGCCAAACCTACTTCTAGCCCCTTTTTCAGACCTTTTTCCGTGGCCCACTCAATCATGGAAGCTTCGTCATGAAGGTATTTTTGACGTTCCTCGTACAAACGCCGCGCTTCCCGATCCTGACTTAGGAACTCAAGTGTATCCATCGCTTTTTTTAAAGTTGGTTCATTCACGGTAAGCACCTCCCAGTTGGATTTGAATATTGATAGTGACACATTTTTTGAGTTCTTTATAGGTTTGACGTTCTTGTAACTGACCTGAATATCTTTTACTCCAGTAAAACAGAGTTCGTTTTTCAATATCATATTTATTAAATAGCTGCATTTCCACGTTAATATGCTTGCCTGTTGCCGTTTTGGCCCAAATGTCAAAAATGGATTGCTTATCAAGTGGAGCATCTTTATCCGTATAAGGATTCAGCAAAATGATTTCAGTTAATGGCGACTCGCCTGACTCCGCGAAAGTATGATTGAGAAAAGCCAAGAGTACATCTTTATTGTCTTCACTGCCAAAAATACGTTTAAACACAAAGTCATTTCGTGGGTCCAGTAGCTCGCTCATTCAAGATCATCTCCATTCCCATTTATTATATCAAGTACCCCGCATATTATTGAAGGAGAGCTTGTGAGTATGCACACAATAATTGGCTTCATTCGTTCGAATCGTTTACAATACGTGTGCATACAACACTGGACTACAGGTTAATGTACATACAAGGAGTGGTGAAGTTGCGGAAGATATGGCAAATCTACTTAACAGACTGGAAAAATGTATTTAAAGTATCAACCGGGACTTTATTGGTCATTGGTATTATTCTTTTGCCTTCCGTCTATGCATGGGTAAATTTGAAAGCAATGTGGGATCCTTATGCAAATACATCTGGTATTAAAATTGCAGTAACGAGTCAGGATCAGGGTGCTGAGGTAAACGGGAAGAAGCTTAATATCGGTGACGAGGTTTTGCATAACCTTCAAAATAACAAGAAACTGGGCTGGACCTTTGTCAACGAAGCAGAAGCGCGAAAAGGTGTGCTGAACGGAGATTATTACGCGAGTCTGCTCATTCCAAAGGATTTTTCCGAAAAAATTACGAGCGTGCTCACGGAAAATCCGCAAAAGCCAGAGATTGATTACGCCGTCAATGAAAAAATTAATGCGGTCGCACCGAAAATTACATCTTCGGGGGCAAGCGCTCTGACGAATCAGATTAGCCAAAACTTTATTGAAACCGCCAGTCAGGCCGTGCTAACCAAGTTAAAGGAAGCCGGGGTGAAGCTGGAGGAGGAGCTGCCCACCATTCGCAACATGGAGAACCGGGTGCTGGAGCTGAACAATCGACTGCCGGATATCGACAGGTTAGGCAAGCAGGCAATCGAGCTGGAGCAGAATTTGCCGAAAATGAAGGCACAGGGACAAAAGATCATCGCATTGAAGGAGAAAATCCCTGAAATTAACCGTGCTGGCGATCTGGTGCTCAACATTGAAAAAAACTTGCCCGAGCTGGACAAGGTGGCGGCGGCTATTGTAGATATACAAAAAAGGCTGCCGGATATTCAAAAGGCCGGGGATCGGATCGTGGAGCTGGATCAAAATTTCGGTAAAGTAGAAAGCGCATTGGCTACAGCATTGGAGGACACGCAAACAGCGCTCAAGGTCATTAATGCCGCACAAAAAGCGTTGCCGGAAGTACAAAAAATTGCGGATACGGGCAAGGATTTTATAAACGGATTGCTTGACTTTCTGGATAAAAATGATGGCGCGCTTGATTCCATCGGAACGGTGGTCAAAGAGGATTTACAGTTGGTACAGCAAATGGCAAATGAAGTTTCGGAGATCACAGGGATTATCCGTGGTGTTGATTTTGATCCTAAAGCAGCACAGGCTGCGGTGAATCGGGTTAGCGGAAGACTGACCACTGCCGTGGGGGTGCTGGATCGCATTTCTCAATTGCTGTCCCGTGTTAACGGATATTTGCCGAGTCAGCCGCTGGATTCGCTCATTACTCGTGTGAGCGGTGTAGAGGACCGTTTCCGTCGCTTAAATAGCACGGTTACAAGCATCGGGGATGCCATTCAGCGCGGCGAGAAGCCTGCACAACATCTGCTGGATAACGCTGACCGCCTTGCTGGAGAAATCAGCCGCTGGATTGACAGCATTTTGGGCAACTATGATACGGAATACGCACCAGCCATTCAAAAAGCGCTGGATCAAATGAAGACCGTTGCCCGCAATTCTGCGAATGTGCTGAATACGGCCCAAGAGCAGCTACCGAATATTGAAAAAATATTAAACGACGCTCAGGCTGCCGCACAATTCGGTCAGGAAGAACTAACCCGTCTCCAGAGGGATCTGCCGCAATTCCGGCAAAAGCTGCATGAAGCGGCTACAACGATTCAGGGACGCATGGGTGAATTTACGAATGCAGTAAACAAAGCAGCGGACTTCGTGAATAATGATTTGCCAGCAGTGAAAAGTAAAATTCATCAGGCGGCGGATTTTGTGCGCAACGATTTGCCGAAGGCGGAGCAACAGTTTGTCAAAATGGCTGACCTGATTGAGAACAAGTTTCCTGAGGCAGAACATGCGGTGCACCAGGTCGCCAATTTTGTGAGAACGGATCTTCCTGCTGCTGAGGATTCCATACGTCAGGCCGCAGACACGATTCGCAAGCTCAAAGGCGAAAATGCCCTTGGACGGGTCATTGCGTTGCTCAAGGGGGATGTGAAAAAGGAGAGCGATTTTCTCGGCAGTCCGGTTTTATTGAAACAGGAGCGTATTTATCCGATTCCGAACTATGGTTCTGCGATGTCGCCTTTTTACACTACATTGTCGATTTGGGTAGGGGCGATGCTGCTAGTGTCGATGTTCAGGGTAGATGTGGAAGACCCGGAAGGTAAATACAAAAGCTACCAGGTCTACTTTGGACGGCTTATGACGTTCTCCACGATCGGTATATTTCAGGCGCTTAGCGTGTCGCTTGGTGACTTGTTCCTGCTCGGGGCATATGTGGATGCCAAAGTGTCATTTGTACTTTCCTCCATACTGATCAGTCTCGTATTCACAGCTATGACCTATACACTGGTTTCGGTGTTTGGCAATATTGGGAAGGGGCTGGCAGTTATCTTGCTGGTGCTTCAGTTCTCCAGCTCAGGGGGCACATTCCCGATTGCGACGAGCACGCCGTTTTTTCAAGCATTGAATCCGTTCGTTCCTTTCACCTATGCGGTTAGTCTGTTACGGGAAACGGTAGGGGGGATGCTGTCTTCGACAGTGACACGAGATGTGGTGATGCTGTTTGTATTTATCGGGGTTTGCTTCCTGTTTGGATTGGTATTTAAGAAGCCGCTCAGCAAGTATACGAAGAAGATGGCTGAGCGAGCGAAAGAGACGAAATTGATTCCTTGATGGTTAAAAAGAGAGAGAGTTACGGTGGTTGGACTGATCGGCTCCGCTGGGGCTACCACCGTAAAGTCACGTTCTTTTTAACATACGGCGGGTAGTATGAGGGGAGTTGGCCTCGCGCTGATGGCTTCGGCAGGGTGTGGGGCTTTTTTGCGTGTGCTGCCAAACCTTAAAATGCATTTCGGGGTGTTTCAAGGTGGTGTTTTCTGGTTAATGAATTAAGTATGGTCTTTTTTGGTATGTAATTTATATGGTATTTAAAATTCTTAGGCAAAGGCGGTAGGCGATATGGAGTATTCATACTTGGGAAAGTCAGGCTTAAAGGTTAGTCGGTTGTGTCTGGGCACGATGAATTTTGGACCGGAAACCGAAGAAAAGGAAGCGTTTAAAATTATGGATGCTGCGCTGGATGCGGGCATTAATTTCTTTGATACAGCCAATGTATATGGTCATGATCGCAAAGGGTGGACGGAGGAAATTATCGGACGCTGGTTCCAGCAGGGTGGCGGAAGACGCGAGAAGGTCGTGCTTGCGACGAAGGTATACGGGGATATGAAAAATGAGAACGACGGTCCGAACACAGGATCAGGCTTGTCAGCTTACAAAATTCGCCGCCATTTGGATGCTTCTCTGAAACGTTTGCAGACCGATCATATCGAGCTGTATCAGATGCATCATGTTGACCGAAACGTGTCATGGGATGAGCTGTGGGGTGTATTCGAGTCGGTTGTGGATCGGGGACAGGTCGATTATATCGGCTCCAGTAACTTTGCGGGCTGGCATATTGCTGTGGCGCAGGCCGAAGCGAAGGCACGCCGTTTTTTGGGGCTTGTATCCGAGCAGCATTTGTATAACCTGAATGAGCGTTCTGCTGAGCTGGAGGTATTACCTGCGGCTCAGGAGTTGGGACTCGGCGTTATTCCATGGAGCCCGCTGGCTGGCGGATTGCTGGGACGTAATGCATTGGCAGGCACAGGCTCACGTAGCGCACGTTCCAAGGAAAAGATTGAACAAAATCGTGGGAAGCTGGAGCAATTTGCAGCGTTATCCCGCGAGCTGGGCGAAAAGGAAGACGTAATTGCGCTGGCTTGGGTATTGTCTCATCCGGCCGTAACGGCTCCGATTATCGGCCCACGGACCTTGGACCAGCTGGAGGATGCTCTGCGTGTGCCTGAGGTCAAATTGAGCGAGGATGTGCTTACCAAGCTGAATGAGATTTTCCCTGGCCCCGGCAAACCTGCGCCGGAAGCCTACGCATGGTAATTTAGCATCTTCCTATCGAAGACAAGAAGCGAATCACAAAGAAGCAGCAGATCAGGAGTAGTCTCCTGAGTCTGCTGCTTTTTTTTCTAATTGCCCTGTCAAAACCTGAACGATAAGCGATCATGAACAGAATAGCAGAATCTTACCGAGGATAAGGATGAACAGTTGACAAGGCGAAAGGGATCAGGTATATTACTGAATGTCTGTTAATAGTAATTATTACGATTTAAAAAAGTGTGATGAAGATGAGGTTATATTAAAGGGAGTGTACCATCAATGAATAAGAAAGTAATACCGGTAACGGTACTGAGTGGATATTTGGGGGCAGGGAAAACAACGATTTTGAATCATGTGTTAAACAATCGGGATGGAATAAAAGTGGCCGTGATCGTCAATGACATGAGCGAAGTGAACATTGACGCCGAACTGGTAAAAAAAGAAGGTGGCTTGTCCAGAACAGAAGAGAAACTGGTTGAGCTGTCCAACGGCTGTATTTGCTGCACATTGCGTGAAGACCTGCTGCTGGAAGTCAAGAAGCTGGCGGAACAAGGCGAGTTTGATTATATTCTAATCGAATCCACAGGGATCAGCGAACCTGTGCCTATTGCTCAAACCTTTACGTACGCCGATGAAGGGACAGGCATTGATTTGGCTTCCCTGGCAAAGCTCGATTGTATGGTGACTGTGGTTGATGCGAACCGTTTCTGGCATGATTTTGAATCAGGAGAAACACTGCTGGATCGTAGGCAGGCTACGGGAGAAGACGACACGCGTGACATTTCGGACTTACTGATTGACCAGATTGAAACCTGTGATGTACTGATTTTGAATAAATGCGATTTGGTGCAGCCTTCGGAGCTGGACAAACTTGAGGGTGTGCTGCGCAGATTGCAGCCTGAAGCCAGAATCATTCGCGCTTCCAAGGGACAGGTTGCTCCTTCGGACATTTTGAACACGGGATTGTTTAACTTTGACAAGGCCAGCCAATCCGCCGGATGGATTCGTGAGTTGGAGCTAGAGAGTCATACACCGGAAACGGACGAATATGGAATCAATTCCTTTGTATATCGCCGCAGAAGACCGTTTCATCCTGCCAGATTGGCTGAATTTATGAGCTGCTGGCCGGAGGAGGTCGTTCGCGCCAAAGGTTTGGCCTGGATTGCGACCCCTCAGGATTGGGCGGCCAGTATCAGCCAGGCAGGGCCCTCCATTCAGTTCGGACCGGCAGGAAGCTGGCTTGCGGCGTTGTCCGAGGAAGAACGTCAGGAGATCGTCGCGGCTGATCCTGAAGTTTTAGATAATTGGGATGAGCAATGGGGCGATCGCATGAACGAAATTGTCATGATTGGTATCGGAATGAATCAACCGGAACTGGAAGAAGAGTTGGATGAATGTCTGCTGAACGATAGCGAAATGGACATGGACTGGTCAGGCTTTGAAAATCCATTGCCATGGCCGACAACGGATGAATCGTCATCTATAAATTAAAAGGTGTATCCAATTTACAGAAATAGCATGTCATATGGACTTAGTGATCCACTCAGCAATGAAGTCCATACATTTTTTGGCGGCTGGAGAAACATTCTTTAAAGAAGAGGTAGCGATACCAATAGTGCGGGAATGTTTTCCTTCCAAAGGCCGAATACAAAGTTCATAAGGATTTTGAACTAAAATCATTTCCGGAAGAATACTTATGCCCAGCCCGTTTTGCACCATAGCCATAATGGCATGGTCATCCTCTAATTCATATTTAATTTTCGGTGAAATGTTATGCTGTGAAAAAATATTTCGCACATCGGTGTCACAGCCTGCAACAGGCATAATGAAAGGCTCATCTATGAGCTGATCCACACGAATGGCGGCTTGCTCCCTAAGAATATGATTGGAAGGAAGCAGACAAAGCATTCTTTCTTCTTTTAGTGGCAGCGCCTCTAACGTGTCTAACGTGGGTAGGTTTACGAAGCCAAAATCAGCCTCCCCGTTGGCTAACCAGCTTTCAATTTCATGGTAGTTCCCATCGAGCAGTTTCATCTCAATAAGAGGAAACTGCTCGTTGAATTTTTTTATAATACGGGGCAACCAATGAATAGATACACTTGAGAACGTACCTATTTTTACGGTTCCGATTTCCAATCCTTTAATTAAAGCTACCTCTTGATAGAGCTTTTCGTCCATTTGTATAATCTCTCTGAAGTGCTTCATTAATCTTTCTCCGTTGTTGGTCAATCTGATGCCTGAACGACCTCTGATCAGAAGAGTCAATCCTATTTCATGTTCTAAAGCAGAAATGGCATGGCTAATGGCAGATTGTGTTAGCTTGAGAAGTTCTCCTGCTTTGGTGAAGCTTCCTGTTTCAACTACGCTAAGAAAAACCTTATATTTAAACAAATTCATGTATCCTCCTGCGTTAAATGAAATATATTCATACATAGTATCATATATATTCATTTTTTTTATCTTAGTTTTGTGGTTATAATCGAACTTGAGGATTTTGCAAAATCCAGACTTAAGAAAAAGCTGATAACCATTTCATTTCTGGGAGGTACCTATGAATTCAATTGCAAAAACGCCACAGCCCCCTTATTATGCTGCTATCTTTACTTCTGAACGTACTGAAGGAGATGGCGGATATGGAAAGATGGGAGACAAAATGGAGGAGCTGGCTGCTGACCAGCCTGGTTTTCTGGGCATGGAAAGTGTTCGTGACCACAACGGAGTAGGCATCACGGTTTCTTATTGGGAATCCTTAGACGCTATAAAAAATTGGAAACAGAATGAGCTGCACAAGGTAGCACAGGAGAAAGGGAAAGCTGAATGGTATAAAACGTTTGGTTTAAGAGTGAGCAAGGTAGAACGAGATTACTTTTTTACAATATAAAATAGATGAAATGATTAAAATCAAAGGGAGCGCCTTTTCAGCCATTTATGGCCTTGAAGACGCTCCCTTTGGGTTACCATGCTCGTATGCTTATGTCATAGACTTGTATACTCAGGGTTCAGTTGGATTTATCGGCTTCATTTCCTGAATTGCTTGCTTTAAGCTTTGTGAGCATTGCTCAAAAAGCTGCTTGCTTTGCTGCTCACTGGAGCCCGTTGCCAGCTTTTGCAGTTCAGTCGTGCATTGTTCCAGCAGCGTCAGCACGGCTTGATTAGAGTCCTGTACCTTGGACATCTGTACGTTATCGCTGTATTGGTCAATGTATAACTCCCCTTGCGGGTCCACCTGTGCGAAAAATACGTCTTTGACCGTCAGGCTCTTTTCCTTCAGCTTTGCATCCAGCCATTGTTGAGTAATTCCCATGTATGCCATTTGCTGCTCCATGAGTTGTCCATCCATAATAATGGCTGTGGGTTCCTTCTCTGGTAGTTGCCGCATATTCAGATCCTTAGGCGTTAAGGGCTGTTTTTCTTTGGTTAACAGCACATTGACTTCACCGCTGGTCTCCATAAGGGCAAATTCTACGTCAGATACCTTGAATACATTCTTGCTCCGCAACTGCTCCATGAGTTCATCCAGGGTCAGTCGCTCTTTTTTCAGATTGTCTTCTAAAATTTTGCCGTCCTTGATCAAGATTGTGGTTTTCCCATCGGCAAAATCTCTGGCCTTCTTGCTTTTAATTTGCAAAAATTCAATGCCCAGTGTCGTCAGAACCCATACCGCTAACGATATAGTGCCCAAGTACCAGGAGGACTCCCGTTCCAATGGAATAGAAGCAGCCAGGTTACCGATCGTAATACCCGTTATATATTCAAACAAGGAAAGCTGCGATACCTGGCGTTTTCCGAGAATTTTGGTAATTAAAAATAATATAGCGATAGCCATTAATGTGCGCAAAGAAACCTCGGCCCAATCCTGCATATATTCAACCTCATTTCATCTCATTCTGCCGCAAGTGCGCTAATATTCCAAGCATGTCCGCACCAAGGTCTGTTTAAACTCCAAGTATTCTTTTTAGTTCAGTTTAACTAACATTAAAATTTTCTATCGTTGCATTATCAATGTCTATTACACAGGCGATTGACGGAATAGGGTGGGCAGGATACATTATAACTATAATTCTTATTTAATTCATCGGAATTATAAACATTAAGTTCACGGAGGTATGTATATGTCATCCAAACCTAAAGTTGTATTGTGGTCTAAAACAGGCTGTCATTTTTGTGGAGAGATCAAATCGTATCTGGAATCCCAAAATCAGCCTTATGAAAATATTCAAGTGGACGGAAATGATGCCCTGCGTGACGTACTGGAGACTAAATATGGTGTTCGCTTTGTCCCTGTTGTTGAGATAGGCGGGGATAACAAATATGAGGCGCTGCTCAACCCAGATCTGGAAGAGCTGGGTAAAGTGCTGGAAAGCTACAGTCAAGCGGTATAAGCCAGCGGGAAAAGGTGAGAAGGCTACGCTGCCTTGAAAACCAATGATTTGCCGTGGGGTAACAATAATTTTCATGAGAGGTGTGAACAGTTCATGGCGAAACACAGACAAATCAAATTTGGTGCCATTATTCATGGTGTTGGAGGTAGCATGACAACTTGGCGTCATCCTGAAGTGCCTGCGGACGCGAGTGTTAATTTTGAATTTTATAAAACACAGGCGCAAAAGGCAGAGGAAGGCAAGTTTGACCTTGTTTTTATCGCAGACGGTTTGTTCATTAACGAGAAATCCATTCCTCACTTTCTGAACCGTTTTGAGCCGATTACGATTTTATCCGCTTTGGCCGGGGTAACGAAGCATATCGGGCTGGTTGGCACGCTGTCGACTTCCTACAGCGAACCGTTTACAGTAGCACGCCAATTTTCTTCCATTGACCATATCAGCGGAGGACGTGCAGGCTGGAATGTGGTGACTTCCCCTTTGGAAGGCTCTGCCCTTAACTTTAGCAAAGGCGAGCATCCGTCACATCCACAGCGCTACAAGATTGCGGAGGAATATTTGCAGGTAACCAAAGGACTGTGGGATTCGTGGGAAGAAGATGCGTTCGTTCGTGATAAGGAATCCGGCGTGTTCTTTGACCCTGAAAAGCTGCATACCTTGAACCATAAAGGCGAGTTTTTCTCTGTGCAGGGTCCGTTGAACATTGGACGATCCAAGCAGGGACAGCCGGTTATTTTCCAGGCAGGCTCCTCGGAGGATGGAAAAAATCTGGCCGCCAAGGAAGCGGATGCTGTATTTACGGGACATGACTCGCTGGAGGAAGCGCAGCAGTTTTACCGTGATGTGAAGGAACGGGCGGTACGCTATGGCAGATCCGAAGAGGATATTGTCATCTTGCCGGGCATTTCACCGATTATCGGCAGCACGACGGAGGAAGCAGAGCGCAAGTATGAGGAAATTACCAATTTGGTGACGATTGAGGCTGCTTTAAAATTTTTGGGTCGTTTCTTCGATCATCATGATTTCTCACAATATCCGCTGGATGAGCCATTCCCAGAGCTAGATGGTATCGGCAGCAATTCCTTCCGCAGCGGCACGGATAAAATCAAACGGACGGCCAAAGAGCAGAATCTGACGCTGCGCGAGGTGGCATTGCGTTCGGCAACACCTAGAACTGCGTTTATCGGTACAGCTGAACAGGTGGCGGATCGGGTGCAGGAGTGGTTTGAAAGAAAAGGCGCAGATGGATTCATTATCGGTTCTGATGTACCGTCGGGTCTGCACGATTTCGTAAACCTGGTGGTACCTATTTTGCAGGAGCGCGGCATTTACCGTCAGGATTATGAATTTAGCACATTGCGTGAAAACCTGGGTGTACCGATTCCTGAGAACCGCTACACAGCTGCTAAATCTAAAGTGAAGATAGACGCATAACAGAAGGAGGGAAAAGCATGTCCAAGGTTGTCATCCTGTCAGGCAGTCCGTCTACACAATCCCGTCTATACGGCTTGATTAACTATACGACCGAGCAATTGCAGCAGGCTGGAGCGGAGGTCACATTGCTGAATGTGGTCGACTTGCCAGCCGAGGATCTGGTGAGGGCTAACTTTAACAGTCCCGATATTACAGCAGCACTTGCATTAATTGCAGCAGCAGACGCCATTATTGTAGCATCTCCTGTGTACAAAGCCGCCTATTCCGGCTTGTTGAAGATATTTTTGGATTTGGTGCCGCAGGAGGGGCTGCGAGGTAAGCCCGTACTTCCTTTATTTATCGGAGGCACGCTGGCTCACCTGCTGGTCATTGATTACGCTTTGAAGCCAGTGCTTAACGCGTTGGGAGGAAGACATATTCTCGGCGGTGTGTATGCGGTAGATCAGTGGGTTGAACGCTTGCTGGATGGAGCATACGGGCTGTCGGAGGAACTGGTTTCACGGCTGGATCGCTCTGTAAAAGAGCTGACGGAGCTATTAAAGTAATAAATATTTTCAATTTTTACATTGACAGGGCGTTCAGTGAGTTTTATGATACAAAAAACCAAGTTAACGCATTGGATAAAATGTATTTTAAACTCACTGGGGGACTTGTGTATGAATATCGAGAATATGGAAGCCTTTGTATACGTGAATCATTATGGCAGTTTTAACAAGGCTGCAGATGCGTTGTTCTTATCACAGCCCTCTGTCACAGCCCGGATCCAGACGCTGGAGCGTGAGCTGGAATGCAAGCTGTTCGACCGCCAAAGCAAGCAAACCATTTTGACGGAGGATGGACGAAAGTTTCTTCCTTATGCGGAGCAAATGCTTCAGGTGCTGCAAAAAGGGAAGCAGAAGCTTCAACAGCGCAAAAAAACTCCTCAGCAAATTCGAATCGGCTGCACGATATCGGTGTCGAACTATATCATTCCTGAGATATTAAAGCAGCTCCGCGCTCGTTATCCGGAGATTAACTACAAAATTGTGACGGCAACGACGGATCAACTGGTACATAAGCTATTGAACCGTGAGGTAGACATTAGTTTTGTCCGTAAAGTGATGCATCCGGCCATTCGTACGCTTGCTTTTTATGAAGATCCCATTTCCCTGTATGTATATGACGGTCACCCGTTTATGAAGGCTGGAAAGGCCAGCATACAGGATATTCAGCACGAAACGCTGGTGTTTTTTGAATGCGGATCACTGGACTGGATGAGGATTCATCGGTCTTTTGAATCACTGGAGCAGCCGCCGGATATTGCCTTTCAGGTAGATAATGTGGTTACAGCCAAGAAGCTGGTGCTGGAAGAAGCAGGGATTGCCTTTTTGCCGGACGTTTGTGTGAACCGTGAGGTGAAGGATAAAAAACTGTTTCGCATTCATGTACCAGAGGTAGCTGAGTTGTCCATGCAGATTAGCATTGTGGCGACCAAGGAAGACTGTGCGGTGAGCTCGGATTTTGCAGATGCATTGACAGAAGGTTTTCGGGGTGCTGTTTTGTAAACCGTTTTGCAAATGTGAGGAGTTTGCAAAAATCCGGAATGGATGAAATGTTCTAGTGCCGGGTGGATTGACGTAAATGAGCGCAGGTGTTAAATTAGTCACATCCTAAAACCGATTAAACTCATAGGAATTATTGATTAATGTGGCAGCTACCATGTATGTCGCAAACTGCTGATATACAAAGAAACGAGGGGGATTCATATGAAAAAGTGGTTTGCAATATTGTCTGTTATAGCGATTATTCTGGTGTTGGCTGGTTGCGGCTCCTCTGATAACGCGTCTAGCGCGTCCGGTTCCAACGATGACGTGAAAAAAATGATTGTAGGTACAGGCACTCAATTTAAAAATGTATGCTTTATCGACGAAAACGGAAATTTAACAGGCTTTGACGTTGAGCTGATTAAGGAGCTGGACAAGCGCCTGCCTCAATACGAATTTGAATTCAAAACGATGGACTTCGGCAATCTACTGCTGAGTCTCGATGCCGGTAAAATTGATCTGGTATCGCATCAAATGGAAAAAAACCCGGCGCGTGAAGAGAAGTATCTGTTCAACAAAAATCCGTACAGTATTTTCCTGAACAGAGTCGCTGTAGCGAAGGATAACAATACCATTCACTCGATTGATGATCTGAAAGGAAAAAAGATACTTACCAGTCCGACCAGTAATGCGGCGTATGTGTTGAAGGAATACAACAAGACACATGGAGATGCCCTGAACATTGTCTATACAAGTGGTGCAGCCAATGATACGGTGCAACAGATTACGAGCGGCCGTATAGATGCTACCATTACGACAGACTTCGCGAACCGCTTTAATACCGATGAAAAAGGAGAAGTAGCTCTGAAAACCGTCGGTGATCCTTTGACTCAATCGGATGTGTTGTATGTACTGAACAAAAATGAGCAAGGATTGGCAGATGATCTGGATAAAGCCATTCAGGAAGTAAAAGACGACGGTACACTGTCGAAGCTGAGCATCAAATGGCTTGGAGAAGATTTCACGAAGTCTCTGGAAGATGTGAAAAAAGAAGGAACAACCAGCAAGAAGTAGCGATAAGCTTAAATATTTCAGCGGTCAGGGTACCCCGTGTATTCTGACCGCTGATGTATAGGAAAGGAGGCATGCATATGAGCAGAGAGTTTAATATCGATTATGTTTTTAGCTTTATCCCGAAAATGCTGTCTTATTTACACATCACATTGTTTATTGTGGCTAGCTCGCTTTTGTTAGGACTAATCATTGGCCTGCTGGTTGCGCTGCCTCGTATGTATAATATTCCATTTCTCAAACGTGTCTCTCAGGTGTATGTTTCATTTTTTCGTGGAACGCCTATTCTGATCCAGCTCTTTCTGGTGTATTACGGCTTGCCTGAGCTACTGAAGCTGGTGGATATCAATTCCTCCAGATGGGATGTGTTGTGGTTTGCCATAGCAACCTATGCGCTAAACAGCGGGGCCTTTATTTCCGAGATTATCCGATCCGGTGTAGAGGCGGTAGATCGGGGACAAATCGAGGCAGGACAGTCCGTCGGCATGTCAGGCTATCAGACTTTTACACGTATCATATTGCCGCAAGCGCTGGCTGTTGTGGTTCCGGTATTTTCCAATCTGGTGATCGCCAATCTGAAGGATACTTCGCTTGCGTTTACCATCGGAGCTATGGAGATGACGGGGAAATCGCAGACACTGGGCGCGGCTACCCAGCATTTTGTTGAAACCTATATCGCGTTGTCTCTTATTTATCTGGTCGTCAGTCTGATTTTGCAAAAGCTGTTCAAGGTACTGGAAAATACGCTTCTCAGGCATGAGCATCGGGATACAGTCCAAAGCGAGCCCAAGAAACGAAAAAGTTTTGTGGTGCGTTATCTGGCCCTTCGTCTTAGCAAAGGAGGCAAGAGCATATGAGTCTGGATTTTGGATTTATATATACAGCCTTTCTGGGGTTGTTCTCGGCGTTGCCCAACACGTTAATCATTACGGTGGTCTCCGTACTGGCGGGACTGGTCATCGGAATTATCACGGCTCTGGCCCGAATTTATAAGGTGCCTGTGTTGTCCCAGATTTCCCATGGCTACGTTACCTTTATCCGGGGTACGCCGATGCTGATGCATTTGCTGCTTATTTATTTCAGTTTACCTTTGTTCATTGATGCGGGAGCCAAGCATTTTGGCTGGTCGTTTCATTCCAAAGATGTTCCCTATATGGTATTTGCACTCATTTCGTTCTCGATTACAAGTGGCGCGTATATGTCCGAGGTGGTCCGTTCCGGGATTCAATCGGTGAACCGGGGGCAAATCGAGGCGGCTTATGCGGTTGGCATGACGACGTGGCAGGTGCTGAGACGTATCGTCTTTCCACAGGCGTTCGTGGTTAGTCTGCCGAACCTGACGAATTCTGTTATTGGGATGCTGCATGGCTCTACGTTGGCCTTTACCGTTTCCGTTACGGAAATCCAGGCTCAGGCTGAAATTTTAGCATCTACAAACTGGAAGTACCTGGAGGTTTATATCGCGGCAGCACTGATTTTCTGGGGTTTGACGGTGCTGATTGAACGAATTTCCGGCTTGGTGGAGAAAAAAATCAATGTGTTTAATGGGGGGAGAGCATCATGATCCGTCTGCAAAATATCACGAAATTGTTCGGCAAGCATGAGGTGCTCAAAGGCATTGATTTAACTGTGAATAAGGGAGAGGTCGTTGTCATTCTCGGACCGAGTGGCTCGGGGAAAACGACGTTGCTGCGCTGCATCAATTATCTGGAAAAGCCGAATGACGGGGAGGTCAGCATTGGCGATTTTACGGTAAACTGCAAGCGACCTGCGAAGAAGGATATTTTGGCTCTGCGCCAAAAAACGGCCATGGTCTTCCAGCAATACAATCTGTTCAAGCATAAAACGGCGCTGGAAAACGTGATGGAAGGGCTTGTCGTCGTCCGTAAGGTGAAGCAGGAGGAAGCGAAGAGGATCAGTATTGAAGTGCTCGAAAAGGTCGGATTGGGCGAAAAGCTGGACCATTATCCGAGCCAGCTATCCGGTGGACAGCAGCAGCGTGTCGGCATTGCGCGTGCTTTGGCGCTGAACCCGGAAGTGATTTTGTTCGATGAGCCGACATCGGCGCTAGACCCTGAGCTGGTCGGTGAGGTGCTGTCGGTTATTCGCAAGATTGCAAAGGAAGGAATTACGATGATTGTCGTCACGCATGAGATGGGCTTTGCACGGGATGTCTCCAATCACGTGGTATTTATGGATGATGGCCACATTATCGAGGAAGGCAGCCCGGACGACATTTTCAATCATCCCCAAGAGGAACGGACGAAGCAATTCCTGAAACGGATTACACCGGAATATAACTATTCAATTTAGACGGGAGAGGGAGACATGAGTATTAAAATCGGAGTATTGGATCAAAGCCCTATACACGAGGGAGAAACGGCGGCACAGGCGCTTCGAAACACGATTAAGCTAGCGCAGCGTATAGATGAGCTGGGATTTTCACGCTTTTGGGTATCGGAGCATCATGATTCTGAGCAGGTTGCAGGCTCTTCGCCGGAGGTACTCATTTCTCATCTGCTGGCACGCACCGAGCGTATTAAAATCGGTTCTGGCGGAGTGATGCTTCAGCATTATAGTTCTTATAAAGTGGCCGAAAATTTCAATGTACTGGCGTCTCTTGCACCGGGTCGCGTAGATTTGGGCATTGGACGTGCGCCGGGCGGTCTACCGAAATCCACACAGGCGTTACAACGCGACGTGCATGATGCGCCTTCTCTTGAAGAAAAGATTGATGAAGTGAGCCGTTATATTCATAATATTCCGTCTGAAGAAGGACCGCTAGCAGGGCTACAGGCTAATCCAATTCCGGAAACACCAGCGGATATTTATGTTTTGGGCACGAGTGCAGACAGTGCTGGAATTGCTGCACGTTTGGGGTCGCCTTATGTTTTCTCGCAGTTTATAAATAGTAGCGAGCAGGTCGCATTGGATGCATTCCGCACGTATCGGGAGTCATTCGATTATAGTCTTGGTCGTGAGCCGAAGGTTCTTTTTGCACTATCCGTCATTGTAGCTGATACTTCCGAGGAAGCTGCGGAGCTGGCAGGTGAGCACAAGCTGTACAAAATTCATCTGGCCAGCGGCAAAACGGCTACGGTGGGCACGCTGGAAAGTGCAGAGCAGTTCGGTAAGCAATCGGGTGAAGAATATACAATTGAAGTTACACAGGCGCAAATCAATAAGGGAAATAAAGAGGAAATTCATGCTGCATTGACGGAAATTCAAGCTAAATATCAGGCTGATGAGCTGATCGTAACGACAGGAATACGGGATATCGGAAAGCGCGTCCGCTCATTTGAACTGTTGCATGAAGCTTTTGCTGGTTTGCCTGTTCAGTCCTAGATGTTGTTGGCTTGAGAAAGTTGTAACCATTTTGGAACCACAAAGGAGGAATAGGGATGAGCGGATCAACCGGGACAAAGGAGCGGGTTTTGGAGCAGAGGCTGGTGGACATTCGTCGCCATCTTCACCGAAATCCCGAGCTATCTAACGAGGAGGTTGAAACTACCGCCTATATCCGCCGTCTGCTGGAAGAACAGAACATAACCATCCTGGATGTGCCGCTGCGCACCGGGCTGGTAGCGGAAATCGGCGGGCAGCAGGAGGGGCCGATTGTAGCGCTTCGCGCGGACATTGATGCGTTGCCGATTCAGGAGGAGACGGGCTTGCCCTATGCTTCACTGCATCCGGGCAAGATGCATGCCTGTGGGCATGATTTTCATACGGCATCCCTCTTCGGAGCTGCCGTATTGTTAAAAGAGCGGGAGCAGGAGCTGAAAGGCACGGTTCGCCTGGTGTTTCAGCCAGCGGAGGAAAAGGCGAGAGGAGCAGCCCAAGTGCTGGACAGCGGTGTGCTGGCAGGCGTGCAGGCCATATTCGGCCTGCATAACAAGCCGGACCTGCCTGTAGGCACGGTCGGCATTAAGGAAGGCCCGCTGATGGCGGCGGCAGACGGCTTTTACATCGAGGTAGAGGGTCTGAGCACGCATGCGGCAGTGCCGCATGCAGGGATTGACCCGATCGTCGTGTCGTCGCACATCATTACGGCGCTGCAATCCATCGTGAGCCGGAGCGTCAACCCGCTGGACAGCGCGGTGATTAGCGTGACGAAGCTGCACAGCGGCAACGCCTGGAACATCATTCCGGACCGTGCCCATCTGGACGGCACGATCCGGACGTTCGATGAGAACGTGCGCGCACAGGTGGCTGAACGCTTCGAGCAGGTCGTAAGGGGCGTGGCTGATGCTTTTGGCACTAAAGCGAACATCCGCTGGATCGAGGGACCGCCACCAGTACTGAATGACGGCAAGCTGGCCGTCATCGCGGAGCAGGCGGCCCAAGCGGCCGGTCTGGAGGTTGTTCGCCCCGTGCCTTCCTCGGCGAGTGAGGATTTCGGGCTTTACCAGAAGAGCATCCCCGGTGTGTTCGTCTTTGTCGGCACTTCGGGGAGTCAGGAATGGCATCATCCAGCCTTCGATCTGGACGAACGCGCGTTGCCGGGAACGGCGAAGCTGCTGGCTTCACTGGCAGAATCGGCATTAGTATCCATAGAGTAGAGATGTGAGTCTACTCTTTTTCAATGCTAGGCCCCTTCTTATGTAGAGAAGGGGTTTTTAATTTGTTAAACGAACAAAAGAATTACCTTTTTCTAAATTATAAAGGAAAATATTGACGAAATAGCATCCTAATGATAATATAAAATTGTATTTTTTTTCAAATCAAAAGAAAGGGGAGAGATAAGAGATTCCGATTGCTATTTTATGAATACAACAATCAAATAAAATGATATGGAGGTTAAAGAAATGCCGAAGAAAAAAGGAATGATCATGGCTTCTTTTTCATTGGTAGTGGCTGCTTCTTTACTGGTTGGCGGGGCTAATGTTGGTGCAGTAGCTTCTAATTTGGAAAGCACTTCTGAAATAGAGTCCACGAGTGTTAGCTTGGCTGCTACGGACATACCTGCAAAATTTAAGCCATCCGTAGAATGGGTTTGGAAGAATAGAATCGTCAAAGAAGGCTCGACCAACCGTAAAAATTTGATTTTTGATCAAATATATGCGGGAAAAGGGACGCTAAATTATGTAGTGCGCTGGCAATCTCCCAAAAACCTCACGCTTCAGCAACGCAAGGATATGGCTTCCATGCTGAGTCGCCAAGTCAATAATTGGAATAAGCAGTTGAAGGGGTATGATGGCTGGTCGTATGACAATATTACAGTAAAAATAGTAGGCTGGGCCGTTGCAAATCCGTCTCAGATTCTTAACAAACAATCAAATGAAATCGTTTACACTGACACGATTACAGATGATTTAAGCAAAACGAACCCGAGTATCCCTGCTAAGCTTCCAGGTGCTCCTGACGCGCTTTCCAGATTTGAGCATTTTACAGATCCAAACTATGCTTATCCTGGTGGCTTGGACAAGCGGTTTGATATGTATTTATGGGGGACAGCCAATTTTCAAGGTGGAGCCGGTGGTGACTGGGGACAACGCATGCCCGATGATTATATCCTGAGCACCCTGAACTCTGATGAAGTCCATATTACAGAGCATGAGATGGGGCATGGATTTGGCTTGCCAGACTTTTATGAAGAAAGTGATCGTCCACCCGGTGGGTTTCCTACGCCAACCATTATGTGGGCCGGAAATTCTTCCAAGATAACAGAGTGGGATACCTGGATGTTGCGTTATACCTGGAGCCAGGTCAAGAAGGATACCTCTCGTTTTCCTACCCGATAAAAGATACGTAGAATAGTGCAAAGAAGCTGATGAAAAGGACCGTTTCTTCCAAAATCAAATTCTGTGATGGAATTGATTTTAGTGGAGAAGCGGTTTTTTCGTTTCACAAAATACCAGTTTCTTGAACATGAAGGGGCGACTTCGTTCCAATATGATATCGAAATACCTAATTTAATTCATTAAGGAAAATATTGACGATGCAATAATCCAGTGATAATATGATTTGAGATTATATTACAAAAAACGACAAGGAGGATTGATAGATTATCGTTGATCTCATAGATCATACAAAAACACGAAAAACGAGGTGATTGAATTAATCGTTTCAGGAAAACTACCGTAATCATATTAAATAGTTATGGAGGTATATGTATGTTGAAGAAAAAAGGAATGATGGCAGCTTCTTTTTCTGTGGTGATTGCTAGTTCATTACTGATGGGAAATGCTAGTTTTGTATCGGCGGATGCGCATATGAATGGGAGTGCCGTGGTTGCGGCAACAAGTAACTCGACACTGGCTGATATGCCAGCTTATCTCAAATCATCAGTGGAGTGGGTTTGGAAGAATAGAATGCTGACCGAAGGCTCGACTAACCGTAAAAACTTGATTTTTGATCAAATTTTTGCGGGAAAAGGAACTCTAAATTATGTAGTGCGCTGGCAATCTTCTAAGCCAGTTACGCTTCAACAGCGTCAAGATATTGCCAGAATGCTAGGTCGTCAGATGAACCATTGGACGGAGCATCTCCAGGGATATGATGGCTGGCCCTATAAGAATATTAAAGTGAAGGTGGTAGGCTGGGCTGTTGCCGATCCTTCACTGCTGCTGGACAAGCAGCCAGATGAGGTTGTTTATACGGATACGATTGCAGATGGATTAGCTTCCGAGCAACCGGAAATTCCTGCTGCCCTTCCCGTTGCGCCTGATGAAATATCCAGATTTGAGCATTTTTCAGACCCCAACTATTCGTATCCGGGTGGATTGGACAAACGCTTTGATATGTATCTCTGGGCTACAGAAAATTTCGGTGGGGGAGCCGGCGGCGACTGGGGACAGCGTATGAGTGATGAATACATTCTGAGCACGTTGAACGCTGATGAGATTTTGATTACCGAACATGAGATTGGGCATGGATTTGGATTAAACGATTTCTATGAAGCACACGAGCGTCCACCGGGCGGCTTCCCAACGAACACCATTATGTGGGCTGGTGATTCCGATCATATCACCGACTGGGATATTTGGATGCTGCGTTATACCTGGAGTCAGATCAAAAAGGATACTTCTCGTTTTCCAAGCACGACTAAAGACGACGAGGGTCCAGTTGTAACAGATCCGAATGAAATCGTGAATATTGCGCCTGCGGCAACGGCTAGCAGCTCTTATACTTCATCTTGGGAAAATGTGAGCGCACTCAATGACGGCTTTGAACCGGCCAATTCCAATGATAGAAGTCATGCTGTATACGGCAACTGGCCTGAGGTGGGAACGCAATGGGTTCAATATGATTTTAATCAAGAACATATGCTATCTCAAACGGATGTCTATTGGTTCAAGGATGGCTCCGGCATTGATGTTCCCAAGTCTTACAAGATTAAGTATTGGAACGGTCAAGGCTGGTCTAATGTCAAGCAGGCCAAAGGATTGGGAACTGTGGCAGATCAATATAATACGACCACTTTTACACCTGTGAAAACAACGAAATTAAGAATTGAAATGGTATCCAAGGGTTCCGCATCTACCGGAATTCTGGAGTGGAAAGTAGCAGCTATTAATAAATAACTCTATAAAGCTCAGCTTATGCTAAACAAGGTTGTCTCTTGCGATATTGCGGGAGACAGCCTTCTTTAATGAATATATCTGGAACTCGTTTTTACTGGCGATTGTATCGACCTTCCTGACTTGGGTAATTGCCGTCATAATTGGTGTGGTTGCTGCTTATAAGCAGTATTCGTGGTTCGATACCCTCGTCATGGTGGTGATTTTTGCTGCGATGTCTGTTCCATCTTTTTTTATCGGGCTGTATGCTCAATACAGGTAGTGCGGAGTACATAAGAGGTAGGTGATCTTACACCATGAACAATGTACTTTTGAGTGAGCATTTAGGCACTCATTTTTATACAGAAGAAGGCACGGTCAAGGCGGTGGATGATGTCAGCTTCCGTGTGAAGTCGGTGGAGACGGTATGTATTGTCGGCGAATCAGGCTGTGGCAAAAGCATCACTGCGATGTTAATCATGGGTCTGATCCAGAGCCCTGACGGTAAAGTGGCAGGCGGAAGCATCCGTTTTGAGGATACCGATCTGCTGGGGCTTAGCAGAAATGAGATGCGCACGATTCGCGGTCATGAGATATCTATGATTTTTCAGGAGCCGATGTCATCGCTGAATCCGGTCATGACCATTGGGGAACAGTTATCCGAGCCGCTAGTCGAGCATTTGAAAGTGGGCCGCAAGGAAGCGCACTAGCGGGCGTTGGAGCTAATTCCCATATGTCTCTGATGCTGATCACCCATGATCTGGGCGTTGTTGCAGAAATGGAAGATTACGTCATTGTGATGTACGCAGGCAAGATTGTCGAGGAAGGCGAAGTGGTACAGCTATTTAATCATCCCAAGAGCATCCTTACACGCAAGGATTGCTAAAATCCAAGCCGGTGCTAAATCAGCGTCAAAAGGAACTGTACTCCATCCCTGGACAAGTGCCTAATCCACTGGAGCTGACAACATCCTGCTATTTTCATGACCGCTGCTCCAAGGAAGTACCTCTCTATCGTGAGGCTCGACCAGATCATTGGGTGGCTTGCCATTTGGCTGAATGAAACGGCAGACCGTTCACTGTATCAGATCGGTTCTGCTGTTTCAGCGGCTTCTTTGGATGTTATGAATATATTGATATTAGACGGGATACGACAAGTTACCGGGTTTGTTTTTCTTCAATAATGTAAGTTTTCTGGGTAGGCGGTTCATATGTACTAAATTGGTCAAGTAAGCCCTTTGGGTCTGTATCCACAAGTGCCATTGTACGGTATTTTTCATGCAGAAATTGCTCCGCTGACATATGATTAAATAATGAAACGAGAGGATCATAAAAAGAGTTAATGTTTAAGAGTCCGCAAGGTTTATTATGGAGTCCTAGTTGAGCCCAGGTGAACATTTCAAAAAATTCTTCCAACGTTCCTGGCCCGCCTGGCAAGGCAATAAAGCCATCTGCCAACTCAGTCATTTTAGCTTTTCTCTCATGCATGGAGTTTACAATGATAAGCTCTGACAAGTTCTTATGGGAGATTTCTCTGTTTTCCAAAAAACTTGGTATGATGCCGATTACATGTCCGCCTGCTTCTAATACCGAATCCGCAACAGCTCCCATGATGCCAACACTTGCCCCTCCATAAACAAGCGTGATATTGCGTCTAACCAATTCTCTACCAAGGGATTTGGCACCTTCTCTATAAACATCAGCTGCTCCATTACTTGACCCACAAAAAACGGCTATTTTTTTCACTTTGTAGCGCCTCCTCGTAAAATGTTCATCATCATATTATACCTGACTTTCAATATTTGATAAACTTGAGAAATGAAAATGGAGGCTGGTGAAAATGAATATTGCTGAATTCCAAGAGTGGGTAAAAGATTACTATGAAAGCAGGGGCTGGTCAGAGTTAGATATTTTTATTCGTATCGGCTTTTTAGCAGAAGAAACGGGCGAGGTGGCACGAGCGATAAGAGCTTTGGAAATCGGTAGAGATAGACCTGACGAATCAAAGGGCTCATTTGAGGAAAACAAACAGGAGCTTATTGAAGAATTAGGAGATGTATTAGGCAACCTAATTGTAATAGCCAATAAATATGATATTCCTTTAGAAGAAGTATTTCACTCCCATAAAAAGAAACTATCAGAACGTTATTCTAAAATTTAATTTCTTTCATTTACGAAAGAGCAATGATAACACGATGATATCTCAATAGCGGCGGCAGTCTGAAACTTTTATGTTCAAATTTCAGACTAACGCTGTTTTTTTTCATTCGGTTAGTTTAATCCATTATGTTCATAGGACATCAGATTGGGTTGACAACCCACCCGAAACATCGTTATATTAAATGATAATCGTAACTATTACTATTTATATGAAAATTATGTCCATTTCCGTGTTCGTCCATCCAGTGGCAGGGGTGGAGAGCCTTCATGATTGGCATATATCACAAGGAGGAGCTTTACATGGCTAAGAAGTCGAAAGTAGTAAAAGAGAAGAAGCGTCAGGAAATTGTAACTAAATATGCAGACCTGAGACGTGAACTGAAAGCAAAAGGGGACTACGAAGCATTACAGAAGCTTCCGCGTGACTCTTCCCCGACTCGCCTGAAAAGCCGTTGCGAGCTGACAGGCAGACCGAGAGGTTACCTGCGCAAATTCAAGCTGTCCCGTATCGCGTTCCGCGAACTGGCTCATAAAGGCCAAATTCCAGGCGTTACGAAAGCAAGTTGGTAATCAGGTCATCTGTGCTCTTAACCTGATGCAGTGTATCACAGAGGGGTGAACAGGGAATGCTTCGCGTCACAGGATGACGTGGAGCATTCTTTTTTTATGGCATTTAAATCGCTGTTTGTATTGCTTCTCCCCGAATGGTTAGGTAAAATATGGACGGGTTAAAAATAATACATAACAAAAGATTACATAATGTGGCGATATCAAATTATGTATACCTCAGGAGGAAAGCTACAGGATGGATGAGCAGCAGAAAAAAGATTCATTTTGGAGTCTGGTGAAAAAGGGGAACAAGTCCTCAGGCTCGGCGGCACTGGGTAATACCGGTATTGCGATAATTAAGGGGATTGCTTTTGCCTTGACAGGCAGCGGTTCCATGTTTGCCACCATGATGCATTCGATTGCAGATGCGGTGAACCAGGTGTTTGTATTCGCTGGCAGTGTGCTGGCAGAGAAAAAGCCGACAAAGCGCTTTCCTACTGGCTTTGGACGGGTGATTAACCTGTTCTGTATGTTCGCGGTTATTGTCGTAACGATCATGGCTTATGAAACCGCGTTGGAAGGCATCCATTTGTTGCAGCATCCGGCTGAATCCACGCATGGATTTTGGATTAATGTGGTGGTCCTGATTTTGTCTCTGGTGGTTGACGGGTTTGTATGGAGCAAAGCGATGAAGGAAGTGCTGCATGAATCCAGAATGGAGGCGAAAGGGTTCGGCATTTTCACCTCTGCGTTTCGCAATGTGGGACGTGCTGCACCGCCAACTCGTCTGGTGTTTTATGAGGATCTGGTAGCAACAACGGGTGGTGTGCTTGCTCTGCTGGCTGTTGTGGTTACCTCGCTGACAGATTTTAAACTGCTGGACGGGATATCGAGTATTCTCATCGGTTGTCTTATGGTAGGCGTTGCGTTTCGGGTTGGCTACGACAATATGGTGGGCTTGATTGGAGTATCTGCTCCCCCTGATATCGAAGAACGCGTGGCATCCATTATTCTTGCAGATACGCATGTGACGGATATTTACCAAATGCGTATTTTGCAGGAGGGACGCTATTATCACGTAGAAGGGCTTATCGAGCTTACACCAGGAATGACACTGGCAGATGCGGACGATATCAAATTCAGAGTCGAGGATGCTTTGTTGCGTGATCCTAATATCTCAGATGCAGCACTTGGTATTCTGGAGGATGACGGGATTAAAAACTGGAAATCAGAAAAGCCCAAAGCCTAGAAACGATAAATCCAGGCGAATCTGGACGAAGCTTGGAAATAGCGTAAAACAAGAACTTCCATGACCAAAGCAACGTGGCGTGGAGGTTCTTTTGCGTTTTGCGATATTGTTCTCTACCCCTTTGAATTTAGGCGGATTGTTAGATACAATGAAAGCGTTAACAAAAAAGGCGAAAACGAATGTGTCTCATGGGGAGGAAATACAAATGAGTCTTCTGAAGGAGGCTTGGCCTGCTTCGCGGCTCGTCACGGTGCTGGCTGGCGGCGCGTCAGATGCAGCAAGGCAGCGGTTAAGGCATGAGTGGACGAAAAGACTGCGGGTGACTGTTTCTGAGCCGAACTATACCGGGCTTTGGAAGGATATTGAGCGTGTCTGTGAGAATAACCGGGAAACGCCATGGCCGACGCTTTCGTTGTCTCTGTTCCGGCAGTTTGCGAATACAGGGGAGCGCAAGCCATATGAGGATGTGTACTTTGAACGGCGTGGACGACTGGTTGCCTTAGTGCTGGCCGCCGTTGCCGAACCGGAGTCTTGGCGGATCCAAGAGGTGGAAAGCGGTCTGCTGGACATCTGTGGGGAGTATACATGGGCACTTCCTGCACATGTCAGCGAAGAGGACACGGTGACGCCGCCCTGGCAGCAGGTGGATTTATTCGCTTCCGAAACCGCGCAAACGCTGGCTGAAATCATTTTGCTGCTAGGTGAGCAACTGGATAGTCTTGTGGTCGCTCAGGTGCGTGGTGAGGTAGAACGACGTGTTTTAGAACCTGTATTCTGGGAGCCGCGTCATTTTCAGTGGGAAACAGCGGATCACAACTGGGCGGCTGTATGCGCTTCTGGCTGCGGAATCGCTGTGTTGCTGCTGGCAGAAGACGATCCACGCAAGGCTGCGGCTATCGAGAAAATGCTCGGTGCGCTGGACTGCTTCTTGGCAGGGTACAGGGAGGACGGTGGTTGTCCCGAAGGAGTCGGCTACTGGGTGTACGGCTTTGGCCATTTTATCTATTTTGCCGCCATGCTGGGAGAACTTACCGAGGGGGCTGTGGATGTCCTCAGCTCGGAAAAAATTAGGCAAATAGCAGCCTTTGCGGAGCGGGTTCATCTGTCGGAAGGCATTTTCGCCAATTATTCGGACAGCAGTGAAACCGAACGTCTTCCTTCCGGACTTATATCTCGTTTGAATGCTTTGCAGGGACGACCGTCTACACTGCCTTTCCGCATACCGGGTCTACTGGAGGACCCTTGCCGTCGTTGGGCGCATGTATTGCGAAATTTGGTCTGGACGGAACCTTTGGCCTTTGGGAACAGTGAGGCTGTAGTCGATTATTTGCCACAACTCGGGTGGTTGATGTGCCGCAGCCAAAGCCACAACCACAGTATATGTGGAGCTTTGACAGTTGAACAGGGCCCAATATTCTCCTTTTCAGCTAAGGGGGGGCATAACGATGAACCGCACAATCACAATGATCTGGGACATTTTATCCTTCATGGCGGTGGTGAAAATCTGCTGTGTGATCTGGGAGCCGGCTTATATACTAAAGCCTATTTCTCACCGGGGCGAGAGTCGATCACCAACATTTCCTCTGGCGGTCATTCTGTGCCTGTTATTAACGGGATCATGCAGCAATTAGGTGCAGAGGCACAGGCAGTTGTGCGGGATATTGCCTTGGGAGAGCAAGGGGCCGCACAGGCGGGTACAGGGCTTAAGCTGGATTTGACATCTGCGTATCCCGTAGAGAAATTGGCACTGTTCACCCGCTCATTTGCATGGCATGTGTTGGAGGGGAATGAGGGGGCGAAGCTTACCGTCACAGATCATTTTGAGTTTGAGACGTCTGACGGGAGCATACAGCCGTGGGATGTGCAAGAGAACTTGATCAGCCGTATTCAGCCTTATACGGGAACAGGCTTTGTGGAATGGAAGGGAGTGAATGCAGCGGTCAGGCTGGATTATGATGCCAGCGTGCTGCGTCTGGAGGTGGAGGCTGTGCAGCATTTGGATCATGACGGGGGACCGTTTGTGTTTTATAAAACATCGTTAGGGCTGGCCTCGGATCGCTGTGGCGGCGCTGCAAGCATGGATTGCGAGCTGTTTTTTACCATAAATCATTCTTCATTTTGAATGGGAGGCTGACAGAATGAATAAACTGCACACAGGCAACGTGTATCCTTGGCAGACGGAGCTGGAGGAATTTATAGAACGGTTGGAAATCGGGCTGAATCGAGTGGAGGACGGCTGGACTCACCAACGTAAGCTTGCTGTGCTGGAAAAGCTGGTTCGTGCTTATACCCCGCATCAGGATGAGAATGGGGCCATCATCGACCCTCATTCTGATAGTGAACGGTATTACTCAACTCCATCCTATGCTTTGGCAGCGGCGGTACTGGTCAAAGAAGGTCGGTATGACTTGCTCGAATCCGCTGCTGCGGCTTTAACGCATAGCATCGCATGTGTGGTGGAAGAGAGGGCCCCGGATCACCATCCAGACTTTTTTCCGATCATGATGATGGGGGCATATCGGCTGCTCAAAAACCTGCTGCCAGAGCAGGCCACAGCATGGAAGCAGCAGTTGAGCCAGATTCAGCCGGAAGATACCTACATTTTTACGATGAGCAAAATGAAAAATCCGAATCGTATGATCAACTGGAACGCGATTATGATTTCCGGTGAGTTTATGCGTGCGGCAGAAGGAATTGCCGCGGATTCGGAATGGATGGAGACGTATATCCGTAGTTATCATTTGCCTCGCTTTACCGGATTGGGATTGTATCAGGATGGTCCGCTGGACCGGCCCAATAGCCCGTTCGCCTACGATATTGTCACACGCTTTCATCTGGGTGTGATGCTGGAGGCGGGATATGATGGCGGGTGTGCCCCTGAACTGCGCGATCATCTTCACAGAGGAGCGCTCAGCTCACTGCTGACGTTATCCCCGCACGGGGAAATTCCGCCGCGTGGAAGAAGCGCTCAGCATCAGTGGAATGAAGCGGCGGCGGCCTTCGTTTTCACGACACATGCGCAGCAGGCTTTTGCAGCGGGCGAGCATGGGCTTGCAGGCGCATTCCGGCGGGCAGCGGACCTGTGCTGGCAGGCAATTGGCCGCTGGCAGACCGACGAAGGCAAGCTGCATATCGTCCGCAACCATTATTCGTCCGAGGCTCGGCATGGCTTCGAGGTGTACTCGAACCATACCTGCTACAGTCTGTGGACGGCTGCTGCGCTGGCTTATACACTTCTGCACGGAGCGGATTTGGAGCGCATTTCACCATGCTCAATTCCGGCGGAAATGGGCAACCGAGTGCTGGAAACGGACGGCTGGTTCCAGACCGTCATTGCGACCGTAGATGGGCAGCAAATGCTCGTGCAGACATCGGTCAATGACCCGTACAATATTCCCGGCATCGTGCGTATTCAGCGTTCCACGCTGCCTCCGCTCATCGGTCCGTCCTCGGCGGGGCATGCAGACCGCGGCTTTACAGGCTTTGCGGAAGGGGATATTTTCCCGCTCAGCTATACCCCGGCCTGGCAAACGGAGGATGGGAAATGGCACAGCCTGTCGGAAGGCATTCCCGGCACGCTGGGGTTCGACCGGGATGGAGGTATTGATCCGTTGGACGGTGGGGGATCGGTACAGATGGAGCAAAGCACCACATCTGATGGAGAGACTGATTTTACGTTGTTGTGGAAGGGTCCGTTTCCGGGCGTGTGGGAAATTCGAACGCAATATCGGCAGGTACCCGGCAAAATTGAGGTGACATATGAGCTTCAAGGCAATATTCAGGCTGTGGGGGCACTTATTCCTTTAATGGCGTATGACGGACGGGAACGCAGTGTCATTCACCATGTCATGTCGGCAGGTGAAGAAAAGGAAAGCATTCGGGTGGAATATGCAGGTGCGAATCTGGAAGTTATTCCAGCAACGAAAGGAACGAATGTCGTGTGGCCAGAAGATCTGGCTGCTGTGGCCTGTCGAAATGGATTACTCAAGGGAGCACGTTTGGAATGCGAGGGTAGCCGTATCTCTTTTATTATTCATTTGCCAGCATAAATAAGGACCGGAACAATCGGATTTTAACATGTGGAAAAGGGAGAGTGAAGAGCAATGACTGAAACAGCAGCATGGCTGGAACAATCGTGGGAGCTGGCCTTGGACAAAACGCTTGCCTTGGCGGCAAGACTGGGGAACGCCTTTCCACATGTTGCAGAAGGTGGACGTTATGATCATCGTGAGGAAGAATGGTGGACGGCAGGCTTTTATCCAGGTTTGCTGTGGCTGGTAAATCGGGCACGTCCTGACAGCGGAGCTGCCAGCATTGCACAGCAGTGCGAGGAACGTCTGGAGAAGGTGCTCTACAACAGTGAAGCCGTAGACCATGATCTTGGCTTTATTTGGCAGCCCAGCGGTGTGGCAGCCCATCGGTTGACTGGAGAGTTGGAGTCCAGAAGACGCGGGTTGTTAGCCGCTAACCTGCTGGCTGCGCGTTTTAACGTGAATGGCCGTTTTATTCGCGCGTGGAATTTCCACGCCAAGGACATGGATACGCGGGGCGTAGCGATTATAGACAGTATGATGAATCTGCCCTTGCTCTATTGGGCTTCGCAGGAAAGCGGGGACCCGCGTTTTGCCGCTCTGGCTGTGCAGCATGCTGATACCGTAGCGCGTGAGTTTGTCCGTGCTGACGGTTCGATTGCGCATGTGGTCGAGTTCGACCCGGAGATTGGAAAAAAACGCGCCGAGCACGGCGGACAGGGATTTGCACCCGGCTCTGCCTGGGCACGTGGCACGTCATGGGCTTTGTACGGTTTTACGCTTTCGTACGGGTATACACGCGATTCGCGTTATTTGAAGGTAGCCGAGAGCACGGCAGACTTTTTCCTGTCCCAACTGGGCGATGCTTGCCTGCCTGTGTGGGATTTTAGAGCGGAGGAGGGACACCGCGAAGCTTGGGATTCGTCTGCTGCGGCGATTGCAGCGAGTGGCCTGCTGGAGCTAGCAAAATATTCGACGCGTGCGGAGCATTTTACGACGGCAGCAGCATCCATTCTCAAGGGCTTGCATGAGACATGTACAGCATGGGAGCAGGATCATGAGGGACTGCTCATGAATGGAACTGTACATTATCCCGAGCAAAAATACATTAACGTGCCCATCATCTACGGCGATTATTTCTTTGTCGAGGCACTGGCAAAATTGCGTGGAGAAGAAGGCTTGTTTAGTGTGTAATTCGGGATGCGGAAAATCTACGGCAGGCCGGACTATTATTTGCGTAGGTATCTTGTAGGGCCGATGAAGGCAGCGTGTGTGTAATTTCATTTACATATACGCTGTTTTTTTATAACCGAAATAGCTGATTCAATTCGATGCTAAAGAACTACTTCTAGCAGGAGAGAGGAGATAGCTTTGTCTAGTTCATACTAAATCAGAGTAAAAATATTGAAGATAAGCTCTTAGCTCTTATAAAATTTTCATTTTAATGCATGGATATAGGTCCTCTTGCTTGTTTATAAGAATTGATTCGTAAATTGACAAATGAGGTAGGCATCCGTATGATAACTTCTTGGACAAAGGGATAAATTGGGTTTTAAATCTCATTTAAAAAGGAGTTATGCATCACCATGGAAACTGCTAATGATAGTGAAAAACAGATATACGGAGGGTTTTGGAAACGGACGGCTGCATTTTTGATTGATCTGATTATTTTAATTGTAATGGTTCTTTTAGTAAGCGGAGTATTTTACACGATGCCATTCCTGCTGGACATGGAGGAGGTTGGCTTCATAAAAGCATTATATATATTGTGGCCACTGATTTTTTGGCTCTTAGTGCCGTGGCTGTATTGTGTGCTTTGGGAGTCATCAAATGCACAAGCAACGCCGGGCAAGCTTGCGTTTTCTCTTATTGTCGTGAACGAGGAAGGAAAACGGCTTGGATTCATGCACGCTTCGGGGCGTTATTGGGTTAAAGCCATATCAGGTGCGATTGCACATATTATATATATCGTTGTTGCTTTTACTCCAAGAAAACAGGGACTACACGATTTCTGTGCCAAAACCTTGGTTGTGAATAAAAAAGAGCTGCAACGACATGAACAGCATCCGTCTTTATCACCAGTATCTACGAATGTCATGAATTGATGAACAGAGAAATTTAGAAAACGATTCCTGTAACAAATTCCGAATTTGATGAAGCAAAAGTAAACAAGGAACCAGCTATTGCCCTGAAAGCATTAGATGGTTTCTTCGTTTTTTCATTATGCCATGAAAACCTCCCTTGCTTAACCTACCTCTTTATCATAGCTTTTCCCCAAAAATGCGATTATAGCGGCCGTTTGCAGTGTAGCGGAGGATTGAGTTTGGAGAATCGCCCTTTGTTTTACGGAGAAATCTCTTCCTTCTTCATAGCGAAATAAAAAAATGTGAGCTGTTCGTACAGTTTCCATGTTCTTTTTAGGTTGTTTTGCGTTATAATGAAAGGATGCACATTATGAACGAATTGGAGGCACAGCCCGATTGACTACTTATCCTTTTGCCTTTGATCCGTCCAAGCCGTTTATTGAGCAGGCAAGTGACTGGATTGCGGATGTATTTTATGAAGTTTTGCCTGAAGTCGGCTTTGAGGTTCGGGATGAACAAATTTATATGGCATTCCAGTTGGAGCGTGCCTATAAGGAAAAGAAAACGATTTTCGCGGAAGCAGGTGTGGGCACAGGCAAAACGCTGGTGTACCTCCTGTACGCTATTGCATATGCCCGGTACATGAGAAAGCCCGCGATTATCGCCTGTGCGGACGAGTCGCTAATTGAACAACTGGTGAAGCCGGAGGGAGATATCGCCAAGCTGGCGCGGCATTTGAGCCTGACGATTGATGCCCGACTGGGTAAGTCGCCGGATCAATATATTTGTCTGAACAAGCTGGATAATGTACGAAGCGGATTGGATGATGACGCGGATGTGTTCCGTGATATCTATCAGGACCTGCCGGATTTTGTCCATTTTCCGGATACGCTACAGTCCTTTACCCCTTACGGGAACCGCAAAGAGTATCCCGAGCTAACGGACGGACAGTGGAGCAGACTGGGCTGGGATGTATTTCAAGATTGTCTCGTTTGCCATCAGCGGCATCGTTGTGGACAGACGTTGTCCCGCGATCATTATCGCAAAGCGGCAGATCTGGTGATCTGCTCTCATGATTTTTATATGGAGCATGTATGGACCTATGAGGCGAGAAAGCGTGAGGGCCAGCTGCCGTTACTGCCGGAGCACAGCTCTGTTGTCTTTGACGAAGGGCATCTGCTGGAGACAGCGGCGCAGAATGCACTCACTTATAAGCTTAAGCACGCTCAATTTGAGGCTATTATTACCCGTCTGCTGGAGGGGGAAGTGCGAGAGTCGCTGGCAATGACGATTGAAGATGCGATATCCCAAAGTGAAGCCTTGTTCGCTGTGCTCGATAAGAACAGTCAGCCGGTACAGGGTTCTAATCGCAAGGAGTTTACTTTGAATGAGTCGCTGATTCAAGAGGTAAACCGCTTTGGCGAACTGATTGGCACGATTGAAGAGGAGCTTGTATTTGAAAGCGGGTTATTTTCTCTGGATGAGTACCAGGTCAAAATCGTGGAAGAGCATCTGGAAATGATTCAAACGGCGCTGGCCTTGTTTAAGCGTCCGGAACTCCTGATTTCGTGGGTGATGGAGGATCAGGATGGATTAACGCTTGTGGTTATGCCCAAGATGGTAAAGGAGATTCTCAAAGATCGAGTATTTGCGCAGCATATACCGATTGTATTCTCATCAGCTACACTTTCTGTGGAGAGCTCCTTTGATTATATGGCGCAAAGCCTCGGTATAGAAAATCCGCTCACGTTTTCCGTTGCTTCACCGTATGATTACAACGATCAGATGCAAGCTTCATTATATCCGTTGCAGGCGGGGCATGATCCAATCCAGAGAGCGTTGGCTCTGCTGGAGAAATCGCAAGGAAAAGCGCTTATCCTGTTTCCTTCACACGAGGAACTGGATGCATTCAGAACGGGTCTCGCGGCTTACCATGAAGCGTTTGCTTTTCGTTTTCTGTATGAAGGATCGGCTGAAATCAGCCATCTGATCTCATCTTTCCAGAATGATGAGGAAAGCGTCTTGTGTGCTGTAACGTTATGGGAAGGACTGGATATTCCAGGCCCGTCCCTGTCGCACGTCATCATCTGGTCGCTGCCTTTTCCTCCCAATGATCCGGTTTTTACGGCACTGCGCAAGGATGCGACAGATCCGTTTATGGAGATAGATATGCCTCACATGGCACTCAGACTCAGACAAGGCATCGGGCGATTAATTCGCTCCCGTAATGATCGGGGCTGGATATCCATCATGGGCCAGGATCTGAACCGCGAAGAAGTACGTACACAGGTTTTACAACTACTGCCTGCGGGCGTAGAATGCACTGTAATCGAAGGAAATCCGGAGGGAATGAAGACATGTTAAATTTTACATCGTACACGGTAGATCAGATTAGAGACGCTTTTGGTATTTTGAGTGGGCAGCGTTATGAATTTATAATTGATGTAGAGGTTGAAGAGGACGACGAGCTATACACAGAAAACGGACTGTATATTCGTACGCTTTATTTAGTAGACGAGGAGAAAACAGGAATATTGAAATACGAGCTGATTGAAAAAGTTACGAACCGTTACATCGAGCTTGAGCTGGAAGAGGATGAGTTGCAGGCTGTCGAGAGCTTCTGCAAAGAGCATGTGCAGGACGGAGCCGTAAAGTAACGTAATAGATCGCTTGGCTGTGATTGCCACCGTATAACGAAGTAGGTAAAGGAGTTCTGATGTCATGGATCAGGCTCCTTTTTTTCATGCTCATTCAAGCAGGGGTGGGCTGTGAAAGAAGATATTTGACAAATGATTGAAATAAACATAAAATCTTATTGCACCAATACACACCGTATTACTATGCTTTTTCGGGGGATGACGGCGAGCTTCTCCGGCAATAGGTCGCTATTTTTTGACCATTGGTTTATTAGGATTCGCTATTAAAAGGAGCATGAAATCATGAATGTATATCATAATACCTTGGAATTAATCGGGCGCACACCGCTAGTAGAACTGAACAGCTATTCTCTGCCGAGGGGGATTCGTCTGTTCGCTAAGCTGGAATTTATGAACCCCGGTGGCAGCGTGAAGGATCGGGTGGGCAAGGCTCTGATTGAAAAAGCCTTAAAAACAGGTCAGTTGAAGCCGGGGGGAACTTTAATTGAAGCCACAGCAGGCAATGCAGGTATCGGTCTTGCGATGGCAGCGCTTCATTATAATATCTCGGTTATTTTTGCTGTGCCTGAAAAGTTCAGTCAAGAAAAGCAAGATTTAATGAAGGCGCTGGGAGCGCGTATCGTTCATACCCCGACAAGTGAGGGGATGAAGGGAGCCATCGAGAAAACGAAGGAGCTGGCTGCTGAATTTCAAGATGCCTATTTGCCGCGTCAATTCAGCAATCCTGATAATCCAGAGACTTATTACACGACAATGGGACCGGAAATTTGGAACGATCTGGACGGAAAAGTAGATGTATTTGTAGCAGGAGCAGGTTCGGGGGGAACCTTTATGGGGACCTCGCGTTACCTCAAGGAGCAAAATGCATCCATAAAAACCGTAATCGTAGAGCCGGAAGGTTCGATTTTGAACGGCGGAGAATCGGGTTCGCATAAAACGGAAGGGATTGGTATGGAACTGATTCCCGAGTTTGTGGACAAAGGTTATTTTAATGCCATTCATACGATTAGCGACGTCAATGCGTTCGACCGTGTCAAGGAGCTGGCAGCGCGTGAAGGACTTCTTGTCGGCAGTTCTTCCGGGTCGGCATTACATGCCGCTTTACTGGAAGCTGAGAACGCACCGGATGGCGCACATATCGTCACCATTTTTCCAGATAGCAGCGAACGCTATCTGAGCAAAAAAATATATGAAGGCGGGATATAAAATGAAACGTAAAACAAAGCTGATTCACGGCGGCCTCCCCACCGATCCGCATACGGGTGCAGTTAACGTTCCTATTTATCAGGTAAGCACTTATGAACAAGAGGAAATCGGCGTTCATAAAGGCTACGAATATTCGCGTACAGGCAATCCGACTCGCTTTGCACTGGAAGAGCTGATCAAGGAGCTGGAGGAAGGAAAACGCGGTTTTGCTTTCGGCTCGGGGATGGCAGCGATCCATGCGGTATTTTCACTGTTTAATGCTGGAGATCATATTTTACTGACCGATGATGTATACGGGGGCACCTACCGTATTGTAAGCAAGGTGCTTAACCGGATTGGCATTGAGGCTACATTTGTAGATACGACGAACCTGGAGGCTATCTCCCAAGCGATCCGTCCGAATACGAAGGCACTGTATGTAGAAACGCCTACGAATCCGCTGCTGAAAGTTACGGATATCCGTACGGTTTCGGAGCTGGTGAAAAAGCATGACCTATTGCTGATCGTGGATAATACATTTGCCACTCCATATTGGCAGACACCACTTACGCTTGGAGCCGATATCGTTATTCACTCGGCTACCAAATATTTGGGCGGGCACAGCGATGTTGTAGCCGGTCTGGCTGTTGTGAACAGCGACGAGTTGGGTGAGCAGCTTCATTTTCTGCAAAATGCCATTGGTGCTATTCTCGGCCCGCAGGATTCCTGGTTACTGATCCGCGGTATTAAAACATTGGGTCTGCGTATGGAAGCGATTGAGCAAAATGCCAAGGAAATTGCGATCTATTTGGAGAAGCATCCGAAGGTTAACAAAGTGTATTACCCTGGACTGGAAAGCCATTCGCAGCACGAGCTGTCCAAAATTCAGGCCGATGGCTTTGGCGGTATTATTTCCTTTGATGTAGGTAGCGATGCCAATGCGGTCGCACTACTGAAAAAACTGAAATTTTTTACGCTGGCTGAGAGCCTGGGAGCGGTTGAAAGTCTGATTAGTGTTCCGGCACGTATGACACATGCCTCCATTCCGGTAGAACGCCGCGCAGAATTGGGCATTACCGAAGGACTGGTACGGATCTCCGTAGGGATTGAAGATCTGGAGGATTTAATCGAGGACTTACAGGTGGCATTGCAAGGCTAAGAATCGTTTTGACTATTTGGATCTACTTAATTATGCGAAACAACTAAACGATATAGAGTGGCAGAGAAGCTAAGGATTCTGAAATTAATGCGTTATGGCGGCATTTTGACCAGATCAATGATAGATTATTGGAGTAGTTTGATCTTCTACGGAATAGCAATAATTCTGTGGAATTCGCGAAAATCAGTTAAATAATAATGCTCAATACAAAGGAATTATTTTGAAGTTTGTTCCATGTCGCGCATCATCGTCATGATCTCCATTGTTTTCTCTCCAATTTTGAAAGTAGTAACTTTTTTCTAAACATACTATACCCTAGTGTGGATAGCAATAATCACGACAGATATAAATAGGCTTAAATGTATAGAAATTTTCAATAACGAAGTTAAGCACTCTGCTTTCTTCGTTTTTCTGTTTTTTAAGCATAGCCTCTTTTTTTTGGAAGAAGAAAGGAGTACGCAAAGGCGATAACGAATAGCTTTATATAGTTAAAATGAATGTTAACGGAGTATTATCGCGACGTCTCTGAGGAAACAAAAACCTGGAGGGGGAATGTTATGAGGTTCACGCATCTGGAAAAAGCAACAACTGTGCTGTTGGATCATCCGGTTCGTCTGACGTCTGCTTATGCAGTCGGTCCGGTCAAGCTGCCGGAAAATTGCGGTGTGGGTAGGGCATGGTCCGATCTTTTTACCCCTGAGGAATGGGATTTGGAAAGGGCTTGTAATGAAGAGGGACTGGAGCTTTCGGCTGGAGGAACGGCATCGTGCCGCTTATTAACTGATCTGGACCCCCGAAACGCAGAATTGAATTTAGGTGTCTTTCCGCCCCTGAATGAGCAAGAAAGGCTTTTGCTGGTTTCCAATCTTCACTGCGAGGCAGCACAGGAAGTGATTTTCAGACCGTTTGAAGGAACAGGACAAATTTGGGTGGACGGCATATTGGTTTATGCGGAATCCGGTCCTTTGCGCTTGGTTCTGGAGGAAGGAAATCATACGGTGGTGGTCGTTGCAGCCTTTATTCCCGATGAAGCTCGCTCTATTCGGATTAGTGGAACTCATACGTATGATAGTGCAGATGTGACGGAGCTGCATCAGGAATTCGTAGAGCGCAATATACGTTTTCATATGGCATGGCTGGAGGTGGAGAAACCCGCTGGCAGGGAGGGGGAAGACAGTCCAATCTCTTTTTATTTGCTGCGCAAGGATCGCATAGATCTTCCTGTAGATCAGCCGTTATGGGTTGAGGTAACGAATGATGAGGGAACATTGCTGGACCGATTTCAGGCGGTTTGGGAGCAGGAGCAGCAATATGCCTGGGATGAGGAAGTTACCGGGAATACGGGAATGCTGCATTTTACGGTTACATATCAGGACCATGAGGCAAGAGAGCATTATTTTGTGTACTCGATGCTTGTGCGGTCTTTGTTGGCGGTTGTGGAGGGATTGCAAGAAGAGTACGACCAGTATAATCAATTCTATAATATAGATGCTTCTGGCTCTGCGAGGAAATTACAGGCAAAAGGCTTGCTGGAGGAGCTGAAAAGGTTAACGGCTTTGCCGGAAGACCCTTTTGAAGTCTGGGATATTCGCATTGTGCGGGAATATATCAAGCTGCTAAAACAGATTTTCACACATGCGTACATGGAACGGCCTCAGCATCCATATCGGGAAGATAACATCCTTTTGTGCCCTGACGGGATTGGCGAAGGCTTTTTTGTCTCTCGTTTGGACAACAGCCTGCAACGCTACACGATACAGCTTCCCCGAAGCTATTCGGCGGATCGGCAGTATCCTCTCATCGTCCTGATGCCGGGCAAACGGTATGAGCTGGGTCTGCCAGATTTTCAGAAACGGGGCTTTGGACAGGGCTGGGAAGAGGAAGGGATATTCGTCACTTTTTCGTGCCGTGGAGTTACGCTGGGCAGTTACATTGGCGAAGCCGCTTTTCTGGAGGCGCTGGATGTTATTCTGCAAGCGTACCAGGTGGATAAAGACCGAATCTATCTGACGGGCTATTCTAACGGCGCATATGCTGCCTGGGCGATGGCACAGGCTTATCCTTCGCGTTTTGCGGCTATTGCCGTCATTGCTGGTGCACCGCATCCGAAGCATCTGATGAACTTACTGAATATGCCCATATTCAATGTGATTGGAGATCAGGATTACTTGTTTGCGCAAGCTTATACGGCTCCTGAAACCGAGCTTTCATCCGACCATTATAAAGGAGTAGTGGAACGGTGTGCCAACCATTGGGATACACATGAGCTGAGGCTTTTGGACGGTGTACTGAGCTGGCTTATGCAATGGAAGAGAGTAATGGTACCTCAGCGTATTGCCTACCGAACGGAGCGGGGGAGACATAACCGCGCGTATTGGCTGGAACTGACGCAAGTGGATGAAAACGAGGAATATGCCGAGCTGTACGGTGAATTAAGCCAAACGGGTGAACTGGATATTAGAGCCATCCACGTCGATGAATTTATTATTCACCTCTCACATGAGATCCTGCCATTGGAGCTTGCCCATGTCCGTATTGGTGCGCGGGTTTTCGTGTTGGATTTGCTAGAATATAACCGCTTTCGCTTTGTTAAAATAGAGTCGCGGAAACGCCCCTCACCTGAATATCGATTGATTGCTGAACGCGGTAGCGTAGCGTATGGAAGTTATGGAAAAGAAACGGATGACAAAACGGCATTGTGCAGGTTAAAAAGCGCAGGTCGGAATCCTTCTGGCCATGGTATGGGAGTGCTCGACGTTTATATGGATCGTCTGCATATTGTCCTTCCCTCCAGCTATGCTTCACCCGAAGAAGAGCAGGCGGTAAAACGGACGGCGAAGGCTTTGGCCAGCCCACGCACAGCGACCTGGAATCCATATATTGACGTTCATTATCCAGTGACGTCCTCTCACATGATTTCGGAGGAAGAACTGGCTGACAGTAACGTTATTTGCATCACTTCGGGCTTGTCCAGACATGAGCTGCTTCAGCGGCATCAAGCCCATTTGCAGATCACCTGTACGGAAAAAGGGTATATACTGGACGGCGATTTTACGGCAGGCGAGTATTGTCTTTCGTATATCCAGCCTGCCCCGTGGTCCACAAGCCAACAAATGCTTGTTGTGGCGACCAATTCTCCCCGCATGCTAGGTAAAAACCTGTTCACGCGCAGACTGATTGTGCCTGGTTATTTTAACGGTCTGCACCCGTATTTGAACAAGGATATTATCGTGTATGACAGCAAGGGTGTGCGGGCTTTTAATTTTAATTCCATAAATCATGCGCAGCAAAAGCTGCAAGGTTGAACCAAAAGCCGTAATTAAAAAACCGTCCGGAGGCACGCTGGCGATCCTGACGGTTTTTTGCTGCTTTATTGCAGTGGTTTGTCGTAGTCATAACGTCATATATAGAAGGGCATTAGGACAAATCAGTTTTTATACTGCTCCATCAGATATACGATCTTGACCTCATCGGCCAAATCGCCAAAGGGTTCATAAGGATTCTCCTGAATGATATGATATAAACGCTGAACTCGTTCCTTCGGCAGTTTGCGCACATATCTGGAAATAAAACCGGAGTGCGTGACCACGTAGCGCTTTTTACGGACAGCCGCACTGGCAACACGGACGAGAATATCCTCGCCTCCTGCCATTTCCAGAATGCGACGTTCATAAAAGGTCACGTAACGGAACGTCCGATCCTTAATTAGCTCGCGATTTAATCTGGCAATCTCTCCGATATATCTGACCATAAGCGGTTCAAAGCTTTTGATCAGGAGAGGGTCGAGCGTTAGCTCCATATCCTTGCGGAGAACAAAGGCTTGCAGCAAGGCGACCTGTTGGAGCCTTATCCGGTCGTTGTGGATGAGTGCGGCAATCTCGCGCAGCATTTCATAGGAAACACGCTCGCTGAGCTGTCGCAGGGCAACCGCATTTTTATGATTGATGTTCAGGCCCTCTTTAATCTGCTCAATGCGGCCTCTGAACAGGCGTATAAGCTGCCTGCGCTGCTCATAGGAACGAATACGCTGCTGTAAAAACACCAAGGGTAGCAGGAGAAGTGCGCCAACGATACCACACAGGAGCATTTGCTGGGTTGAATGGCCGAAAAAGACGGCGGCGATCAGCAGCACGATGCCGAAGGCTAGGTCCTTGCGAAAATAAAGCTTGGCTCTATGGTGGGCATATTGCTCTACAGGAACCAGTGCATTCCGACCGCAAGACGTACATTTATCTTCCCATAGGGCAGTAAACTGTCCGCAACGCTTGCATATCCGCAGTCTTTGGTACGCATGCTCGGTGTGGATAAACGGACGAAATTGTACAGGTTGCTTGGCACTACTCATTGCGATCACTTCTCAGGTTCAGCAGGGCTAGAAGCTCGGTGTCCATTTGTGTAATCGAGGGAGCGCGTTTTTTATGTATAGAGTAGATGATTAATTTGATGGCGACAAAAAGAAACAAAATCGCCAAACATCCGTATGAGATCATAGTGTACTTCCTCTTTCTGCTCAGATTTTTACAGCGATATTTTACAAGGGCGGGTTTCGCTTCTGTTATTTTTGTCGTATAAAGGAGAAGGCTGGTGCCCGATTGCCCTTGTTGGGGTATAATTATATCACTACTGCAGGATATTGGTAAAATCCCGCGGTATAATAGACTTTTTGGCAGTATTCAGGCTATTCGGGCATGATTTTCAGCTGGCTCTCATGTAAAACTCATTATAATTTAATAGTAGGGGAGTACAACTGTAATTTAGAATGAGAACTAACCGGCAAAGGGGTACAAGCGATGTTTAGTAGAGACAGAAAATGGTTTTTGGTCATCGGAATCATATGTGCAATGATCATGACCTCAATTTCGGCATGGCAGCCGCAGACGGCGAAGGCCGCTTCAACCTCCGCCTCCAAGGTGGATGCGGTGCTGGTTGTCGATGTGAGTAATTCCATGAATACCAGTGATCCAGGCAAAATTGGCAATGAAGCCATGAAAATGTTCATTGATATGCTGTCGACGCAAAATGACAAGGTCGGCATTGTAGCGTATACGGATGTCGTACAGCGCGAGAAGGCTTTGCTTAATATTACGTCCGAAGCGGACAAGCAGGAACTGAAGTCGTTCATTGACGGACTGAACCGGGGGGCGTATACTGACACCTCCGTAGGTGTCAAGGAAGCGATCCGCATTTTGCAGGATGGCAAAACAGCCGGACACGCGCCTATGATCGTTATGCTGGCCGATGGTAACAACGATTTAAATAAAACGACGGGCAGAACTGAAAGCCAGTCCGATCAGGATATGGCGAAGGCTGTGGCCGAAGCTAAAAATAGCGGCGTTCCGATCTACACCATTGGTTTGAATGCAGACGGAAAATTGAATAAAAACAAGCTCGCAGACATTGCGCAGCAAACGGGCGGTAAATCTTTTATTACAAGCTCGGCGGATGACCTGCCGAACATCTTGAGTGAAATCTTCGCCAGCAATTTGAAGCTGAAGGTTGTTCCTTTGAAGTCCATTACAGCGAACGGCAGCTATCAGGACGTTACGGTAACTGTACCGAACGATAGTGTGCTGGAGGCTAACATTTCGATTATGTCCTCCAAGCCGGTGGATGCGAGACTGATAGACCCGTCGGGCAATACCAAGCCGATTCCTTCAAGTGATGTACTGCTGTCCAAGTCGAAAAGCTACTCGCTGATAAAGCTGCTCAAGCCTGTGGCTGGCGACTGGAAGCTCCAGGTCAAGGGAGTCCAGCAGGATCAGATTGATATTAATCTGGTGTTCAACTATGATTTGGAGCTGAAACTGGACGCACCGCCTGCCAAAGCTTACAAAAAAGGTGACGCAATCCAAATTCGTTCCTACCTGACGAGTAACAATCAGCAGCTTCAGGATCAGGAACTGTATGCCAATATGAATGCAGTTTTGAAGGTCAAGGACCTCGATTCCGGTACAACGAATGAGGTTCCATTGAAAAATGAGGGGGATGCCTTTACTGGCTCCTACACGATACCGGATGAGCATGACTATGAACTAACCGTCAGAGCAGAGGAAAAGAGCTTCTATCGTGAAACCCAGCCTGTGACCATCAGTGCCAAGGCTGTGGTGGGCAGTGGCACGAATAACGGGACTACGCCAGCGCCGGCAGCACCTGCCGAGAAGTCCAAGCTGCTGCCACTCATTCTTGCAGGGCTGGGACTGCTTGTTCTGCTGGTTGCCGCATTTTTCATCTGGAAGGCTGTCAAAAAAGCCAACCGTGGCTTCGTTGGACAAATCGTTCTTGAAATCCGGGACGAAAATACCGGTGAAAAAACGTATCCGCAATACAAAAAGCTGAACACCTTCCGGGGTAAATTCAATCTGCACCAGTTGCTGCAACTGGCACCGGAATTTGCCGGAACCGATAAGGTGGTGTTCACGCCAGGCAATCAGGACCGTATCATGGTGCGCAGCACTTCGGAGATTACGATTGAAAAATCCGGACGCGCTGTAGATACAGGCAGTGGTCTTGAACTGAAAAACGGCGATCGTCTGACGATTCCGCTGGCAAGCGTGGACAAAACCATTTTGCTGGAATTCATTTCAGTAAACAGCTAAACGAACCCTTAGGAGGTCAAATCTATGAAACCAGTAGTTAGAGAGCATATCCAGCAATTAGACGTATCACTCGGCGGAGGGATCGTAAGCGATAAAATCAGGGTTGATACCATTGATAATCCCATTTTGATTATCGGACTCGGAGGGACGGGTATTGATGCCCTCCTCCGCTTGAAATATCAAATTAACCGCAGATTCAAGCTGCCGGCAGATCCGGTTTCCAAGAAAAAGAGCGAGAAGCCGGACAACGTGGAATTTCTCGCTTTTGAAACGAATGAGCAGGATCGCAACAAAAAATATAAAGGGATCGGCTTGGACCCAATCAACGAGTTTGTACTGCTGTCCAATGCGGAAATCGGTGGCTTGCTGCAAAACCGCAGCATTTTGGAGCCATACATTACGGATTGGCTGTCACCCGAGCTGAGCATTACCGATGGCATGAACGGTGCGGCAGGGGTGCGGCAGGCTGGACGTTTGCTGCTGTTCACCAAAATTAATCAAGTCGTGCAAAGCATTGACAAGAAAATCAAAACCCTGTCTGAAGGCACCAATAAGAAGCTGATGGTGTTCCTGCTGTCCGGTTTGTCCGGCGGTACGGGGAGCGGTACCTTCCTCGATATCTCGTATATCGTCAGAGGGATTATTGAGCGTGATTACGGCTCCGCAGGTATAGACCGTGTAAATACATTGGGATATCTGTTTACGCCGGACATTAACCTGGCGAACAAAAGCCTGAGCGAGCATACACGCGAATATATTAAAAAGAACGGCTATGCCGCGCTCAAAGAGCTGGACTACTGGATGAATGTGGACAGCCGCGGAGAACGGTTCAAGCAGCAGTATGGCAACATTTTGACCGTGAATTCACCGCTGCCGCCGTTTAATCTGTGTCATCTCATTTCAGCGACGAATACCGAAGGCAAGCTGCTGGAAAACGCCTATGATTACTGCATGAATGTTACCGCCGAGAACATCACCAACTTTATGGCAAGTGAGGAAAAGCAGTCAGGCGAAGAGTTTGCGATTCATGACTATATCAGCAACATCCGTACCAATATTGCACAAATGAACAAGGCATATCCTGCCAACTACGATTACAATATTATCGGGGCTTCATCGGCGGTACTGCCGATGGAGGAAATGACGACATATCTGGCCTACCGGATGTTCGGTAAAATGTCCAAAATGTTCGAGCAATCGCCGAATCAAGAGGATGTGGAGAAGTTTGCCCGCAAGCTGGGTGTCGATCTGGACAGCATGATCAAAAACTTTGAATCTCGTGTTCCCGAACCGCTGCCAGGCTTTGAAAACAGCGAACGATTAAGCTACAACAATGTGGTCAAAATGCAAGTCGTGAATATGGACACAGAGCTGGAGCAGACGTTCCTGACCCGTGCACGTGAGGAATATATCAAGGCGAAGAAACAGCTTCCGGGTGAAATTACGGGGCAGTTTACCGACCAAATCCGTCGGATGTTCCTGCATCCCGAGCAAGGGCCGTTCTATGTGTCCCGTATGATTTATACGGAAAAAGGCTTTAGCTTGCTGAAAATGCTGCTTTCATACATTGAGACGCTGCGTGAATCACTGCATCGTATCCCAACGGATATTGAATGGGCGCGTGAACAGGCGGACGAAAAGCTGGGCGACGCCAAGAGCGCGTTCGTGTCCAAGGATAAAAAGAAAAATGCATACATTGAAGCGAAAATCAATGAATACTGGCTTCGGGCCGATGTGGAGCGTACAGAGCAGCTTATTGAATTTTATGAAGACCTGTATGATCTGCTGAATAAGGAAAACAGTCGCATTTATAATGTATTTACTGAAATTTTGAATGCTCTGAGCGCGATTTTCGAGAAGAATGGCGATCTGCTGATTAACGGCGAGGAGCAGTCCGATCACAGAGGCAACAAGACGTACTACTGGAATCTGGTCAGTGTGCCGGATATTTCCGAAGTCGTAACCAAGCTGCTGGATAAGCGTGATGGTGACGATCTGATTCGTGATTTTGCCCAAGAGTTGTTAGAAAATTCAGATCAATGGGTGAAGGATCAGGATATCGACATCATTAGTTCCATCTCCAACTTCCTGACCGACAAGTTCGGTGATCTGATTACCCGTTCGATGGAGGATTTCCTCGTGATGAAATACGGGCAGGATGAGGCCATTGACAAATTCGTGGAGCGCTATATTGCAAGTAAGCTGGATGAAGAAGCTGTGCCTGTGTTCCATCTGAGCAATAGCTCGGGTAACCTGTATTTCCCGTCATGGGGCTTCGTCTCGGTTCCGGTGCAGTCGCCTAACATTCTGAAAGGTGTTCGCAATTATCAAAATAATGCCATTGGTAAATCACACTTTACAATTAAGGAAAGCGAAGTCCGTAACCGGATTTTCTGGCTCAATACGCGCAATGGTGTGCCGTTGTTTGTATATACACCGCTCAAGGTGTATGAAGAAAGCTATGAAAAAACGATTCTTGACCGCGAAGGTATTGGCCGTCATCTGGTACAAACAGGCCAGAACAACTGGACGAATCTGCCGTCACCGATTCCTGAAAAATCGTGGGGAGAGACGTATGTCAATTCGCGTGTGCAAGCTTACAATGCCCGCATCCGTAACGACTTCGACCGTGCCAAGTCACTTGGCGTGATCCGTGAGAAGGATGTTGACCAGAATACGAGCAGCCGCTTTACTGTGCTGCGTTCACGTGCGCTGGATCTGAATGGTCTGCTGGCAGGCTACGATATGCGTTTGCAGGAATCCAAGCCGAATCTGGGTGAGGTGAAGAGAGCGTGGTCCGAGCTGAAGCGTCTGCTGGCTGAAGGGCTGGAACAGGCGGGAAGCAAGGACATCTTTGGCAGCATCAATGAAGAAATGGCGAAGGAAAACCTGATCCGTTCACCGGAGTTAACGCAGGTGGTTCGTGAAGAGCTGGCGAAATATACTCAAATGGAAGCGAAGGCCGCCGAGCTGGAAGCCTTGCTGGGCAAATATCAGGATGAGGAAAAATGGCTGGATCAGTTCATTCAGGCACTCTATACCGACACGATTACGAAGAAAGGCGCTTTATACGTCTATGACCGTGACGAAGAGGAAGAGGCTTGGGAGCCATTTGCCAATGTCATGAAGAGTCGTAATTACGTGGAGTTTGAAGTGTTTACGAACTTCCGTGGTCTGCAAGAGAAAAAATATGCAGCCCTGATGCGTAAGGCGGACCGCCGTGATGCTGTACTGACTTCGTCTGAGGATATTACGCCGCTCTTGGCGAAGCTGGATGAACTGGCTGCAATCTACTTGGAAGCCCGGAATCAATTGGAATATGAAAAGGTGGAGCTGGCTAACGGAGCGGATCTCTATGCGTTCTACGCTCAAATGTCCGGGAAACTAAACGATATTCGTAGAAAGTTGAAGTAAAGTATGAGAGAGCAGCTGTTACGTTATGCGGCTGACTATGCAGCCGCAGAGGATCAATTCATCGGTAGCGGGGATGGACGCAGCAGCATCCATTTCCCGTCCGTGTTTCTTTTTATCGGTGACCGTATGGGCCCGGTGATGAACACCATTGAAGATATCAACCGGACCAAGTGGGATAACAGTACGGGGGTAACGTACATTCACATCCGGTCGCAGGAGGAGCCTGCCACTGTAGATTGTCCGGTGGGTGCCATTGTCCATGCGGTAGCAGTACCGGAGGAAAGTAGCCACAAAACCGGACGACGTGATTTGCATCAGGCTTTTTATACACATGAATCGCAGTTGATTGAGCTTAACAACGCGTTGCGCCGGGCTAGTGGGCACTTGGCGGATTACGGTCGTTTGTATTCCTCGTTCGAGCGTGTCCATTTGTCGATCCTGACGACAGCCGACGATCCCATGAATGTATTGGTTCCCGAGATTACGTTGTTGGCGGAATACATTTTTGCGCAGTCCTTTAAGTCGGTACAGATGGATCTGTACGTATTAGTCAGCGAAAGCGATCAGACAGCCCAATTTGGCTATAGCAGCGCAGCGTCAGTCGCTTTTATGAGGGAACTGGACTATATCCAAAGTCCAGATTATACGTTCACGGCGCCACTGCATATGACTGAGGACAAACTGACCATTCCAGTATCGCATGCTCCGTCGCCGTTGTTCGATCTCGTCTATGTGCTGTCCGACAAGAACGAACGCGGTGTAACGGTGCCGAATAGCCTGCGAGAGAGCTGTGATATCATTTGCCACATTCAGCTTCTCAAAAACCGCTATCAGGCGGGAGATTCCTATCGGTCACAGGATGGCGGGTACAACAATACATCGTTTAAAAACAACATTATGACGGAATCCGGGCGGCAGGGCTATGTGTCGGCCGGATTTTCCCGGGTCAAGCGCCCTAATGAGTCGATTGCGCTTACAGTGCTGCATCACTTTTATGTGAAGCTGCTGGCGCGTATGAGAACAGAGCAGGAATGGGATATACGCGATAAGCTGGATTATTTCGGCTTGGATGCTGCCGAGCGCAGCCGTACACGTAATGACCTCGTTCCTGGTAATGAGGTCATTACGGACATGAGCGCTTTAATGACCAGCGGAGCCAGCTACGGCTCGTTAAAGCGAATGACGCTGCGCGAGGCGGAGGAAGCCTTGTTCGGACAGGGCTGCGAAGCCTTTTTTCGCGATAATTGTGAACGGATCGTACACAAACGGTTGGGGGATTTTCAGGCGGAATTACGTCTGCAAACGTCTGTGAACGAATCGGCTAGGGAGCACCCCGAGATCGGTTTGTTCGAGCTTACGGACTGGACGGATGAGAATAAGACCGGGAATGTGCTTACCGTCATTCGAGGACTGATTCGAGATACGTCCAATGACTTGCAGATCAGCGCTGCTGAGCTGGATGCCCTGTATAGCGGACGAGTGGAAGACCAACCCTTTCAACGTTTGCCGCTGATGGATAAACATAATGTGCGCAGCTTGATCCGTTACCTGATCGAGACGGTCTATGGTCACAAGCTAAACATGCTGTGGATTCAAACGGACCTGGAGCTACTTCGCCGTTATGAGCTGGCTCTTGAAAAATGGCATATGCAGGCGAAGCATATTACCGTACAGCTTGCCAATCTGGAGCGTGATCTGCATCAGGCTGCAACGGACAGCGTCCGTCAGGCTGACAGCTATACAGGTCAAAACCTGTTTGAGTACTATGAGCGTGTGACGGAGGATGTCATGCGTGAGCTGGAGACCAAGCGGGGAAAAGCTGTATTCTTTGATGCCCGGCACATGGGTCCTGTATCCGGTTTGTTGGATGGCGGTCCGTCCAAGCTGGTGGATCGACTCACACAGACTTGCCGCACCCTGATCCTCAGCGCACAGCCGTTTAACCAGACATTCGAGGAAGAATTGCTGCGGCGGGCGAATGTGGCTGCTGCCTATGAAAACCGGCTGGTCGTTCCGAAGGATGAGCTGTTTAAAAAACTGTACCAAACGCTGGAGGAAAACGGCGGTATTAACGTACGTTTGCTGGATTACACCCATGAGCATCGGTATGAGGAAAAATATTTTTTTGGTGACTATGAAGGCGAATTTCTCCCGTATGCGCTGGATGTGGATATTACCTCGCGTATTTACAAGCTGGGGTTTGTGCATGAGCGTCGCAGCAGCGGGGTAGAAAAGCTTCATTTGATGGGTGGTTTCCATCTGGAGGATCTGATGGTCTACCGCAACGGCAAGACGTATTATGAGACATATATCGCGAATGGTTTCGTGTTTCACGGGATCAATGCGGATCGGCTGCCGGAACTGCGGTAGCAACATAGTAATCCCACGAGGAATTTTCAAAATCCTCCTACTTTAATTATGGAAGGAAGCAACGATTCTTATGAAGCAGCGTAAATTTAATGTTCTCCTGCTGCTGTTCGGCTTGCTGGGCGCCGTAGTCGGCTTCATCATTGGAGAGCTGATTCTTAACAAACTGATAGGGTACTGGCCACATATCATCGTGATTGGGCTGTATTTTGGCATCATGGCGCTGTGTATTGGTCTCGGATGCCTGCTCGGCGAATGGATTTCGCCACAACTGAACGGGCCGTCATGGCGGCAGCGTTACTCCGGTCTGTCCTGGAAGCTGCTGGTCCCTGCTACGCTGGTGATGCTTTTCGTAGCAGGGCTGTTGCTGGAGTTGGGCTATCAGGTGAACCCGGAAGGTCGCAAAAGCGTACAGGATCTCGTGCTCGTCATTGATAATTCCGGGAGTATGGAACAAACAGATCCCGACAATGAACGTCTGACAGCCGCCAAGAGTCTAATTGGCCAAATGGATGGAGACAAGCGGGTAGCCATTGTTTCCTTTGAGTCCACTGCGCAGTTGGTTCAGCCGTTTACCCCGATTGGCACAGCTGCGGAGAAGCAAGCCGTTTATGCCAAAATTGACAGTATGCAGACCTTAATAACAGGCGGCACAGAAATCGGTCTTGCTTTGGATGAAACCATCAAGGAAATCGAAACTCAGGGTAATGCGGATAAGGGCTCTCTCGTCATTATGCTGTCTGACGGCTTTAGTGAGTTGGATACTCGGACGGCATTGGCTCCTTACATCTCCCGGCAGATTCCGATTAATACGATCGGGCTGAAGCTCGCTGAATCCGATGGTATAGCATTATTGCAAAATATTGCTGGGCTGACGGGCGGAGCCTACTCCAACGTAGCGAATGCCCAAGGTCTTGCTCAGGCGTTCGGTAAAATTTATGACAAAATCGGCGACCGTACACTGGTAACAGAGCGAACAGGTGAATATGCGGACAGTCTGTATTTTGCCATTTATCGTGTTACTGCACTGGTGATTATCGGCGTCCTGCTGGGATTGGCACTCGGACTGATGTTCGATAACCGTTTTCTGGCGCGGAATTTCGCGATTGGCGGGGTTCCTGCCGGATTGCTGGCTGGCTTTATTTTGGAAAAGGGCCTGTCCGGCTCGTCCATCGGTGATTTGCTGATTCGTTTGGTGGCAGCGCTCGTATTGGCGAACCTGATCGCCGTCTTCTCGCTCGTATTGCCAGTTGCGGAAAATACTCGCCGTTCTTCCGGCGGAGGAAGCCCTGGTAACCCATCAGGTAGCCGGAGAGGGGAAACGGAAGGCCCGCCGCGCAATCGACGCAGCAGTGGATTTTAGAACGGGAGGCTGGAGCTAATGCAGTATAGGGATGCACAGCCCGGTGATCCTGCTATTTCGGAGCTGAGCCACAAAATTGACGACAACCGGGTTGTGCTTCGCTGGCAGTGGCCAGAAGGAATCGCCGTGGTATATATTGCGAAACAATTAGCCGATCCGGGTGTGAACGGGCAAGAAGACGCCGAAGCGTTGCCGGCTTTTTCAAGCCTTAAGCTCTTCACACGTGAGGAATACAAGGCTGCTGGCAGCTACCGTGACCGGATTGATGGCATTGGACGCGTTCGGTATACCGTGTATCCGGCTGTACGGGAGGACGGAGATACTTTTGTAATCCGTCAGCAGGATGGAGCTAACCGACTGGAGCTGAGCACGGGTAAAGCTAAAATCAGATATGCGGTCCACCACAAAAAAGGCTGGTTTCGCAGCCGCAAAACGGTGCAGATTCAGGTGACGGCTGAAGTTCCTGTTCCGCAGGAGGCGCTTTGCTATGTGAAAAAGCGTGGTGGCTATCCGGCAGACCAGGAAGACGGAACCTTGTACCCGTTTACGGCACCGTTTGTCGCGGGACGGAATGTGTTGCCCGCTGTCGAAGTGGGCGGAGATGAATTTGTGCGGCTGTTTTTTACGGACGGCCAGAAATATGGCACGGTATATGAATTAGTCCCTGAATGAAAGGAGGCCGCAACCGATGAGTTTTCTTAGCAATTTATTCAGAAGAAAGCCGCAGGCAGCACCAAGGCCGTTATTTTATGATATTGTGTGCCCTTATTGCTTTAGTAAGTTTTCCCCGGAGGAAGTTGTATTCCGTGCTTCTCATCACCGTGAGGATGACGAGGATTATGCTTTGGGCGAGGATGAGCTGCTGAACAAATACCGGGAGCGCTTTGGTTTGGACAGTGTGCATGATATGGAGGCCATTCTTCACCCCCTTGATGTTCCTGAGGAGCATCGTTTGTACTCGGATCATGTACTGTCAGGTCTGACGGATCGCTACGGCGAGCTGACACGTCGCAGATTATGTCCACATTGTCATAATGAGCTGCCAGTGACCGCTGGCAAGGTGCCGAGTAATATCATTTCGATTATTGGAGCTTCGCAGGCGGGGAAATCTGTCTATATGACCTCCCTGATTCATACGTTGCAGCATGTTACAGCCGATCATTTTGATGCGGCTTGCATGCCGCTCAATGCGGAGATCAGCCGCAAGTTCCGTACGATGTATGAGGAACCGTTGTTTGAGCGAGGGGATCTGCTGACCTCTACACAGAAAGAAAAGATGCAGGAGCCTTTTATCTTCCAGTTTGTGTTTAAGGATGAGGAAAAGCCGCCACTGACGCTGGTGTTCTTTGATGTCGCCGGTGAGGGGATGGTCGATCAGGACTATCTGGGTTTACACGGACAGCATATTAAAAACTCGGCGGGCATTTTGTTTATGGTTGATCCGCTGCAAATCCGCTCTATTCGGGAGCGTATCAAGATCAACATCGGCGACAAGCCGGGCGAGTTTGTTTCGCAATATGATGAGCCGCGTGATGTCGTACTTACGATGTTCGGTGATTTTATCGCATATCAGGAAAAAGGGAAGACGGACATTCCAACCGCCATTGTCCTGACCAAAAGCGACATGCTCACTGCGCTGGCAGATGAAGAAGGCACGTACATCAAGACGAACAGCAATATTTTTAATCCAATGGAGCACCGGAAGTATATGGATTTGGATGAGTTTGCTAATATTGATGGCGAAGTTCGACGGTTCATTGAAAAGGTCGATAAGCCGTTCAAGGGCACGATGGATGTGTATTTTACAGATACGGCCTATTTTGCGGTTTCCGCCTTGGGCAGCAATCCGGTAGATCAAAAGCTGCAAGGGTTGGTTAGTCCGATCCGTGTGGATGAGCCCTTCATTTGGCTGCTTTACAAGCTGAAGTACATTGAGGGGAGAGAATCACAGTGAGTAATTCTACCTCTCATTTGATACAGCAGCAGATGTACACACGGGAACGGCGTGGTATTTTCCGTTCAACGGAAGGCTTCGATACGGTGGCCAATTCCAAGGGGCTGGACACTACCTTTATTAAAAAGGTGCTGCATCCCTTGTGTGTGTATGATGCGCCTGCTGCTTTAACAGCGCGTGGTGAGAAGCAGGAGAGCGTCTACCCGGAAGCCATGCATCTGGTACGGACGGAGTCAGGGGATGTGGTGCTGGGACGCAGTATCTACAAGGCAGCGGATTTTACCGGGCTGCGGAGCGCCTTTTTTACGCACAATTATGTGATTTCAGCCGGGCAGGGTGAATCTCCGTCTGATTACAAGCAGTGGCTGAACACATCTTTTGTCGATACTTACGATATTGAGCAAGGAACGGAATTGCCGGAATTGGAGCGTCTGCCGGGTGGGAGCGTATTTCCATCTGTTGATCCGTCTGGGGTGCTGTCTCAATTGCAGCTCGGTGAAGAAATGTTCAAGCAGCTTCTATATGCAGTCATGATGTCGGCTACTGGCCGTAAAAAGGTATATGTAGCACTGAACGTTCCAGTAGAAGCGGTGGCATCTTCAGCCAAGCTGCTGCTGGGTGTGTTGTATGCGGCGCTGCCTTATGCATTTCGCAACAGGCTCGGATTTCTTACATATGCGAAGGAGCCACACAGCAGAAAAGGCATTCATTTGATGTTTGTTGAGCCTTTCAGTTTGCGTCCCGGGGATCGGAATGTGGAAAAGGATTTTGTATTTGACCTGACGAACAGTGGTCGGGTACTCAATGTGGATGCAGAGCAGGTGAGACAGCCGTATTTTGACTGGATTACCCGTACGTTGTTGAATGGCGAGACGCCAGACGATTTTTTCAAATTTGCGGAGCAAATGCTGGCTGGCATGGAGGCAGGGCGTGACCTGACGCTATCCAGCTATCACGAGCTCATTACACTGTATAGAATAGAACAGGAAGAACGCGGGTTATATAACGAACGGCGCATTTCCGTACTGAGAAGCTTAACCGACTATTTATCTTCTCCCGATGCGTTGCCACGTAAAATGCGGCTAAATGACTTATTTCTGTCGTTTTTTGATCATGAATTTGATCGGGTGAAGGATGGATATATTCCTGATGTGGGTCTGGTTGACTGCTTCAAGGATTACTATAAAGTTCACGCGCGTAGCAGCGAGAATCGGTTGGTGGAATATTTAATCCGCTCGCTGAATAACGCCTATACCGCCAGAAATACGGAAGCTGTCACTTATATTTATCATACGATTGAAGAAAATCCTTCATTGGGCAAGTCGTATTTTACGAAGGTGCTGGGTAATCCGGCGCTCACAAAGCTGCTGTTTATTCCTTACATGGATAGCCAGATGAAAAGAACACCGGATGTGAAGGGGTTGCTGGCTGTCGTGCATGAATGGGGCAGTCGATATATTGAAGTATCGGCGAATGCCGATTTTCAGCTTTTAGCTGAGTCCGCATTGATGGGCAAACTGCGTGCCGAAAGAAAGCCGGTAGAGGCTGTGGCTGCTATTCATCAACGGTTGCAACAATGGGAAAGTAGCTCTACGGGGGGCCAACTCTCTCCACTGGAGCAATCCGGGTTAACGGAACGCTTGAAAGAAGCGTCGGATCGGTATTTGCTTACAGAAGTGGAGCTAAAGGAAATCTCACCTGATCAGGTCGTACAGATTCCGTTCTTGACACGTCCTGATTTGGTGCAGTGGGTTGGGAAACTGCAAGCCCCGCTCAAGGGACAGGCGGTGCGCTTGATTGCGGCCTACGATTGGTTTAGCACGGAGAACCCTGAACCGTCAGTACTGGAGGGCCTAGAGCCGGGCGAAGTGGAAAAGGTGCAGGACTGGGCTTACAGCTGGCTGCCCCAGCAGCTTGCGGAGGGTCATTTTGCCCGTCTGCTGCCCGCCTTCTATCGTTCCGATGGCACGGGTGAAGGAATACTGGATTTTGCCCGTCTGGTTAGCTCGATTCGCAAATGGGCGAAGGATAACGATACGATGTATCGTTTTATCCGCTGGTCGGAGGGACATGCCGAATTTGCTACGCCACGGGGCGGTTTTGAACCCGCCTATCGACGCGCGTTGCTTTTGTTCTTACAGAAGGAAGGACGCGAAGGGCTACATAAAAAAACGCTATGGCGTGAATATTTTGAGCCTGCCAAGCCTGTTTTTAAAAATTTCTATATGACAGCAAGGCGTGAGACGGATACACCTTTAGTCAAAACGCTTCGTCGCTTTCGCAAGGGTGGGGTGATTTCCGGGATCGTGCTTGTCGTCATTGCAGGCACGCTAGGCGGCCTGCAAGCAGCGGGGGTAATCGGCTCGGAAACCACGCCAGCACCTGTCACTACACCCAAGCCAGTGCAGCCGCCTGTAGTGGAGCCTACAGTACCCGTAAAGGAAGAGCCTACGGCGATTGTGACTCATGTGCCCAATACCAAGGCGACTACGAAAATGGTCAAGCTGCTGTTTGCTTTTCAAACATCGGCGGAGCAGGCGGCGTTTAAGCCTAAAAAGCTCGTCATTGTCGGTGCGGATCAACAGGAGTATTCATACGAAAATTTTACGCTTGCTGAACAGAACGACAAGGAAGCAGCCAGTAAAGCTAACACTGGTCAGTCCGGTGACGCGAAAACCGGCAGTGCCACTACAGGAAGCACGACAGCAGGGGGGGCTACTGGCTCAACAGTTGGGGGTACATCCAGCAGAAACAGCGCTGATCAGGCCGGAACGGTGACAGGCCAATCGGGCACAGCAACCGATGGAACCGGAACCGACTCTGACGCGCCAACCGAGTATGACCTGAAGCAGTATCCTTATCGCACACTGCTGACCATTTGGCAACGACTGGAGTTAGACGATGCTAGTACAGTTACGGTGGATAGAGAAGAGTACCCGCTGGTTCAAGTGAAAACCGCTGACTAAATGTTTTTTCATGTACAAGCAAAATGAAATAGAAATGAAGTAAAAGACGGGCTTCCTTACAGGGCTCGTCTTTTACTGTAATCACTTTTAATTTTCCGAAAGTATTGACACTAGATAGGCGACTGTTTAAGATTAGTTGGAATTCAAACCATTAAAATTCAATGATTGTGGAGGTTAGTAACGACATGGGAAGTGGAGTATATCCCGTTTGTCTCCCCTGGGAGGAAGAGAGCACGATATATTTAATTAAATGGATTTTTACAACAGTCCGCCGCGAGATTGAGACGGCCTTGCTTCCTTTGGGGCTTACCTCCCCGCAATCGCAGACGCTTTATATACTGGAAATGTCGCCTGGAGTGACCACTACGGATTTGGAAAAGCTGCTGCTTATTGATAAATCAAGCGTCACCAGCCTGATGAACGGGATCGTTAAGAAAAACTGGGCAGTACGCAAAAGTCACCCTCAAGATGCGCGTATGAAGCAGATTTATTTGACTGAGGAAGGCTTGAAAATTCACAAGGTAGCTGAGCATACAGTTGAGCAGATTAAAAGCTCGGTAGGCGTAATCTTATCTGTGGGGGAGTCAGAGACTCTTCGGGGTCTGTTGAAAAAAACACTTCACAATTACCGCCCTGCGAACGCCCGCGTTTGAACGGATATGCCCGGATAGGGGTACTCAAAAGCTGACTTCTTGCAGCATAGATAAGATTTTACAGGAGAGGGAAGAGACCGGATGATAAAAGAACAAACTTATCCCAATGCGGATAAGCTTATGCGTGTGTTGGCCTTCACACTTGTTTTTTCAGTGATGAACGCCTTTATGTTTAATGTAGTCATGCCTGTGATTCGCGAGGAGTTTCATATTAGTGCTTCCGATGTGAGCTGGCTGCTGACCGGCTATATGATTGTGTATGCGGTTGGCTCCGTGACTTATGGAAAGCTGGCGGATAAATACCGTCTCAAGGATTTACTGACGTTTGGGATTATCTTTTTTGCGTTAGGTTCACTTATTGGTCTGTTGGCCAATCAATTTTGGATGCTGATTGTAGCCCGTCTGCTTCAGGCCGCAGGGGCTGCTGTTATTCCAGCGACAGCTATGATCATTCCTGTCCGTTATTTCTCTGCTGAAAAAAGAGGACGCGCCTTGGGCATTACTGCAATCGGATTGGCACTGGGTACGGCGCTGGCTCCGATTATTTCCGGTTTGATTACAGGCTTTGCAAGCTGGCGTTTTCTGTTCGTTATTTCCATGCTGCCGCTTATCGCCTTGCCATTCTTTCGCAAATATTTGGACAACCAGCGTGGAGAGAATCAGAAATTTGATTTTCTCGGTGGATTGCTGCTGGGCGGAACGGTAGCCTTCTTACTGCTTTCCATTTCGCAAAGCAATATTATATTTTTTCTGGTCGGTATGGTGCTGTTTGCTCTGTTTATATGGCGGATCACTACCGCTAAAGAGCCATTCATTCAGCCCAAGCTGTTCCGCAACAAGCAATATTCTTACGGATTGTTTATAGCCTTCTTGGGAGCAGGGGTTAGCTTTGGGCTGCCGTACCTGGCTCCGCAGTTTCTGAACAGTCTCAATCAGCTTACGCCTGCAACAATTGGATTGATTATGTTTCCGGCTGCCATTGCGTCGGCTTTGCTTGGTAAAAGCGGTGGGCGTTTGGCCGATAGCAAAGGAAATTCATTTCTAGTCTATACGGCAGTTACGCTTATGTTTATCTGCTTTATCAGCTTGTCTACCTTTGTGGGCGCGTCTCCGTATCTCATTTTATTTTTGCTCATTTTCGGCAATGTAGGTCAAACCTTTATGCAGATTGCCATGTCTAACACGATTTCCCGTACCTTGTCGACGGATCAGATTGGTGTTGGAATGGGCCTGCTGTCTTTGCTGAATTTTATTTCCGGTGCAGTGACGACCAGTATTTTGGGTAAAACGCTAGATACCTCGTCTACCTTTCACCTGAATCCTGTCGTATCCAACGTGCAGGTGTTCAATTTTAGCAATATATTTACGGTTCTTGCGCTGATTGCGCTCGCGACCATGGGACTTTACGCCTTGCAGTTTCGCCGGGGCCCACGCCGCAATACGACTGCTGCCCAGCAAGGATAAACATTTTATGCAAACTCATGCCAAAACAAGGGTATAATATAGAAGGAAAAGTTCATCTACGGAAGGATGGAGTGTCCGGCATGACAAGAAACCTTCAATATGTACCCTATGGCTATGAGCCTCCAGTCGAGACGCATAAAGGGACTATGATCTATTATGATACGTTTGAGCAGATTACAGCTGGAGAGCTGGAGATTTTTGCTGAAACGGGAGCTGCGTTATCCTTTAAAAAGCTGGTACTGTACCCTTTACATGAGGAAACAGTCAGAAGAATGTGGAAGCAGCCGGTTCGCTCGTATTACAAGAGGGTGGACGACCTTGGGGAGTGGCAGCGGGAGCAGGCTTTGAGTGCTGTCGTAATTGAGAGCTGGGAAGGTAAACGCAAAAAGTATACGCCGATTGAAGCAGCAATCCGTTTTCTGGCGGAAAAATATACTCGCCCGCTTTTTCTGTATATGAGTCCTGAAACTGCAAATTTGTGTGCATCCTATGCGTCGTTCGATGAATGGATCAGAAACGTCAGATTGGTGCTTTCGAACGAGCCATTAGAACTTCATCCGAAGCTGGCACAGTACCGTAATCGCTGGAATACAGTAGAAGAAGCGATAAACCGTCAGCCAAAGGTTGACAAAGAGCAATATGAATTATAGAATAAAACTAATCGTAAAAATTACTATTGTAATTGTATACCATGTATTCCATTTAAGGAGGAAGAGAAATGCGCGTAATTGTTACCTTGGCATGCACCGAATCTGGTGACCGCAACTATACAACAACCAAGAACAAAAGAAATCATCCGGAGCGTCTTGAAATGAAAAAATACTCTCCGCGTCTGAAAAAGTATACGATCCATCGTGAAACTAGATAATGTAGGTTTGCTACATAGCAGCCTGAATTGTTTTGCGTCCTGAACGAAGCCTGAAATCTAATGAATATAGGGCTTCATGAAAGGAGCCATGGCATGGTCTCTCCACTTCATGATGAAGAAATCGTGTTAAGTTTGCAAAAGCCTGCGTTATGGAACCAGCGAAAACTTGAATTAGTCCAGTGGATAGAGCGTCCAAAGATAAAGCTTACGCCTAAGCGAATAGCTTTTTTTCATGGCTGTACGATAGATGTGGAGTTGCATAGTACGCTTTGCCTTTTGAATCGAAAGCACGTGGCAACCGAGTTCTCCTGTGCTGGTGTCAGCATTTGGGACGAGCCGGAGGACCATTCACTATATGCTTATATAACGATGAAGGCTGACGAAAGATCCGGGGCGTTCATGCAATGGGCGATGCGATATATGCGGCATCGTTTGCTTGTCGTTTACGAACCTGAGCGCAACCGTTACGATCTATCGTCTTTTTTTCTGGGACATAACCGTTCCTTTTGCCAACTGATGGAGTATTGCGCCAGTACGTTTGAGTTTGAACCCATAAAATAATATGAAAGCTTAGGTGAATAATATGAAAAAAGATCTTCATCCAACATTGAACAAAGTTATCTTTTTGGACCCTAGCTGTGGATTCTCTTTCTTGAGTGCTTCCACTAAGTATTCCCAGGAAACGATGGAATGGGAAGATGGCAACACCTACCCGGTTATCCGTGTAGATACTAGCTCCGCTTCTCACCCGTTCTTCACTGGTAAACAAAGAAACGTGGATATCGGTGGACGTGTGGATCGCTTTAACAAAAAATATAACCTATAGAACAAGACGAGCGTTATGTTCACGGATGATACAAATAATTCGTGAACATCGCTTTTTTTTATTATCTACAGATAGATACATACGCAAATGAGAACAACAAATCATTTTACACAATCGAAATTGAAGACTCTTAGTGGATATTGGTGTTTTGGATGAGATTTATGGTTATTGTGACCGTTGTACGGATCAATTGCGCAAGAAGCCTTAATGAGTGAACCCTCCGACAGAAGTGGAGGGTTCTTTTTTATATCAAACCAGATTTGTCTGTTAAAGCGAAATGAAGCACTGCTCCCATTGTTCGGTAATGGATGCTTTGTCCAGATGCTCCCCAATGAGCGTGACGTACCCCTGACTCACGGGGAATGCGGTGGGCTGCCACTCCAAATGACTTCCAGAATATTGCAAAAGCATTGTACCTTCGTGTGGAAGCACGCAATAGCCTTTCGCCCGAAGCAGCGAGGAACCAAGCCCGGTCAGGAAGCTTTCCAATCGTTGCTTTTCCAGCGGCTGTGGAGAATATTGATGCAGCGTTAAGCTCTCCAGACGGGAAAACGAATGGGGTTGGTTGGGGTCGCTGATGTGGCTATGACTGTGCGCAGAAATGACTTTGAATGCCGTACTTCTGGAGATACTGCCGGTTCGTCCGATACTTTTGGCGGAAGTAGGGTCGTCCGATGCGGCTGCATCGGTTCGTTGCGCCTGTGCTGCTGGCGTGGGTTGAGATACCTGTACAGGTTTTGTGGTAACGGATACAGAGGCCAGTACAGGCTCCAGCAGTGGTTCAAGGTCAACTTGACTATACTCAGCGGTTTGCAGCTTGGCCGTATCGTTGAGCTTGCGGATGCTCTTGACGACCTTCGTCACTTCACGGCTACTTGCCGCATCTGTCTTGTTCACCACAATGAAGTCTGCGGTGCGAAGTTGCCCGTGCAGGGTCCGAACCAGCTCTTTGTCAGCGGTGAAGCGGCTGTTGTATTCATGAAAAAGCTTAGCGTCCACAACACTGATGCTGTGAACCAGATAAAGTCGATCCGCCAGCAACGGGGAGTGAAGCTCTTCCAGCACTTGCTCAGGGTTGGCTACCCCTGTGGTTTCCATAAAGATCAGATCCGGCTCCTGACTGAGTAAGGTGTCCAGAGCGCCTGCCAGCTCACTTTTTTTGCTGCAACAAATGCAGCCCTCCAGCAGTCCTTCCACCGATACGTCGGGCATTTCTTCAGAAATAATGGCACCGTCTACATCGTATTCACCCATTTCGTTCATTAATACAGCGGGACGGAGCGGAAGTTGGCGGGTATGGGCCAGCAAGCGCAGAAGCAGTGTCGTTTTGCCGCTGCCAAGAAAACCGCTGATTAATATCACAGGAACCTTGTTCATCATTATTCCTCCTTGTTAGGGTTAGTGTGTTGCATTCAAGCGATCAAAGGTGGCTACCGAATCTGCCTGGGTATAAACATAAGGGGATTCCGGCTGTGCCACAGTGGTTATTTTCTCGGATCGAATTTCGAGTACGGGGGTATTGCCTTTCTCTGTGGCATGTAATGTGCCCTCAATGGTCACCCACGTATCCTTGTCAAAGGACGGGACCTTCTTGGATTGGACGATGATTCCGAATGGCATGGCATCGGCAGTACAGCACATGACAAGGAACCTTCCCACCGCAAAAAGACCTTTGCCCGGCAGGCTGCCGTCTTTGTAGACAAAGCCAGTCACCTGCACCTTTTTTCCTTCAAAAGCGTGCTTATACAATTCGATGGCTCCAATGGTTTCGGAAAAAATCTCCGGTTTGATTTGTATGATCGGCTGCTGATATAGACGTTTCGCCAGCTCGGCAAATTCTACGTTGTACTTATCAGGCGAAACGAACAGCTGATCCAGCGTTTCCTGACTCCATGTTCCCCCTGGAAGGGGTAAAGCTGGCGGGGGAAAGGCGGTCGATAAAATAGAGGAGGCCTGTGCTTTCGTGGTCTGTATATCTGTTTTGCGCCGGATCTCCGGGTTGGGATACGTGAAGGACATGCCTTTTTTGGCCGCCATATCACTGCCAAGCGCCTGATCGGGCAGCAGCGACCCGAATAGCAGCGGAATGAGCAGCATTCCGTATACAAGCGTTTTTTTGAACCAGCTTTGCGGTAACGGATGCTCGCAATCACATAAATCCTCATCTGCTCGCTCCCCGGCTATGCCGTGCCATGCCATGGCCAGAGCGATAAACAGCAGGGGCACAGGGCAGAGCAGGAGCAGCTTTTGCATTTGCGGAGCCAGATAGTAATGAAGGGAATTCGAGCGGCTCAAGGTGATGATATACACAGCCAATCCAATCATGAAGAAGGAGCGCATGCCATACTGCCAGCGGATGCTAAAGGTTGAATTCACGTTCGTATTCACCTCCCCAATAACCATTCAGCAGCTATAGAGCCCACCAGAACAAGCGAAACAATGAGCAAGCACAGAACGGCGACAAATTTGGTGCGGAAGGTGCTTAGCAGCATGAGCGTGCCCTTGAAATCCAGCATCGGACCGAGTACAAGAAAGGATGCCAGCGGACCCAGTGTAAAGGTATGCGAAAAAGCAGTAGCCACAAAGGCATCGGAGGTGGAACACAGGGACAGTACGTAGGCAAAGCCCATCATAAAGGCGTACGAGCCAGCTGTTCCACTGCTTAACGAAAGCATTTCATCACGTGGGATGAAGGTCTGGATGGAGGCTGTCAGCAACGCGCCGATAATGAGATATTTGCTCATGTCCAAAAATTCGTCGCCAGCATGTACAAAAAAGCCCCGCCATGTGCGATTGTGGCGATGAGTTTGGTTGTTCTGCTTTGGCTGGTTAAAAGAGAGCAACGACCGTTTGAGCGGATGCACACGCACAAAGGCATACACGACCAGCCCAATGATCGCGGAAACGACAAAGGCCAGCCCCATTCGAACGGCAGTGACCTCAGGATGGGAAGGGAAGGCCATCATCGTCGCAGCCAGCACCACGGGATTGATAATCGGCCCGCTTAAAATAAAGGTGATGCCCATATAGGCAGGCATTCCTTTGAGCATCAATTGGCGAACGACAGGGATCATGCCGCATTCACAGATGGGAAACAGCAGACCCAGCAAAGAGGCCAGCAGGACACCCGGCACAGGATGTGCAGGCGCTATTTTGCGAATCCATGTTTCCGGTACGAGCCATTGTAAAAGGGATGAGACGAGTACACCGATAAGGAGAAACGGGACAGCTTCCAGAAAGATGCCCATAAATACCGTTTTTAACGGTTGCAGTTGACTCATATCTAACGAACGAAGCCATCTGGGAGATAGCGTAACAAGCACAGGGATGAGAAAGGCAAACGGAATCAAAAAAGGTAGCATCTTCAACAGCGTACTGGTTTTCATTCCACGGCTCCTTGGAAATAAGGGTTCTTATCTACAACCTATGCCTGTCATGGGACAAACATGCCCGCTGGTAGCGTCTGGAGTACTCCTTTATGGACAAGTTCAAGCGTGGTCATCTATATAATTGTGTTCTTTAATTGGACAATGAGCTGTATTAATTCGTAAATATAACGATTAAAATTCGACAAACGATTGCAAGAAGGAATTTTTTACGGTACGATCCTTATTAAAACGTTGTAAAGACAAGGAGGATTTTATGATACCGATTGTTGTTTTATCCGGATTTTTGGGCAGCGGTAAAACAACTCTTCTTCAGCATGCGCTGGCTTACTATAAAGGGCAGGGACTCAAGCCGGCTATTTTGATGAATGAGTTGGGCGATGTTAATTTGGACGGCAGTTTGGTGAACGGCCAGGCTCCCATGAAGGAAATGCTTAGTGGCTGCATATGCTGTACCATTCGCGGAGATTTGGGCGTGGAGCTGATGAATCTTGCTGAGGAATATAAGCCGGACGTGATTATCGTAGAATGTACCGGAGTGGCTAATCCGATGGAAATTGTAGATGCGGTGACAGATGCCTCCATCTATTCCTCAATGATTTTACAATCCGTCATTACGGTGGTGGATGCGCGTCAATTTCTGGATTTTGCCTCGGGTCACGAGAGAAACAAGTCGTATCGCTTAATGCAGGATCAGCTTCGATGCGCTTCCAAGCTGATTATTAACAAGACCGATTTGTTGGCTGCGGGCGAGCTACAGAAGGTACAGGCACTCGTAAAAGAAATAAATCCATACGCACTGACGGTGAGTACGCAAACAAGCGACGTGGACGCGGGTATCTTTTTCTCCCTTCAAGGAGAGGAACGTATGCACGTTTCGCGGCAAAAGGAGTCCATAGCCGATAGCGGGAATGATCACCATTATGACCACCAGCATAGTCATCACGAACATGGGGAGCATTATCATTCCTACGACCATGTAGTTGTTCACACGCACTTCTTTGGGCAACCTGTGCCACGCTCCGAGTTTGAACAGTTGTTTCGCAGTTTGCCAGCTGAAATTTACCGAGCCAAAGGAATTGTACGTTTTCTGGAATCAGAGGGTCAGATGATGTTCCAGTTTGCCTACCGGGAGTTGGAAATCATTCCGATTCGCCCGCAAAAGCCAGTGAATGATGTAGCCGTCGTCATGGGCGAAAATTTCTCTGCTTCCGAGATTGAAGAACGGTTGAGAAAGCTGGAAGCAGCCGGAGAACCGTACACATATTAGAAGACGTATAACAGGACATACTAAATATTGGACATATTGTGAAGTGCAATGCTGACGTCATTGTCATTCTGGACTATGGAGATACATCGCTGGTGGATAAAGAGAAGCTGCTGCTGAGCAAGCCCGCTCTGGCTGGTGTGGAAGCGTTCAAAAACAAACGATTTGCAGAGCTGTCTCTGTCCGTAGCGACTGAAGGTGTGCGTGCGCCGATTGCGCTGAAAACCTTGGCTTTCAGCCTGTAACGGGACAAAGTAAAGTAAACGAGTAAAAGATCTACAAAACATTGACGAACCTTTCCTAAACTGTTAAACTTGCTAATGCGTAAAGGTTACGTTTATCAAACGCTTATTTTTTTATTATCTAATCGTAATAATTACGGTAGATGGTTTAATGAGAATAAACGACCTGGAGAATCTGCGCGGAGGTATGTCGCTCAGATGGCTCCAGGCTTTTTAAAGGAAAGGGAGATTTGCGTCATGTTATTAGCCTCACTGGAACAAGTTACATTTGGCTACGGGGATGTTCCTAACCTGGTGGATGCCAATGTTGAAATTTTTTCTGGCGAATTTGTGGCCATTACCGGGCCAAATGGGGCTTCCAAATCGACAATGCTCAAATTGTTGCTCGGTTTGCTTCAACCTTGGAAGGGCAAGGTGTTTATGTCCGACCGCACAGGTGAGGGAAAGAAGCTTGTTGTTGGATTCGTATCGCAGCAAATTGCTGCTTTTAATGGCGGATTTCCAAGTACCATCCTGGAATTTGTCCGTTCAGGAAGATATACTCATGGCTCCTGGTTGCGCCGCATGCGGCCTGAGGATCATGATCTGACAGAGCAGGCGCTTCGTCAGGTAGGCATGTGGGATTTGCGTCATCGTAAAATCGGCGAGCTGTCCGGTGGACAGAAGCAGCGCATCTGTGTGGCACGAGCGCTCGCTCAGGAATCGGATTTGCTCATTTTGGATGAGCCTACGACCGGTATGGATCAGGAAAGCCGCCATCACTTCTACGATCTGATGAATCAGCAGGTTAAGGAATATGGAAGAACCGTAGTCATGGTTACCCATGGACTATCGGAAGTGCAACATTATCTGGATCGTATTATTGAACTTGAGAGGAAGGAAGATGGCGGATGGAAATGCTGCACTACGACTTCATGCAGCGGGCATTTTGTGCCGGTGGGGTAATTGCACTGCTGGCCTCGGTGCTTGGAGTGTACCTGATGCTGCGGCGTCAGGCTCTGATGGCGGACATGCTATCGCATGTATCACTGGCAGGGGTGGCAGCGGGTGCCTATTTGGGCATTAATCCGACAATAACCGGTTTTATTGTAGCTATAATCGGAGCGATTATCGTTGAATACGTCCGCAGGTCTTATAAAACGTACAGCGAGATTTCTGTGGCCATTATTATGGTAGGTGGCCTGTCGACGGCTGTGATTCTAATGAATCTGAATCAGAGTATTAATAAAGGCTTTTCTGCTTATTTGTTCGGTTCAGTGGTGGCGGTCAATCAGACAGAGCTGATGTTGATGATCGCAGTGGCTGTGATCGGGGGTATTTTCTTTTTCGTATTCCGGCGTCCTTTGTATCAGATTACCTTTGATGAAGAAACGGCGAAGACAAATGGCCTTCCTGTCAAATCTATTTCATTTGCGTTTAGCATTTTGACAGGGATGATTGTAGCCGCTGCAATGCCGATTGTCGGTGTGTTGCTTGTCTCCTCACTGATTGTGCTACCGGCGGCATTGGCCATTCGAATTGCACCGAGCTTTTCCGCAGCCATCTGGATATCTATGGTGACTGCATTGACCGGGGTATTTTCGGGTTTAACGGCGTCGTATGAACTGAGTACACCCCCAGGGGGGACGATTGCCATGGTGCTGTTATTATTCCTGATCGTGGGAACCGGTATTCAAAAGCTGGTCCGCAAACTGGGTAAACAGCAGGCCTCCCGGCAGAAGAATGCAGCACGCCAGTGAATGAAACAGTTCGTATTCTTAAAAACCAAACAATAAAGGAGTTATGAGCATGAATACATGGTTCAAAAAATCATTCGTATTGTCTGCGGGGCTGGCACTTATTTTGTCCGGCTGCGGAGCCAAATCTGATCATACAGCTACCAACACTCCCCAAACCGAGCCGAATCAGGCACAAACGACGGACAGCGGCAAAAAGCTGAAAGTGGTTACCACTTTTTATCCGATGTATGAGTTTACAAAGCAGGTCGCTGGAGATCATGCTGATGTAACCGCGCTGATTCCTGCTGGTGCGGAGCCGCATGACTGGGAGCCAAGCGCCAAAGATATGGCACAGGTGAAGGATGCCGACGTTTTTGTATATAATGGTATTGTCGAAGGCTGGGCAGAGCAGGCTTTGAGCAGTGCGTCTAGCGACAAGCGTGTTGTGGTCGAAGCAAGCAAAGGGCTGAACCTGATGGAAGGTACTGCTGAGGAAGAAGGAGAAGCGCACGCTGAGGAAGGTCACAGTCACGATCATGTGCTGGACCCTCACGTATGGCTTGATCCGGTATTGGCCCAAAAGGAAGTAGAGTCCATTAAAGCGGGTCTTATCTCTGCAGATTCTGCGAACAAAGCAGATTATGAAAAAAATGCTGATGCGTACATCGCTAAATTGAAAGAGCTGGATATCGAGTTTAAAACAGGTCTGAAAGATGTAAAACGCAAAGACTTTATTACCCAGCATACGGCTTTTGGTTACCTGGCTAAGCAATACGGCCTGACCCAAGTGGCGATTTCCGGACTATCTCCGGAGCAAGAGCCTACACCAGACAAGCTGGCGGGCATTATCAAATTTGCTAAAGAAAACAATGTGAAAACCATTTTCTTTGAAACCCTTGTTGATCCAAAGGTCGCTGAGACCGTAGCTACTGAAATCGGTGCAAAAACCGATGTACTGAACCCACTCGAAGGGCTGACGGATGAAGACAAGCAGAAGAACCTCGACTACCTTGGCGTTATGAAAAACAACCTGGAGGCTTTGAAAAAGGCCCTGAATGAATAAGACTGTAAACTGACATTGGAACGACTCCAGTGTCAGTTTTTTTATGTCTGTATAAGCTGAATTCAAAAGTTATCTATCGTGCCACTACGCATCTGGATGGTGCTTCCCATCGCCACCGCCTTAGTAAAATCGTATTTTACAACTTTATTATTATATTTACTTATTGCTATAAGCAGTTATCTCTATTACGTAGACCATAAAAAGCGATCTCTCCATTAGACAGAAGAGAGATCGCTTTTTGCGTTGCGTGGGATATATTCCAGAACATCGCTCAGGTTATGTCTCTGACCTGTAAGTTCTTCTAATGTGTCGAGAATATGACTTAATGTTTCCAAATCTATGCGTTTTGTCTTACCATCGCACATGTCGTAAATTAAGTTCGGTCGAACTTTTGCTTCGCGAGCCAAGGCATTTTTTGTGATTCCTGCTTTGACCAATGTTTCTTCTAACTTTATGCTTATCGCCAAAAATAATCACCTCTTATTAATTATTTTACCCTGTTAGTAAGCATTATGAAATAATCATAATATTTATAAAAAATCTTTTTAACAAAAGGAATTGCTAATTACATTTGCTCGGTTATAGGCTAAGTTTTGATCTGGTTAAATAAAATTTTTTAAGAAAAGAGGAGAAGAACATGTCAGACATTGCTATGCTTGAGAAGATTGTGATTGTTCATGTATGGGAAGAGGAAGAACTTGATTATGAAACGAGTGAGGCTTATCTTATTAAGCCAGGATATGCTGTGTATGTTCTAACTGGTGCTGTTCATTTGGCAAGAGTGGAGAGAATTTATCAAACGGGTTTGCATCGTTTTTACGTGGAGGATCGTAGCACTGCATCTATTCAATTAGCATCTTGTGTAACAGGAGACATACCTGTAAAGATACAAGAAATTGTTATGAAGCTATTGAGTAAAAATGCATTAGATTGGCTTACTTGTGATGTAATGCATGGTATGATAGGGGGTTTTGAATTTGAAACATTATAATATAGGCTACATATTCCAAAGTTAGAAATCCTAAAGAAATAGAAATTGTCAACCAAAACGGGTTCATAAATTCACATGAAAACGGAGTAGGCGGAATGGCACGATAGGTCACTTCTAAGTCCAGCTTATATAGTGCTAAGGTTCCAGTGGATACCTAGTACTTTGTGATCTTTACTTTACAGGAATAATTTACGTCATTATGAAAATCTGTTTTGAAAACTAATTCAATAGTATCTAGTTTGAAATTCCGTTTGTAATCCAATGGTAGCGTTTTTATTTTTACAGATTTTTTCTATTAACTTCAGTTATTATTTCACCGATATTGAAACTTGGATAGGCATTTTGTTCAGCAGTCAGCATCTGAATGAAGAAGTACGATATATAAAACGACAGGAGAGATTACCTTGGCAACCATTATAGTCGTCGACGATTCTTTATTTATGAGATCTGTACTTAAGGATATTTTTTTGGATTTGGGTCACTCTGTTATTGCGGAGGCGGAAAATGGGTATGATGCTGTTTTGAAATACTCGAACCTTCGTCCAGATTTAATCACCATGGATATCAATATGCCCAAGATGAATGGACTTGAGGCTGTTGAAAAGATTATAAGGCTGGATCCCGAGGCTAAAATTTTAATGTGCTCTGCTTTGGGTCAGCAAGAAGCGATTATCAAAGCATTTCAGGCAGGTGCAAAGGATTTTATTGTTAAACCATTTCAAATGGAGAGAGTTGTGAATGCAATCACAAAAATATTTGGTAGTTGATTAATCGGGTTAACCGTACCCATTCATGATGATGGCTGCAATCCATAAGTTGAACAAGAGAGCATTTCTATGACATAAGATTTTAATTTACATAAATATGAAGCATCTTGAAAATGAGTAAGAGGGTTGTGATTTAAATGAATGTGGAGATGAATAGGATGAGTAATCGGGTTTTGTCTCAAAAAGTATTTATTGATGAACTGATCACCACGATTAGGAAAGGAGGGCTTGTCCCGGTATGCTATGAACGCCTTATTAGCGAGCAACTAGAAAGAATAGATGCTCTTAACAGTGAACTTACCGCGCGCATAGAAGGGGTGGAAACGGATTTAATTCCTAATGCGACATATTCCATTCCCTTTTCCAATGGTGACATTATTTTTCTTGCTCGTTACATTGTACTCATCGGGGACAACACGGAGGGCTACTTTGTTTTTTACAGAGCTGAAGAATGTGAAAATCCGGAAGAGTACCATTTTATAACAAGCTCTTACCAGCTTCCGAATTTGTTGCCTGAATTATCTCTTATGCTAAAAGAACATAGCGCTAATGAGCCTGTTGATATCCTGAATTATTGGAATGGCCAAGCCTATCCATTGAAAAGCTTGAATAAAGAGGATATCAAGCTGTCCACCTACGAATTTTAATCGCATCAGCGGTTTAATTCTGGAGAAGCGTTAAATGGCAAGCCCCTTGGAGGCTTGCCACTTTTCTAATGTTAAGAACTGTCCAACTTCGAGGGAGTGTTACATATTGAATTAGTTGTGGACGTACTGTACTATAAAAGGCCTTTATTATTATTTAGGACGAGCGGACTTTCATCTTCACTATCTGTAACTCCAAAATCATTGTATCTATTTGAGTATCAACTTGGTTCTGGTAGACTATCTGTATGACAAAAGAAAATATAAAGTACGCTAGAACATACGTTTACAACGTCAATTATCACATCGTTTGGTCGGTTAAGTAACGCCGATCTGTACTGTCAGCAGAAATTGAAGCCTACCTTAAAGAACTGTTCCAAGAAATTGCTCAAGAAAAAGAATTTGAAGTAGTCATGATGGAGGTTGGCGAAAAAGACCAAATTCATGTTTTTGCATCAGCACGCCCCCAAATAGCTCCTTCCTATATTGTAAAAATGTTGAATGGAATTTCTGCAAGAAAACTATTTCTGAGGTTCCCTCAATTAAAAAAAGATTATGGGGTGGACACCTCTGGAACAGCAGCTTTTTCATTGAAACCATTGGTCCTATCTCCGAACAAGCCATAAAGAAATACATCGAAAATCAAAAGAAAGGAGACGGCTAATGCAGAGAACCTATAAATTCCGTCTATATCCAACCAAAGAGGAGCAAGGGTACATTCATTTCGCGCTGGAACGTTGCCGTCTCCTCTATAATCGTTTGCTCGCCGAACGAATCGCTGCTTACGAGCAAACGGTACATACCTGAACTCAAAAACGTCCATTCCCAAGTCCTTCAAAATGTCGTTGAGCGGTTGGATAAGGCGTACCAAGCCTTTTTTCGCCGCGTCAAAAATGGCGAGAAAGCGGGCTTTCCGAGATTCAAGCCTGAAAGTCAGTACAACTCCTTTACCTACCCGCAGAGTGGGTTTTCCATAGAAGGAAAGCAACTTGTGCTTTCCAAGATCGGCGATGTACGCATTCGACTTCATCGGCAGCCGCAAGGAACGATCAAGACGTGTACCATCATGGTTAAGAATGGCAAATCAACTTATTCAATTCGTGACGTACAAGGCTGAAAGCGCCAGTCGTCAGGTTGTGCAAGTGAATCCAATTGGCACATCGCAGCGATGCTCCAACTGCGGAGAAATCGTCAAAAAATCACTTGCTGTTCGTGTCCATCAATGTCCTTGCGGATACGTTGCAGATCGGGATGAAAATGCAGCTATTAATATATTGAAACTAGCCTTGCAGAACGTATCTTAATCTAACGCAATCAGGCTAGGAACTAGCCTTCAAGGAGGAACGAGGTTACGAGTCCTGATGATTTGAGAAGCTCTCCAATTCTTTGGAGAGAGGTTCACATGCATATTCGTTTACTTCGAATGTCACAATTTTATTGAATATTACATAGTCTTTGCGGCTGTTGAAAGGGCCCTTGTTATTGGTATGCCTATCAATGGCGAAGAAGGAAGCACCCCGTCCGGCATCTTTAGCGTCATACCACTGAATGAAAGAGGCTAGCTCCTTCTTGCTTATATCAAATTCTTTTTCAAGCCCGTTATCCATAGTCACAACCAGAATTGCACGGTCACCACTCGGCTGTGAGGGTTCGGAGGGTTCAGAGGGCTTTGACGGTTCGGAAGGTTTAGTTGGTTCAGACGGTTCAGGAGTTGGCGCTACCTCGACAGGTTTAAAGGGAAGTAACGACCCATCCGTATCAATTGCGTATATAAATAAATAGTTGGGTGTATTATTTACAAATTCAACAGAGTGCTCTCCTTGAGGCAAGTTTAATTTTTCGTACATGATTTTACGGGCTGCTACGTCACTTCCAGTCAAAGAAAAGTTATCAACCTTAACACCATCTATAATGACATCAATGCTGCTGGAACCAGACCACCAAGTGGTAGAAATTAATCTTAATTTAGTACCTGTAAAATTAAACTTTAAACTGGTTCCAGATTTTTGCCAGGGAGAAGTCCAGGTGATTGGGCCAGTATTATCACGAAACCAATTACCACCAAGATAGGTAATCTCGGGCGTATTTGCTTCATAACGAGACCATCCTTCTTCCGGTTTATTAAGGACATCCCCCTTAGCAGCAGCATATGTGCTGTGGCTAGTACTAAAAAAGAGAACCATCATCCAAACCACCGTGAATAAAGTTAGCTTTACAAATTTCATAATCATTACACTCCTTAAATTTTATTTTCTTACCAAGACTACAAAAAATGAAAAGTATTGTCTAAACATTAATACCTATATTTATAAATAAATGTTTATAAAACCCATATATATTGGAGTTTGGAATATTCTACGTTCCAGATTATAGGATTAATACTATGATGTTCTATTACATGTGGGCTGGAATTACGATTGGGAAGATTCATTTTTGATGTCAAAGCGTGCTAAATAATCCCCTGAGAGCATCCCATTCTCTCAGGGGATTATTTAACATTGATAATCAAACGCATGTTCGCATATAATACAAACAAACGTTCTGATAAGGAGTGAAAGAGCATGCTGGAAAAATACGTGGGACAGATCGTGGAAATCGTGTATATGGACCGGAAGGGCAAGCTGTCTCAGCGGCGCATTGAGGTGCATCGTGTGCGGAATGGTTTGATACGGGCCACTTGTTTACAGACAGGCCAGCCACGCGTTTTTCGATTAGATCAGGTACTGGCATGGCATCCGGTAACCAGAACAGCATAGGAGGCGTTTACGATGGGGAAAAAGCTTGAAGGGAACGGCATATGGGAAAGCTCTCGCATGATCTTGCCTGAGCATCGGGATGCATATTTGCGACTGATGAAGGAGCAGGGGAGACGCGGCAAGCCGACACTGGACGATCAGGAAATGCAGCAGATTGAGCAGGCGATCATCATTTCCTATAACGAGCGGAAGCCCATTACGCTGCGGGTATTCAATCCATTTGATGACGAGGAGCTGTGCGGGTTTGTGACGGTGATTAACACGAGTCGGCGGGAAGTGAAGCTGTCCCGTGGAGAAGAGGATTTTAGCTGGATTAAGCTGGAGGAAATTATAAAGGCAGATATATGAGCATTATGAATCAGTAATGGTAAAAGGAGGGGTTCAGTTGAAAATAAGTAAAAACAATGGTGAACGAAGCCCATCATTTTCCGATCTCGCAACCGGAGCGAGCAGCGCACTGGCTAAAGCAGCACATATAAATCATATCTGACTGGTCTTTTCATTAAAAATATCCTTCGCATCTGCTGGAAGAGCTTGTACATGATGAAGATAGTTCGTAACACGTTGATCATCCTGAGTCGGGTATTCATAATCATAATGATTAGCCACCTCCAGGGCCACTTCTCTGAATAAGTCACCCATCCTAAAAAGTGCCTGCCACATGTGTTCATAATCTGCATTCCTGATCCTGTCAGGAAGAAATGCAAAAGAACCACAGTTCAAAATGGTCGAAATGACGATTTTCATTGTGGTTTTTTATTCTATTTTAGGAATTAAAAACAGTTTTTGTCCAAATTCCGGTCTGAAATGTCCATGGAATCAGGATATTTATTCCATATAATAAGGAGGTGAATTAATTGAAAATGATTATCAATATCAAAGGAGTGATCGAGTTGCCAAAAGCTACTACTGCTATCTCGCAAAATACTCGTTATCTGGAGAGTCAGGCTGTACGGGAATCCAATGCCAGATCCTACCCCTCCCGTATCCTCATTGCCATCGCCGAAGCAGAGGGCATTCATGTCAAGGATATAGATGGAAAAATATATTACGACTGCCTGACCGGGGCCGGAACTTTAGCATTCGGTCATAACCATCCGGTGGTCATTGAGGCGATCAGGAAGCTGCTGGATCACAAGTGTCCTTTGCATACGCTCGATTTGACTACTCCGGTGCATGTGGCCTATACCGGGTTGCAGCACGGTCATGGTTAAGCAGGCCGAGGGATGAAAATATGGGCTGTGTCCGAGCAATGGAAGGTCGTCATCACGGTGATGCTCGGCACCTTTACGGTTTTGCTGAATAACAGTTCGCTGAACCCGGCGATTCCGTCTTTCATTAAAGTATTTCATACGAACGCTGCTACGGCGAGCTGGCTCATCACTATTTTTCTAATCACGATGGGTATGACGATGCCTTTAACCGGGTATCTGGCAGATCGTTTTGGAAAAAAGAAAGTATATCTGAGCGGACTAGCGCTCTTTGTCACAGGTTCCTTGCTCGGCTCGTTATCATGGGGGCTTACCACTGTCATCCTCTGTCGGGGACTGCAAGGGATGGCAGGCGGGCTGATGATTCCGTTATCGCTGGCGCTGATTTTTGAAGCCTTTCCCAAGGAGGAACGCGGTAAGGTTACGGGAATCTGGGGGATTGCGATTATGGCGGCTCCGATGCTCGGACCTACGGTGGGAGGAATCGTGCTATCTCTAAGCAGCTGGCAGGTGCTTTTCCTCATAAATGTGCCAACCGGACTGCTGGGATTGCTGCTGGGGATGCGTTATTTAACAGCTGCACGTAGCAATCCGTCGCGCACCTTTGACAGCAGCGGATTTATAACGGTCACGTTGGGTGTGGGGTTGATTCTGTTTGCGCTGGGCAGGACAACGACAGCTGCGGATCTGATTGCCCCGCTGCATATTCTGCTGTTCCTTGCAGGAGCGGTTTTGCTGGTTCTGTTCGTGCGAATGGAGCTGGTAAAGGAACAGCCATTGCTGAATGTGCACATTTTCAAAATACCGACCTACAGCTTAAGCGTCATCGTGGCGAGTGTACAGGCGATTGCGATGTTCGGCAGCATTTTTCTGGTTCCGATGCTGGTTCAACATGTGTATGGCTATGACGCCATGATGACAGGACTTGTGTTTTTGCCTTCCGCTATATGTACAGGGTGGTTTGTCACGATAGCAGGCAAGCAATTAGATCGCAAGGGGCCAAAAGGAATGATCAGCACGGGACTTATCATCACATGTGCCGCTACGGCGATGCTCGGTATGCTCCAGATGAATTCACCGCTGTGGATGATCTTCGTCCTCATGATGCTGCGGGGAATTGGGCTGGGTCTGTCGAATATACCTGCCACAACGGCCGGGCTGAATACGATTCCCGATGAGCTGGTAGCCCAAGGCTCGGCAATGAACAATGTGATGCGCAGACTGACCTCTTCCCTTGGAATGGTTGTGATTTCGATTTATTTTGAAGTTCGCAAGGTTCAGCTTCTGGCGGGGGGCTATTCGGTGGAAACAGGAACGCTGCAAGCGATCAGGGAAGGCTTTATCGGGATGAGTATATTGATTTTACTCACGATTCCCGCCGCTTTTTTCCTGAAGACGCCTGACTTCCTTCGTAAAAATGGAGCGCGTCGTACATCCAGTGATACCCCGAAAGCGAAAGCGTCTGCGGCTACACCCAAGGTTTGAACAGGAAGGGAGAGAAAGAGTATACATGCTGACACAATCAACGGAGGTTTCCACGATCGCTGGAGAGCTGTCCAAAAGCAGGATCTGGGCGGAGCAAGCGACACTGCGGGCCCTGGTCAACAGCTATCTGAGGGAAACACAACAATTTGACCCAAGAATCAATGGGGAAGCACCTGAAATAAGGGTAATTCTGCCGCGGATCGGGCTGGAAATCACAGGAACTCTACACCATTTCTCTGCAACTGGCCAACATGTGTATGGGAGTACTTGGTACGAGGTAGAAGAAGGTGGGGCGCACAGGTCCCTGGAGATGGATGGAGTGATACAAAGACTGCTGGACGAGATAAGCTATCACGCCAAGCCCGAGCAACGGGAAGCAGAGCAGCAAAAGATGAAACATCGCATTCGTAACAGCATGCACAAAATGACGCTCTTTATGGATCACCATACGAAGATCACAGGCGAGAGCAAGCCAAAGTCTTTCTCAAGTGCAGAAGCCCACCTGACGTATGTACGTTCGGAGCAGTCTTTGCTGATCGGACACCCTTTTCATCCTTTTCCGAAAAGCACGGAGGGTTTTGCCGATGATGAGCTTCCGTTATACAGTCCCGAGATGGGTGCGGCGTTTCCGCTGTATTATTTCGCGGTTCATGAGGATAACGTGCAGGAGGAATGGATTGGTGAAGAGCATCGCAGGGATGCCATTGACCCGTTTGTGCGGCTCCATACTCGGCGTCAATGGGGAGAGGAGTTGGCGCGATATCGCATTTTGCCTATGCATCCATGGCAGGCCGAGCAGGTGTTGCGTCAATCCTGCATTCAAAGTTTGATGCGTCAGCGGGTTTTGATTCCATTGGGCGCGCTAGGTCCTGTCGTTTATCCAACTTCTTCGATACGAACAGTATGGGATTTGAAAACCGGAAACGGCTATAAGCTGCCGCTGCATGTGCGGATTACCAATCTGGTGCGTGACAATACACAGGAGCAGGCTCGGCGTACATTGGATGCTGCGAAGGTCATTCACGAGCTTTCAGCCGACTGGTCGTCCCATATCCAATCCGAGTCCTTCAAGGTTCTGACAGAAACGGGATACAGCCGCGTATACTTCCAGCCGAATGAGGAAGCGAAACGCACGGAGAGTCCTGAGTTTACTAAGGATGCAGGGCTTTCACAGGTCACCACCAGTGATGCAAAGTATGACGCAGGACATGAGTATAGCCCGGCGGCAACAGAACGAGGAACAGCGACGGCTCAAGAGCTGGAGCAGCTGTCTGACCAGTTTACGGTTCTTTATCGTCCGATGGATTTGAACCCTGAATCCACCTATGTACTGGCTTCCTTGCTGGAGCCGTTGCCGGGTGAACAGGAGCCGCGGCTTATTGGAGTGATTCGGGACAATGACCCGGGAAAAAACGGAAAACGGCCTGACCTGTTAGCTTGGCTGGAACGGTATCTGCACGTATCCATGGTGCCCATGCTGCGTTTGCTTGCGGTGAAGGGTATCGCCTTCGAGGCCCATGTACAAAATTCACTTCTGTCCCTACAGGACGGATGGCCGGAATGCTACTATGTACGGGATTTGGAGGGCGTAAGTATTGTGCGTGAACAGGCCGAGGCAGCCGGGTGGGTCGGTTCACTGATTGCTGAGGATAGTCCTGTATTGTACGGTGCAGAAGAGCCGTGGATGCGTACCCGTTATTATTTCTTTGTTAACCATTTGGGGGCATTGATTCATGCCCTTGCAGTTCATGAGCAACACAGTGAGCAGGAGTACTGGAGGGTGGTAAGCAAGGTACTGGAGCGATTACAGGAACAAGATGCAGGCTCTTGCCCCCGTCTAGCCGCCTATATCCAAGATTTATTGACCGCACCTACGCTGCCTGCCAAAGCCAATTTTACAAGCTGTTTTCAGTCCAGAGGGGATACGCCTTCGTTTATCCCGATCCCTAATCCAATTCATTTTCGTGAGGTGGCTTCATGTCTGTAACCAACATTTCGGATCATAATTTCTCCACAAGCAATCTTTCTACAGCTCCCGCCAGCAACGCTTCGACCACTCAGCGCTTTATTCAGGCGCTCCGCTCGGATACCTTTACGCAGGTGGAGCAGCGTATCATCCGGCAACTGATTCAGGCATTGCTATATGAAGAAATTTTGCCCTATGACATGCATAGCGATTCCGTGGATAACGGCGATCCACATTTTATACTGTCCGGCAAGGACATTACAGGTCGCCCCGTCCAATACCGTTCTGTCGGAAAACGGATGCACAGCTTTGGGCGCATTCGGCTCGTTCCTGTTCCCGTCATTCGAGTTGGGACAGACGGAAGCGAAACGACAGCCATGCTCGCGGATTTTGCAAATGAGGTCCTCAGTGCCGCACAGCAGGGTGAACGGCTTCAGCGCTTTATCGAGGAATTGGAGCAGACCTTGCTAAAGGATGTACAGGCGCAAAGCTCCTTCACCGCGCCATTTCTGGCGGATGACCAGCGTCGATATGATGAGCTGGAAGGCAATTTGGGGGATGGGCATCCCTACCATCCATGCTACAAATCCAGGATCGGCTTTACGCTGGCAGATAATGAACTGTATGGTCCCGAGTTCAAGCAGACGCTCCGTCCTGTTTGGCTGGCTATCGCCAAGAGCCATAGCCGGGCAGGACAGTCGCAGGCGATTGAGTATGAAGCATTTATTTTCCAGGAACTGGGGGAAAGTGAAGTTGCGCGCTTCCAAGCCTTGTTAACCAGCTACGATCAGCAGCCGGAGGCCTATCGCTTCATGCCTGTTCACCCGTGGCAATGGCAGCAGATCATTTTACCCCGTTTTCATCAAGAGCTGGCAAATCAGCGGATCGTGTGGCTCGGTGAAGCGAGCGATGTGTACCAGGCGCAGCAGTCGATCCGCACATGGTCCAACCGGACGACACCGGAGCGCGCATATGTGAAGCTTTCGCTCAGCATTACGAATACCTCGACCAGCCGGATCATGGCTGGACATACGGTGCTGAACGGAGCGCTTATCACGGACTGGTTGCATGGTTTACTGGAACACGATGAATATGCCGCACAGCAGGGATTCTTTGTTTTGCGTGAGGTTTTGGGTATCACGTATGACTATGAGCAGCTTCCCGAATACCGTCAGGCGAAAACCTACGGTTCATTAGGGACGGTCTGGCGGGAAAGCATCCATGGCTATTTGCAGCCGGATGAGGATGCGATTCCTTTTAACGGACTATGTTATGTGCAAAAAAATGGAGTGCCCTTCATTGATCCGTGGATACAGCAATTCGGCGTAGAGGAATGGACCCGGCGTGTGCTGGAGGCCACAATATCGCCGATTATTCATATGCTGTATGCGCATGGGATTGGTATGGAATCCCACGGCCAGAATATCATTTTGATCCACCGGAACGGGCAACCAACACGGGTGGCGCTTAAGGATTTTCATGATGGTGTCCGGTTTTCTGTGAAGCATCTGACAGAGCCGGAGAAATGCCCCGATCTTCATCCTGAGCCGCCAAGTCATGCCCGGATTAACCGCAATTCGTTTATTAAAACGAGCAACCCGGACGATGTACGCGACTTTTCTTACGATGCTTTTTTCTTTATTGCAGCCGCCGAGCTGGCGATGTTCCTGGCCGAACATTATCAGCTAGACGAGCAGCGCTTTTGGGAAATGTCCGCACAGGTCATTCATGATTATCAGCGCCAGCATCCTCAGCATGAGGAGCGATTCCGTCTGTTTGATTTGTTTGCCCCGACTGTACAGATTGAAGAATTGATGAAACGGCGGCTGCTTGGGGATGAGGACCTCCATTTCAAATCGGGAATGAATCCGCTGTATGCCTACCGGGAGCCAACATGCTGACTGTAAATCGGCTTCAGGAGAAGCTTCGGACAGGACAGGAGGCATTTGGCCTCATCGCTTCCATTCCGGCGGCGCTTACGATCGAAATGATCGGACATGCCGGATATGATTTTGTGATCATTGATATGGAGCATGTCATGGTCAATCCCGAGACGGTGGAGCATATGATCCGTGCTGCGGAAGCCGCACAAATCACGCCCTTGGTGCGTGTGCCTGAAGTCGATGCCAAGGAAATATTGCGTGTGCTGGATAGCGGAGCACAGGGAATTGTCGTTCCGCATGTGGAGAGCAGGGAGCAGATGGAGATGCTGGTTCAGGCTGCTAAATACAGCCCGGAGGGCAAGCGAAGCCTGAACAGCGGCAGACCTGCCGCATTTGGCAAAGGAAATCTGGTGGACTACATGAATCAGGCCAATGAACAGATTATGCTGGTGCCCATGATTGAGAGCGGATTGGGTGTGGAACGCATCGCGGATATTTTGTCTGTACCGGGTATGGGCATGGTGCTGGAGGGAGCAGCGGATTTGTCCCAATCGTACGGGGTACCGTGGCAGACCGATGCAACGATTGTACAGGAGGGGCTACAGCGGGTCTTTGAAGCTTCACGGGAAGCAGGTATTCCGTACTGTGCCATTCCACGCAGGGACGGGGAATACGGCGCATGGGTGGAAAAAGGGGTTCATGCCTTCGTACTGGGTGATGAACGTGGAATTGCTTTTCGCGCCTTGCAAAAAAGAAGGTCTGACCTACGCTAGCTCTCAACATAAAGGAGGAAGAACATGAGTCAGCTTGTTACAGCATTATCTGGAGGACAGATCGTTCCGTATGTGAAAAAGCTTATCCAGCAAACACGGGAGCGAGAGCAGCAGCCGGTATGCGCATATATATATGACCTGGGCGCACTGAGAGAACGGGCACAACGTTGTGTGAGCAGCTTGCCCGACGATTGCAGTTTGTTTTACGCGGTCAAAGCTAATCCCGATCCTCATTTGATCGCCAGCCTGCTTCCCATCGTACAGGGCTTCGAAGCTGCATCTATTGGAGAGATTCGGACCATTCGCGAAGTGTCAGCCGACGTGCCGATTATTTTTGGAGGTCCGGGGAAAAAGGACGCTGAAATTGAGGAAGCGCTAGAGCGGAAGGTGATGCTGATTCATGCTGAAAGTCTGCATGAGTTGCAGCGTATCGGCTGGATCGCGGAACGCAGACAGCAGCGTGTATCTATTTTGCTGCGTATTAATTTGCGGCGTACCTTGCCGGAGGCGAGCATCACGATGTCCGGTCGGCCCACTCAGTTTGGTATCGACGAAATTCAGGTGCCGGAAGCGATCCGACTCCTCCAAAGCCTTCCGTATGTGCAGTTGGAGGGCTTCCATATGCATTCCCTGTCCAACAATCTGGATGCCCGGCTGCATGCACGAATGGTCGCTACGTATTTGCAGTGTGTGCAGGGCTGGATTCATGATCATGAGCTATCCATCCGCTATCTGAACGCGGGCGGCGGCTTTGGCATTTCGTATACCGATCTGGCGCGCAGGTTCGAATGGGATGATTTTATGGAGGAATTGCATCAAGTGTGGGAGGAGTACCGCATTCCCGACATCCAGCTCATTTTTGAGTCCGGGCGCTATATGGTGGCGCACTGCGGGTATTATGCGGCAGAAGTGATCGACCTCAAAACGAATCATGACCAGCATTACGCCATTATTCGCGGGGGAACCCATCATTTTCGATTGCCAGTGTCATGGCAGCATAATCAGCCGTTTGAGGTGGTTGCTGTTGACGATTGGCGCTATCCTTTTCCGCGCACAGAGCGGCGACAAACAGCGGTGACCATCGCGGGTGAGCTTTGTACTCCCAAGGATGTACTTGCGTATGAAGTGTATGTGGAGCATTTGCGGATTGGCGATGTTCTGCTGTTCCATATTGCGGGAGCCTATGGCTGGACGATTTCCCATCATGATTTTCTCAGCCATCCACATCCACATTTTTACTATATAAACCAAAATTGAGAGTTACCTATAGCGCCACTACGCAGACGGATGGTGCTTCCCATCGCCCCAGCCCCCGGATTTCTAAAATAAAGCCTATGATCAGGGTCGAAATCCGTAAAAGCAGCATTAACATGAAGGAGGAATGAATCCATATGAAGTACACAACAAGCACGACCCCGGTGCTTTCATCCGAAGAAACAACGCTTTTACAGAAGAAAAAGCAGGCTGAAAACCATGTCATGCAGGATCTCATCAATACATTGCTGGCGGAAGGATTTTGGGAGCATGCCGATATTGAACTGTTGTCTATTTCGCAATGGCAAAGCTACTATACTACCGTCCATCCTGAATTAGGCGAGCTATTTTCTTTTGCCGATCCTGAAGCTATTGCGGCTCCAAAAGAGGAAACCTCTCCAAACGGTCGTTCTATAAGCCTTTACCGCTGGTGGGTGGATCGGGAACAGCAGCACAGTCTCATTTTTCCCGTACAAGCTGCGGTGGTTCAACCCTATCGCTATCTACAGTCGAGTGGTGTGTATGAAATTCGGCGGTGGTCAGAGGCTGGTGGGTTTGGTGCAGAATTGCTTCACCCCGTATCGCTGATGCAGCATGTGATTGAGGGATGTCTGGATGAAGAATACCGCCAACAGGAGGGAGTGGGACGGTTTGTCCAGCTACTGGAGCAATCCATTGAACAGACCACATGGTCGCTGGATAGCGGACTGACGGATGAAAATATACTGGAGAAATCGCCCTCGGAGGCTTTTCAACGATTGGAGCAGTATTCTTCGCTGCGTGATCGTCCGTTTCACCCCGCATCCAAGGCCAAAACGGGCTTGAACGAGGAGGACTATCGCCAATATATCGCTGAATTTGGGCAAGACATCACGCTGAGCTGGGTGGCGCTCCGAAAGGATGCGGTGATGACCGGAGTGGGAATCGCACAAGGACCTCATTTTACGGACATAGAAACAGAAACAGTAGCAGCGGCAGTCGAATCGGACACACAGCGTCCATACGATGGGCAGCAGCCAGAAGACCTTCTTCTGTCCAGCTCCGAGCGTCAGCTAGTAGAGCAGGAGATGCAGGAACGCGGATTAGCAGCGGATTATATTGCAATCCCCGTTCACCCGTGGCAGCTCACGTATATGCTACCCCGGCATTTACATACCGAGCAGGTGGACAAAGTATGGATTCCACTGGAAGTGAAGGTCGGAGCCTTTCAGGCAACCTCGTCTGTGCGCTCCCTGTCACCCAAGGATGGCGGGCCCAATTATGTCAAGCTGCCGCTGGGCGTGTTTTCGCTGGGCGCATCCCGCTATCTCCCTGCGGTGAAGCTGATTAACGGAGATCGCGGACAAGCCATGTTGCAGCAAGCCAAGACGCGTGACCCGCAGCTTCAGGAGCGCTTATTTTTATGCGATGAAGGCTCCTGGTGGGCCTATATGCCGGAAAATGTCAGCCTGTATGATGATCCACCCCGGCACCTGGCAGCGATGACGCGGATTTATCCGCACGAATTGATCCATGCTCCTGCTGTTCGCCTGATTCCCATGTCTGCGTTGGCCGCAGGCCAGCATCATTTTTTCTTGGAATGGGCCACTGAGCGCGGACTTCCAGACACGGCAGAATCGGTAAAACAACTGTTCGGTGAAGTATGCTCGACATTTTTTGAAATCATGCTGCGCTTGTATCGGATCGGGCTTATGCCTGAAATCCATGGACAAAACTGTGTGCTGGTCTGGAAAAATGGCAGGATCGAGCATATTTTGCTGCGTGACCATGACTCGGTACGTCTGCATCTGCCCTGGCTGACAGAGCAGGGAATAGCCGATCCTGAATACCAAATCCGGCCCGGCTATTCCAACAGCCTATATAATGAAACACCGAGGAAACTGCTGTTCTACCTGCAAACCCTTGGCATTCAAGTCAATCTGTACGCCATTATAGATACTCTTAGCAATGTTTATGGAATAGATGAGTTCACTTTGTGGTCTGTACTAAAGCATCAATTGGAAGAAGCGATCCAACGTGTGCCCTTCAAGGCTGCCGTTCGTCAGGAAATCGAGCATATTTTATTTGAAAAGCCGGACTGGCCGCTGAAGCTGCTGGTTAAACCCTTGCTGGAGCAGTCCGGCGTACCCGGCAGCATGCCATCTGGTCAAAGCCGCATACAGAATCCGTTTCATCATTTATAAGCTTGAGTGCAATTCCATTTTGCAAAATCCGACCCAGTCTATATATAATGAAAAGAGTTCTCATAGAATCGAGAATAATTATCGATATATAGAAAGGCTGGGAGCCATGAATACGCAGGATCAATCCTTTATTTCATTTCTTTATAAACTGCAAGATATTCAGCATGTGTGCTCTGGTCGCTCTTCCTCCCGGCAAGAAACGTCTTTTCATACCTTGTTATTATTCAATGAAGGCGAAGGGGATATAGTCATTGATGGAATGACGTATCCTCTTTACCGTCAAAAGGGCTTTATGCTCGCTCCCGGCGCAGCCATGAAGCTCCATATGTTGTCCGGCGCTCCAGCGGATTATTACATCATCCGTTTTCTTGCATTACAACCGTCCGGGGAGCCGGATCGTTACATACCCGCACCAGCGCTTGGACCGCATGAATGGATCATTTCCCACTTTCGTTTTGTGATGGATATGGTCGAGGAGATCAAGAGGAAGCATCATTGTAACAGTGTGTGGGACCAAATGAAGGCCAACATTGTATTTCAGGAAATGCTGATGTCCTTGTTTCAGCATACGAGCCGTGATCAGAAGCCTGATGTGCAGCAGGCGGTGACGCTGACCCTTCATTATATGGAGCAGCACTATGCTTCCGATATTACGCGGGACAAGCTGGCGGAGCTGGCAGGGATGAGCGCTGATTATTATTCGCGTATGTTCAAAAAATTGATCTGCAAAAGCCCGACGGAATATTTGACGGACATTCGTATCAATCATGCGAAGCAGGCGCTGGTGCTTACCCGTGATTCCTTCCGATCTATTGCTCACGGTGCCGGTTTTAGCGATGAGTTCTATTTTAGCCGCAAATTTAAAGCCGCGACAGGACGCTCCCCCTCAGCCTACGTGAATACAATCCGTTATTCGGATAAAATTGCTTCGCTCAAGCATCTGTTAACTGGACATTTGATTGCGCTGGGCATTGAGCCGTATGCGGCGGTCATCAACAAGGCTTATCCTGTCACCGAAGGCTTCCGCAATACCATTTCGGTGGGTGAGGTTCAGCCCGACCTGGAGAAGCTGATGTCAGCCCGGCCTGATCTGATTTTAACCTGTGAGTTTAGGGATTTTGAGAAGTCGAAAAAGGAAAAAATGTACGAGCAGATTGCGCCCACCGTCACCGTGCCCTTTTTTCAAAACTGGCGCACTCATTTTCAGTCGATTGCCCGTATTGTCGGCAAGGATGCGGAAGCGGTGGAATGGCTGGAACGGTATGAAACGAAGGCTGCGACCATTTCTCGAAAACTCAGGCAAAAGATCGGCGGGGAGACGGTGCTAATCGTCGGAGTGGGGAACCAGAAAATGTGTGTGTATGGACAGCGGAATGTGGGAACGGTGTTATACGGGGATTTAAAGCTGGCTATGCCTGCGGGAGTGGAGGATATTGTCCATTACCGTGAGGTGACGGTGGACGATCTGGCTGAATATGATGCGGATCGCATCATACTGACGTGTTTCCGCCATTATGGAAATGCCTGTGAAGAACAAACGATTCAGCAGGAATGTCTGGCACTGTGGCGCTCTCCTGCATGGCAGAAGCTAAAGGCGGTGCAAAGCGGAGCAGTACACCATATGTGTGATAGCCGACACCTGTATACATGCTATACTTCGTTGTCCCACGACCTGTTATTGGACAAAACGGTCACGTTGTTATTGTCTGATTCGTCCAAATAAAGGACGCTAACGTCCATGTTCATCATGGTCCCCCTCCCTATAATTAATAATGAGAATCAATATCATTATTGGCGATCTAAATAGGGGGAATAGAGAAATGCAAGCATCAGGCAAGGGGAGTATATGGATTGCGCTCATCGTTGTATTGCTGCTTTTATCAGGCTGTGGCACTGGAGGCGCGGGTAAGAGTGCGGATTCCGGTGGAGCGACTGGAACGGATAAAGGAACGACGGATACACAGGGAGCGGCTTCAACCGATTCGGTGCGTACCATTGAGCATGTGTTGGGTAAAACCGAGATTAAGGGGACACCCAAGCGGGTCGTAACGCTGTATAACGGAGCCAACGATGTTATGATCGCCTATGGTATAAAGCCTGTGGGGATTGTGGAGTCCCATGGAACGGAGCCTGTGTATGACTATTTAAAAAAGGATCTCGCAGGGATTCCCACGGTCGGGTTGGAAACACAGCCGAGCCTGGAGGAGATTTATAACCTGAAACCGGATGTCATCATTGCAACCCGATTCCGTAACGAGGCGACGTACCAGCAATTATCGGAAATTGCCCCTACCGTGGCCGTCAATGAAGTATATGAGTGGAAGGAAACCGTAAAACTGATCGGACAAGTGTTGAATCAGGAGGACAAAGGAACACAATTGCTGGCGGATTGGGATCGGCGTGTAGCGGATTTCAGGACGAAAATGGGTGACCGTCTGCCGATCAAGGCCTCCATTGTCAATTTCCGCGCGGACCATGCACGTATTTATTATATGGGCTATGCCGGGAAAATTCTGAAGGAGTTAGGCTTTACCCGCCCTCCTGCACAAGAAGGGGATCAGTGGGGAGTTAAAGTCAACAGCAAGGAAAGCATACCCGATATGAATGCAGAGACATTGTTCGTATTTAACTCCGGTAAGGATCCGGCTGCGATTGAAAGAAATGTTGAAGCCTGGACCCGTCATCCTCTATGGAAAAACCTTGATGCATACAAGAAAAATAGCATTTTTAAGGTCGACGAGGTGAACTGGAATTTGGCTGGAGGTTATCTGAGCGCGAATCGGATGCTGGATGATCTTTATAAAATGTATGATCTGAAATCATAAACCTACATGACAATAAGAACGACGGAAATACAGCAGAGGGGTGAGGGGGGATATCTCTCATCCTTCTTTTATGTTGTACCAGGCTGTTGGAAGAGTGAGGCTATGCAACGATGCTAACGACAAATGTAAGAAAATGGACTGGACTTGGTGTATGCCTGATTTTGTTGACAGGAGCTTTATCTCTTGGCCTACTGATGGGTAGAACGCTAATTAATTCAAATTTTATAATTTCTTCCTTATTTCATTATGATGCTCAAAATGTAGAGCATGTGCTGATACATACCGAACGCTTGCCGCGTACGGTCATTGCTGCTGTTGTAGGCGCGAGCTTGGCGATGGCAGGAGCCTTCATGCAGGCACTTACCCGCAACCCGTTGGCTTCGCCCAGTACGTTCGGTATCAATGCGGGTGCTTTGTTCTTCGTCTCTATCGCAGCGGTCGCGTTTTTGGTCGAGTCCATGATGTCTCTGATGGGCTTTGCCTTGATCGGCGCAGGACTGGCGGCTGTTCTGGTGTACGTCATCGGATCATTAGGCAGGGATGGGTTGACGCCAGTCAAGATTGTATTGTCCGGCTCTGCCATTCACGCTTTGTTTATGTCGATGATCCAAATTATTTTGGTGATGAATGAAACGGGGATGCAAAATGTGCTGTTCTGGATGGCAGGCTCTGTCAGCGGACGTTCACTGGAGATGCTACAGCCTTTATTTCCTTTTATGCTAGTGGCTGGGATCTCGGCAATGTTTATGGGGAGAGCGGTGAATCTGCTCGTGACTGGGGAAGATGTGGCGAAGGGCTTGGGGCAAAATATATTATGGGTAAAATGCGCGATGGGCCTGATTATTGTGGTGCTGGCTGGATGCTCTGTTGCTATTGCGGGGGCGATTGGATTTGTCGGTCTGATCATTCCGCATGTGGCGCGTGCTTTGGTTGGTGCGGATTACCGCTGGATTATCCCTTTTTCGGCGGTACTGGGTGCTTTGCTATTGGTGTCGGCGGATACCGCAGCCAGAGTGCTGATTTCGCCGCAGGAAATTCCGATTGGCGTCATTACAGCTTTGATCGGGGTTCCCTTTTTCGTCTACATTGCCCGTAAAGGGGTGGCGTGGAAATGAAGCGCGTGAATTTGAAGCATGGGACTGGCAGAGGCGGCATGAATGCGAAGCATTATGTGACGCTGCGCAGCAGAAATGGCAGGTTTCATATCCAACTGGAAAAGAAAGCACTATGGATGATGTGTGGACTGGCCTTGGCGCTACTGATCATGGGCGTGATGAGTGTAGGCTGGGGAGATACGTATGTGCACCCTTGGGAAGTGCTTCGAGCGATATGGGGGCGTGGCTCAGGCGATTATGATTTTATTCTGTACAGGCTGCGGTTTCCACGGGCGCTTACGGGGGTGCTGGTTGGTGCGGCTCTGGGCATCGCGGGAGCGGTGCTTCAGGGCATTATCCGCAATCCGTTGGCATCCCCGGATATCCTCGGGATTACAGGCGGAGCATCCGTAGCGGCAGTTACGTTCATTGCTTACGGGGGAGCTGTTATGAGCATTCAATGGCTACCTGTGGCGGCTGTTGCTGGAGCGCTGGTCGTATCGCTACTTGTGTATATATTGGCCTGGAAGGATGGTGTGACACCCATCCGACTGGTGCTGGTGGGAATTGGTTTGGCTTCTGCTATGAGCTCGATTACGACGCTGATGCTGGTCATGAGCTCGTCCTTTACAGCCGGCAAGGCTTATATTTGGCTGACGGGCAGCGTGTATGGAGCATCGTGGAATAACGTATATACCATGCTGATCGCTGTTGTGATCTGCACACCTCTGGTTCTCTATTTTTCACGCAGCCTCAACACACAGGAGTTGGGGGATGATGTGGCTACCGGCTTGGGAGTGGAGGTGCAGCGGCATCGTGTGATGTTGCTGCTGCTCAGTGTGATTCTTGCTGGAACTGCCGTAGCAGTTGCGGGAGCGATTGGTTTTGTGGGTTTAATCGCGCCGCATATTGCGCGCAGATGGGTAGGCCGCTCTATGGGTAGCCTGACACTGGTGTCAGCACTGGTAGGGGGATTGCTGGTGTATCTCGCCGACTTGCTGGCCCGTACGGCTTTTTATCCGATTGATATTCCCGCAGGCATTTTTACAGCAGGGGTGGGCGCACCGTTTTTCCTGTATTTGCTGCTCCAGCGCCGAAATCGGCATTAAAGCCGAGCTGGAATTTTTTTGAACACTTATATGGGTGGTTTATCTTTTTTTAATGGAATATACAACATCTTAAGTTCACAGTTTATAAAAGGGGAGGGAAGCTGCATGGGTTTAGAGGTGAAGGACCTGATGATTAACTACGGGTCAGACCCGGTCATTCAAGAGCTGGACCTGCAAATTCCGGAGGGAAAGATAACGGTACTAGTAGGCAGCAATGGGTGTGGCAAATCGACGATTTTGCGTGCCATGGCGCGGCTATTGAAGCCTGCGGCGGGAGCGGTGCTGCTGGATGGACAGGCTATTGCCCAGTTACCCTCCAAGCAGATTGCCAAAAGGCTATCCATTTTGCCGCAGGGACCTTCAGCGCCGGAAGGACTGACCGTGTATCAGTTGGTCAAGCAGGGCAGATATCCACATCAGAGCTGGCTGAAGCAGTGGTCGGCAGAGGATGAAGCACAGGTACAAAACGCGCTGCAAGCGACGCAATTGGAGGCTTTTGCGGATCGTCCAGTAGATTCCTTATCCGGCGGGCAGCGCCAGCGTGCGTGGATTTCCATGACTTTGGCGCAGGGGACGGATATGATCCTGCTGGATGAGCCGACGACCTATTTGGACATGACGCATCAAATTGAGATTTTGGACCTGCTGTTTGATTTGAATGAACGAGAAGGGCGGACCATTGTCATGGTGCTGCATGATCTGAATCTGGCTTGTCGCTATGCGCACCACATGGTTGCGGTATACGATAAGCGCATTTACGCGCAGGGAAAGCCGGAAGAAATCATGACCGCAGAGACGGTGGAAAAGGTATTCCAACTGCGCTGCCAAGTCATTCCTGATCCCTTGTACGGAACACCGATGTTTATTCCTCATGGAAAGGGGAGGAAAATGGGTGCTGTACGCCAAAGGGTCTTCGTTTGAGCCTGCCGAATGGTCGTATCTGACGGAAAAATTGCGAATAAGCAGCCGTGGTGAACAAGCTCCAATCGGACGGTATGATCTACCTGCGGCTGATTTGCTGGATGCAACTCAATGTGCTATGTATCTGGATCGGCTGGCAGGGCTGCATGATTTTTCTGCACGCAAGGTGACGGCCTCTGTTTTGGCGAAGCGGTACGGTTTTTTGATCGTGTCCCCGGCTCTGTATGCCATGTCGGTATATAACAAGATGCTGGAAGTCAAGATTGCTGATTGTGCAATCCAATCTGCTTTTGTCAAGGATACCTGGCTTCCAAGGTTGCATTTGAACAGATTGCTGGTTACGGAATGTGACAGCGGAAAGAAGGGTGAGGATGGGGAAGACATCGGTCTGGAGCAGCGTCATGCTTGGCGTGATCACGTCATTCAGCATGTATTTGCAGAGCATTTGGCCCTGATGTGGCGATCTGTGTCTGCTGTTGCTTCCATTCCGAGGACGGTATTATGGGAAAACACCGCTATCTATGTCTATGCGCTATATGAAAACCGCATCCGGCAGGAGCTAAAAAGCGAGGATCGGCTACGAATGGAGGAGGATTTTAAATATTTGACCTGTGAAGCTCCGGCTCACTTGTTTGGTGAACGGCAAAATCCACTGGCTCGGTATTTTGGTACTCCCCGTTCAGAGAGAGCGGTGGTACCTGTAACGGCATCGGTATCCGCCACGCCCACTGCGGCCGTGAAAGCTGTACGTGTTCGCAAAACCTGCTGCTATTTTTATCAGCTGAAGGAAAAGGGCAGCTATTGCCCTACCTGTCCGAAGATACATTGTACGAGCTAAGTATAAGCTACGAAGTTTGAGCTGTAGTGAGCTGGAATTTTGCCTAAGCGCCATTCCGCCTGCTTTGATTTCTATATGCATAATGTGAGTTTTGGTTATATCACGAAAGGAGATGGTTTGTATGTTTCGCATTCAATCTCGGGTTCAGGGGGTAACGACGGACCTGCTGGAGCTTTATCAGCATGTTAGTGCTTCTACCCTTGGGCATTTCACGGATTTTGGATGTATGCAGGGAGCACAGCCGTTGTTCCGTCCCATTCGTTTGCTGGGGAATGCAGTTACGGTCAGGCTTCCCCATCTGGACTCCACTGCTGTGCGTCATGCACTGGAATTGGCACAAGCGGGTGATGTGCTGGTTGTCGATATGTCCGGTGACGATGCCAGAGCCTGTTGGGGAGAATTCAGAGCCTATGTAGCGATGAAAAAACAACTGGCTGGTGTGATTGTTTCCGGTTGTGTCACAGATGTCGGTATCTTGAACCAGCTGCAATTTCCCGTCTTTTCCAAAGGGGTTAGTGCCTTAACTACACGTACACTGGAACTGGAGGGAGAGGTGAATACGCCGATTAGCCTGTTTGGGGTCAGCGTACATCCGGGTGATCTCATTTTGGGTGATGACGATGGTGTATTTGTAGTGAGGCCGGAGGAAGCGTGGGAATTGGGGAAAAAAGCTTTGGAAAAACAGCGCAAGGAGGAGCTTACGCGCCAGCAATTCGGATACGATCAGCTTTTGAATGCCCGGCTGGAAAGGTAAGTCTACTACTGGCATCTCACTACATATTGAAGTCAATTTGATTATGGAAATAGAAACGTTCTCAATCACCTTTTTTGATGGTTTCCGTTTGTGAATGGACGCTATGTTGTATTCATTCGTGAGTGCATAGGAAGCATATCTTTTACAAACTTGTCTATCTAGTCTGGTGCTTTGGTACCTACTGCCAGCATATGCGGACTCATACCTATGATGGATTCCTGCTCCTCCGTTTGTCGTGCTATTGCTAACAAACGGCTGCGATGGTCCGGGACGGTCCACTTCTCTTTAAATCCGGGAGCCATCCAGCCGGGTCCTTCCACTCCGAAAATACGAGGCTCCTGCAATCCAGCCGCTTGCCAGTCTGCAAGTAGGGCATCTGGTGTATGAAAGTAGGAGCGAGCGATAAAAGAGGGATAATCGGCAGGGCGCACATGCTGACCATCGGCTAGCTCCCGTCTAACCATTTCCATGAACGCATCTTCCTCCACAATGGTGTTGTGGTCGCCATATACAGATAATCCCCAAAGTAACGAACCAAACCTCGATATAGCTGAAGTGATCAGCATCCCGCCTTTCTTTAAGACAAGTGCTGCTTCTTGTAGAGCTTTTTCTCGTTCCAGCTCCTATTTTTCAAAAAAATAGTACACCAATGAGTAAGGCCGTGCTGGAAAAGGTTTTTATAACCTGATCCCGGCACGGCCTCATTGTATTTTTAAAGTGTATACCCTCCTGTGACGCCAGATTTATTAAAGCGCTTTCTCTCCAGCATGGCAATTACCGTTTTACAGATGAACGCATTCGTTTTACAGGTTATTAAAAATTAATATTTATTTTTGATTATTTTTGTATTATATATTTTCAAATCAAAACAAAAGTGTTATAGTCTCCTTAAACCAAAAATACACACTGTAATAAAGCTATTCAAAACTAAAAATGAACTTGGAGGTCTTTTTCCTATGGTACAAAGTCTGTGGAATTCTTCACAAGCATCTGAGCAAAAAAACACGTTGGAACAACTCGTATATCGCTCTAACCTTATCGGCACGGACAGGAGTGTATGCAACTGGGGAGGCGGCAATACTTCGGCCAAAACGACGATACAGGATTTTCGTGGGCGTGAAGTAGAAGTAATGTACGTCAAAGGCAGCGGTTCCGATCTTGCTACAATGAAAGCGCATAACTTTACAGGGCTTCGTATGGAGGATATCCGTCCCTTGTTCGAAAGGGAAGATATGTCTGACGAGGATATGGTCGCGTATCTGGCGAATTGTATGATAGATGCTAAACATCCGCGTGCTTCGATTGAGACGCTATTGCACGCTTTTTTACCTTTTAGACATGTGGATCATACCCACCCGGACGCGATTATCAGCTTGTGCTGTGCGCATAACGGCAAGGAAATTGCGAAGGAAATTTTCGGTGACCGTTTTGTATGGGTCCCTTATATCCGTCCTGGCTTTAAGCTGTCCAAGATGATTGCCCAAGGTGTACTCGATCACCCCAAAGCAGAATTGGTATTGATGGAAAAGCACGGTCTGGTTACATGGGGAGAAACTTCCGAGGCAGCCTATGCGAAAACCATTGAAATCATTCAAGAAGCAGAAAGCTATATTAAGGCTCGCCAAGAGGAAAAGCAGTCGTTTGGAGGCGCAAAATATAAAGCGCTTACCCATGAGGAACGCCGCAGGATTGCGTCTAGCGTCATGCCATCCGTTCGGGGAGCGGTCAGTGATGAGAAGAAGATGATCCTTACCTTTGATGATGCAGAGGACGTGCTGGAGTTTGTGAACGGTCAGGATTCTGCTGTATTGTCACAGGTCGGGGCAGCGTGCCCGGATCATCTGGTTCATACCAAGGTGGTGCCGTTCTTTGTAGACTGGACGCCGGATGTGGAGGATGTCGAGGGTTTGAAAATAAAGCTCGTAGAGGGTATTGCAGCCTATAAGGAGCAATACCAAGCTTATTTTGAACGCAATCGGCATGAAGGAGACGTTATGTTTGAGGCCGCGCCACGTGTGATTTTAATCCCGGGCATCGGCATGATTAACACAGGAAAAAGCTGGAGTAACGCACAGGTGAGTGGTGCATTGTATCATCGCGCTATCGCGGTGATGCGAGGTGCAACGGCGTTAGGGCAGTTTGTTTCGCTTAGTGAAAATGAATCGTATAACGTGGAATACTGGCCCTTGGAGTTGTATAAGCTGTCACTCGCTCCGGCAGAAGCGGAATTTTCGCGCAAAATCGCGCTCATTACAGGCGGCGCAGGCGGAATCGGCAGTGCAACCGCACGCCGACTGGTGGATGAAGGAGCACATGTCGTGCTGGCCGACCTGAATTTGGAAGGTGCGCAAAAGGTGGCCGCCGAGCTGAATGATCACTTTGGAGAAAACCGCGCTATTGCAGTCAAAATGGATGTGACACAGGAGGACCAGATCCAGGCTGCCTATGCAGAAACTGCTCTGACCTATGGCGGTGTGGATATCATCGTCAATAATGCGGGTTTGGCCACCTCCAGTCCATTCGATGAAACCTCATTAAAGGAATGGAATTTGAACGTGAACGTGCTGGGCACGGGTTATTTCTTGGTGGCACGGGAAGCGTTCAAGCTGATGAAGGAACAGACACTTGGCGGAAGTATGGTGTTCGTCGGCTCGAAGAATTCGGTCTATGCGGGTAAAAATGTAACAGCCTACAGCTCGGTTAAGGCACTGGAAGCCCATCTCGCCCGTTGTATTGCTGCAGAAGGCGGCGAATACGGTATCCGGGTGAATACCATTTTGCCGGACGCTATTTTGCAAGGCTCGGCGATCTGGAACTCTAACTGGCGCAACGAACGCGCTGCGGCCTACGGCATTGAGCCAGACCAGCTGGAGGAACACTACCGCAAGCGGACGACGCTGCTGGTCAACATTTACCCGCAGGATATCGCAGAGGGTATTGCCTTTTTCGCCTCATCCAAGGCGGAGAAAACGACAGGCTGCATGCTCACTATCGACGGCGGCGTCCCCGCTGCCTTTACACGCTAGGAAGTTATGAGCTTGGGCTACTTTCAAATAAATCTCTGATTATAAGATAGTCAGCTCTTTTAAATAATGAGAACGTAAATAAGTTATAATTACTTATTTACGTTTCGTGTTTTGTGTTTTGTGTTTTTTCAAAAATATGCACACCCAAAATTTTAAAATAGAAGTGACTTTATGGTGGTTAGCAGCGTAGCGGATGGAATCGTTCTGAAGAAGCGTAGCGTTCGCCTTTGCAACAGCGATCGGAAGAATGATCCATCCGCGAAGCGGCCTCCCCATAACTCACTTCATTTTCCAAGGAGGAATCACGATGAGCGACAAAGCGTACGCCTTATTCGAGGAACAGCAGCAACAAAGGGGCATTGACCTGGAGCAAGTAAAAACAAAACTGAAAGCGCTTAGCATAGAAACCCCGTCCTGGGGCTATGGCGACTCAGGTACACGGTTTAAAGTCTTTCAAAAAACAGGCGTGCCGCGTGATCCGTTCGAAAAGCTGGAGGATGCTGCACAGGTTCATGCCGTAACGGGATTGTGTCCATCGGTCGCCATTCATATTCCATGGGATAAGGTGGATCATTACGGCAAGCTCCGCAGCCATGCTGAAAGTCTGGGACTACAGCTTGGGGCGGTTAACCCGAATCTGTTTCAGGATGAGGATTACATGCTCGGCAGCGTCACCAATGTAGACCCGGCCATCCGCCGCAAGGCAATAAACCACCTGCTGGAATGCGTGGACATTGCGAAGGAAACGGGCTCCAATGATTTTAGCCTGTGGTTTGCAGACGGAACAAACTATCCGGGTCAGGGAGACATCCGCAGACGGAAAAATTGGATGCTGGAAGCACTCAGCGAAATGTATAAGGCGCTCACGCCTGACATGCGCATGCTGATTGAATACAAGGCGTTCGAGCCAGCCTTTTATCATACGGATATTGCCGATTGGGGCATGGCGTACAATTATGCGACCAAGCTGGGACCGCAGGCGCAGGTGCTTGTGGATACAGGGCATCATCTGCCGGGAGCCAACGTGGAGCATATTGTGGCATTTTTAATTGATGAGAAGCGACTGGGCGGTTTTCATTTTAATAGCTACAAATATGCGGATGATGATCTCATCGTGGGCTCCGCGAATCCGTACGAGCTGTTCTTGATTTTTTATCAAATTTTAAATGCGGCTCAGGATGTGGATACGGATATCCGACACACGGTGGACAAAATTGCTTATTTGATCGATCAGTCGCACAATATTGAACAAAAAATCCCGGCGATGATTCGCTCGGTGCTGAATGTGCAGACTCAATATGCGAAGGCGTTGCTGATCAATCATGCAGAGGTGGAGGAAGCGGCGAACCGTCAGGATGTGCTGGGTGCGGAGGATGCTGTGCGTAAAGCGTTTGAGTTCGACGTTGCACCATTGCTCAAGGCAATACGTGAGGAGCAAGGACTACCCGCTGATCCGATGAAAGCTTATTTAGCGTCTGATTATGGCACGCAGATTTTGCAAAGGGGCAAGGGTGGTGCAAGCTGGTGAGCATCCTCGCATATGATTTGGGGGCAAGCAGCGGCAGGGTACTGCTCGGACGATTGACGGATTCACGTATAGAGGTGGAGGAAATCCATCGCTTTTCGAATGATCCGGTCAAGGTCGGGGAACGTCTGCACTGGGATATTTTGCGTCTGTATCACGAGGTTCAGCAAGGGCTGCTCAAAGCCAAGCACATGGGAGTGAACCCGTCCAGTCTGGCGATTGATTCCTGGTCGGTCGATTTTGGACTGATTGGAGAAACCGGAGAATTGCTGGGTAACCCTTATCATTATCGGGATTGGCATACCCATGGGGTGATGGAGGAAGTACATGGCCAACTGGGAAAAGAGTTTATTTTTCAGCACACAGGCATTCAGTTTTTGACGTTTAACACGATGTATCAGCTGTCTGCTATGCGAAAAGCAAAATCGCCGCTGCTGGAGCAGGCAAAGCATTTCTTGATGATCCCTGATTTGCTGCGGTATTTTCTGACGGGTGAAATGGTTAATGAATTTTCCAATGCGACCAGCACGCAGTTATATAATCCGTTGCAGCAGGACTGGGATGATGAGCTTTTGTCCGGTATCAGCATTCCCCGTTCCTGGTTTGGAAAGGTACTGGAGCCGGGAAGTGCCGCCGGTACGATCCGTTCCTCGGTCATGACTGATCTGGGCATCGGGGCGATTCCTGTCATTGCGGTAGCGGAGCATGATACGGGATCGGCTGTGGCGGCGGTGCCTGCGCTGGAGCGATCATTTGCCTATTTAAGCTGCGGAACGTGGTCCCTGATGGGAACGGAAACCCCGCAGCCCGTGATCAACGAGGATACGCTGAGATTTAATTTTACGAACGAAGGCGGGGTGGGCCGAACCTACAGGCTGCTTAAAAATATTATGGGCTTGTGGATTTTACAGGAGGCACGCAGAGAGTGGGAGCGTCAAGGAACCTCCTATTCTTTCCCCGAGCTGGTACACATGGCGGAGCAGGCTCCGGCGTTTGCTTCATGGATCGACCCGGACGATGAACTGTTTCTACATGCCGGAGATATGAAAACACGCATACGCCAATATTGCCGTAATACCGGGCAGCCTTTACCGGAGACACCGGGGGAGGTCACACGCTGTATTTTGGAAAGTCTGGCGTTGAAGTACCGTTACGTTTTGGAGCTTACGGAACGGGTGTCAGGACAACGGTTTAACGGGCTGCATATGGTCGGTGGGGGAATTCAAAATCGGCTGTTGTGCCAATGGACGGCCAATTCGATTCAAAAACCCGTGTGGGCTGGACCCGCAGAAGCAAGCGCAATCGGCAATCTTGCGGTACAATGGATGGCACAGGGAAAGTTCGCCGATATATGGGAAGCACGCCGGGTCATCGCGGATTCTATTTCCGTAGAGGTATATGAACCTGCCGAGTCGGAAGCGTGGGAGGATGCCTATGGACGATTCCGGCGTGTGGCGGGACTTTTTGTACATTAAAGATGTGGAGTGAGATTGCCATGCTGGTCGCAGAAAGATATGAGATGATCGTTCAGCTCGTCAATGAAAAAGGAAGCATCCGTGTGTCGGAGTTGAGTGAGCTGTGCAAAGTCACGGAGGAAACGATCCGCCGCGATCTGGACCGTCTGGAGCAGGCGGGACGGTTGCGCCGTTCGCATGGGGGAGCGGTTAGCGTCAAAAACGAGCAGCCCGAAACGCCGTATGCGGTACGGGAAATTATGAACGCAGAGGAAAAACGTCGTATTGCCGAGGAAGCGGTCAAGCAGATTCAGCCGCATGATCGTATTTTGCTGGATGCCAGTACAACGGCTTGGTATATGGCGTCGATTCTGCCGGATATTCCGTTGACGATATTGACGAATTCGATCCGTGTAGCAACAGAGCTGGCGGGTAAGGAAAAAATCGAGGTCATTTCCACCGGAGGACAGTTGCTACAGCGCTCATTGTCATTCGCTGGTCCGCTAGCGGAGCGCTCGTTGGAATCGTATTATGTGGATAAATTGTTTTTCTCCAGCCAGGGGGTCCATCTGGATCGGGGCATTAGTGAATCGAATGAGCTGCAAGCCCGTTTGAAGCAAAAAATGGTCAGTATTGCAGACCGCGTGATTTTACTGGCAGATGCGAGCAAATTTGGGCAGCAGGCATTCACGCATGTCGTGAAGCTGTCTCAGGTATCCGAAATCATTACGGATGCGCGGTTGTCGGACCCAATTCGTAGTCAATTAGCAGAGCTGTCGATTTCGGTTACCTTTGTATAAAGCGGGTAGTTAGTTGCCGAGGTGGAGGTCGCTCTGCGTTTCATTTGATCTTACGATCGCTGTTGCAGCGGGATTCTCTGATGATACAAAACATGTATAGGTGAGAATCCCGCTTGCGATGGAAAGCACCATCCGACTGCGCAGTGGTATCAAAAGTGACTATTTAATTATGTATAATATAGAAATTATTTACCATTCATATAAATATCTATTCCATGGAATGAAGGGGTGTCTCGTATGAAGGTGTCTTTATTTATTACCTGCCTGAGTGATGCGATTTATCCCAAGGTGGGGGAAGCGATGGCACGCTTGCTTGCCAGATATGGTGTCGAGCTACATTTTCCAAAGGTGCAGACATGCTGCGGACAGCCGTCCTATAACAGCGGCTATTGGGATGAAACGAGGGCAGCGGCGAAAACGATTTTGAAAGCGTTTGACGACAGCGACTTTGTTGTATCGCCCTCCGGTTCCTGCACTTATATGATTCATCATTACCCGGAGTTGTTCAAGGATGAGCCGGAATGGCTGGACTCAGCGCGGCGACTGGAGCAAAAGACGTATGAGTTTACGCAATTTATGGTAAAGGTGCTTGGCGTGACCGATGTGGGCGCGTCTTTTCCGCATACGGTAACCTACCATCCGTCCTGCCACGGTACCCGTTTGTTGGGCGTGAAGGAGGAGCCGATGCAGCTACTTGGCAGTGTAAAGGACTTGCAGCTGGTGCCGCTTCCTTTTGCCGAGGATTGCTGTGGCTTTGGTGGTACTTTTGCGGTGAAAATGTCGGATATTTCGGGAGCCATGGTGACGGAAAAGGTGGATCATGTCAGGGAGACGGAGGCCGAGGTGCTGGTTGGACTGGATATGGCCTGCCTGATGAACATTGCGGGAAATCTCCGGTATCGGGAGGAGCCGGTTCGGGTTATGCATCTGGCCGAGCTGCTGTATGAAGGGGTGAAGCACGCATGACCGCTGTACATTCACATTCGATGAGCCAAAAGGTCAAAAAACGCGCCGAGCTGGCCCTGAATGACGATTTTTTACGGAATGCGGTTCGTTTCACAACCGAGCGTTTGCGCAACGGGAAGAAGGCGGCTTCAGAGCAGCATGGAAATTGGGAGGAATGGCGTGAGCGGGGCCGCCAAATTCGGCTGCATACCATTGCCTATCTGGACTATTATCTGAACCTGTTTGTGGACAATGCCCGGGCCAACGGGGTGCATATCCATTTTGCCGATACAGCCGCAGATGCCGTACGAATTACGCTGGATATTGCTGCCCACAATCAGGCCCGGTCTGTTGTTAAATCCAAGTCGATGGTGTCGGAGGAGCTGCACTTGAATCAGGCGCTGGAGGGTGTGAATATCGAGACGATTGAAAGCGATCTTGGTGAGTATATTATTCAGCTTGCAGGCGAGGCTCCATCCCATATCGTCATTCCGGCGATTCACAAAAACCGCTATCAGATTGCCGAACTGCTGTCCAAAGAAGCGGGGGAGGAACTGTCTGCGGATACGACGATTTTGGCTGGTTTTGTCCGCAAGAAGCTGCGTGAAAAGTTTCTGGAGGCAGATATCGGAATGACTGGCTGTAATTTTGCCATCGCAGAGACGGGTTCCATGGTACTGTTTGAAAATGAAGGCAATGCGCGGATGGTATCCACTTTGCCCAAAACGCAAATTACGCTGATGGGTATGGAACGGATTATTCCATCCTGGGCGGATCTGGAGGTCATGGCTACATTGCTGCCACGCTCCGCTACCGGTCAGAAGCTGACGATGTATATGTCCGGTATTTCAGGCCCGAGGCGCAGCCAGGATGCCGATGGACCGGAGGAAATGCACATCATCATCGTAGATAACGGACGTTCACTTCAGTTGGGTGATCCCGAGTTTCAAGAGCTTCTGAACTGCATTCGTTGCGGAGCTTGCCTGAATGCCTGTCCGGTTTATCGCCACATTGGCGGACATGCGTATGGCGGGACCTATAGCGGACCTATCGGTGCGGTACTTACGCCTGCTTTGCATGGCAACATCGAAGAGTGGAACGATATAGCAAGTGCGTCCAGTCTGTGTGGTGCGTGCTATGAAGCCTGTCCGGTCAAAATACCGTTGCATGATATGCTGGTCTATTTGCGCAGACGCAAGGTGGAGGCCGGGCAAGGAGATAAGCTGGAAGCGGCAGGAATGAAGGGCTTTGCGACCGTTGTTTCCAGCTCGAAGCGATTCGCAGCGGCGATTCGACTTGGGCAAATTGCCCAGAGGGTGGTCGTCCGTAAGGGAGAAATTACGCTGAAGCTCGGCCCGCTAAAGGGCTGGAATACGTACCGCGTGACTCCTTCTCTGGCGAAAAAGTCCTTCCGTCAGCAATGGAACACACTGGAACGTGAGCTGGAGCAGGAACGTAACGTGATGCAGCCTGACGTTCGCAGCCGAATGGAGACGATTTTGGAAGATAGAAGTAGAGGAGGCGGGCAGCATGAGTGAACAGAATAGACCTCCTGTGCAAGCAAAGGCGGGCCATGAAGCGTGGCTGCATCAAATGGAAGCCGAATCCCGCGCCAAGCAGGAGCGCTTTATGGATAGCATTGCAACGAAGCTCAAGCGTCCACGACAGACGGAGCCGCCCGTGCAGCCGTTTCGCGGCGCACCTGCATTTTGGCACGAATTCGAATGGAACGCGGAGCAGCGCATCGAAGAGTTCACCGCCAACTTTACAAGTGTTGGCGGGCATGTCGTGCGTCTGCCGGATCTGGAGCAGACGGCAGACTGGATCGCGCGCAAGGCGCGTGAGCTGGGAGCGGCCTATATCGTCCGGCAGAATGAGCCGGACCTGGATGCGCTCCAGCTGGAAGCGGCGCTGCCGGAAGTCCGTCTATCGGTGTGGAACACCGATCCAGTCGAGGACTGGAAGGCCCGCGCCGCTGAGGCGGATATCGGCATCGTCATAGCCGACGAGGCCGCTGCCTACACCGGATCGGTGGCGGTGCTATCCTCACCGGAGAAGGGCCGCTCGGTCAGTCTGCTGCCGACCGTGCTGATTATTCTCCTTCCGCTGGAGCGTCTGCGAACGCGACTGGGCGAAATTTTAAGCCGCTTTGACGAAGTCGGACGTGAGCAACTGCCCGCAGGTATTCATTTTATTACCGGACCCAGCCGTTCCTCGGATATTGAAAATGATTTGACCATTGGCGTACACGGACCCGGTATCGTTTATACGTTGTTAATTGGTTGACGAGCATGATAGAGTGGGAAGCGAGTTTCAAAATCCATCTGCCTGCGGCTGCTTCGAACCGAAATGCTGCCATTGTGCAGCTCGGTAATGCTTTTTGTAATCTTGTATGAACTTTCCCCATTAGTTCTTAACTTTTGTTGAGAACTAATGGGGAAAGGAAAAAAAAGAACTTTCACTCCACATGAAAGGTGCATAATTGGCACTTCAAGATGGCTATGAAAGTTCTTTTTCATATTTAATTTTCTTCATACGGTAGTTACTTGCAACGCCTGATCTGTCCGCGAATGGCTCCATTTGGATGCCGGACGGTATGAACATTAACATAAGCATTGCCTTCTCTGAGCTGGCAAACTAAGTCATAAATGGTTCTGCCTCTGAGTGGACCGACGAGGTCACATGCACGCAGCACACCGCTGACAACGCCTCTTTTGACCGTAATTCCGAATTTGGAGGGGCCGAACAAGACAGCTACGACTGGGCCATTTTCACCCCTGCGTCCCAGATGAATATCTGCTTTAGTTACTCGCGAAATGTTGCGCAGGATAAGCTCGAATTTTAATTGCTGGCGATCCTTATGGTAATGAAACTCCGCATTTCCTGTGGCATTTGTTTTGACAGGAGGTACTTCATGACTCCCCCTTAAAGTCGCTTTAAACGTAGACATTACATCGCTCCTTTTCCCAGTGTTGGTTTAGTGTATTCATGGGGCCAGGGAAAGGGCTGTACTTTTGCCTGTAAAGAGAAAGTTGTGTGTTTTTAGTAACAATATATAGACAAACTAGACCGTTTTAATCTATATATTGCTGATTTGAAATCGCTCTTGGGATTTATGTGAAATGTTCATTTACATAATATAACCATTTATTCTATAATGTTTAAGAGTGTGATTTATTTGAAAGGAGGGATCGGATGAATAAGTAAGTCTTCGCCTGCCTAGAAATCCAATGGGTACAAATCTGTATCTATGAAGTAAATGAATATAATTTTTTGTATGCGCTTACAAATATCGAAAGGCTCTTGGACTATTCTACATTTTGGAGGAGGAATGATGATATGAAGTGGATGAAAGGAATGACCAGCATGCTTTTGGTCGCTTTATTATGTAGTATGCCGGGCTTGAATGGGACAACACCTGCGTATGGAGCGGCTGGTGATTACAAATTTGATTTTGGCACGGGGCCAGTGGAATCAGGCTATACTGGCGTGAGTGCATCCCTGCGATACGATGCAACGCGCGGTTATGGATTTCGTACACCCGAGAACGTACGTAATGTGGGAGCATCGGGTACTGGCGTCGCCAGTGATGCGGTACGGTTTCTGACCACTGGTACGAAAAGCGAAAATACATTTGATGTGGATCTTGCCCCAGGGCTATATGAGGTGTTGGTCACGTTAGGGAATACAACCCGAGCGAGCGTTGCCGCCGAGGGAGTATATCAGGTTATCAACATGACGGGCGACGGGGCAAAGGATCGTTTTCAAATTCCCGTGACGGACGGACAATTGAATTTGCTGATTACAGAAGGTAAAGAGGGAACCTCTTTTGCAATAAGTGCATTGGAAATCAGGCGATTGTCTAATAACCCCGTTACGAATCGGACGATTTACATCGGCGGCGATTCTACCGTTTGCAATTACTATCCACTGGATAGCAGCGTGCAGGCGGGATGGGGTCAGCTATTGTCGCAATTCGTTAATACTAATACATTCCAGATCCGTAACATGGCGTCAGGGGGGCAAATTGCAAGGGGCTTCCATCAGGACGGTCAGTTAGAGGCGACCGTCAAATACATTAAGCCAGGGGATTATTTCATTCTCCAGTTGGGCATTAATGACACCAACCCGAAGCATAACGAAAGCGAAGCGGAGTTTAAGGACTGGATGCGGGATATGATCCGACAGGTCAAGGCCAAAGGGGCAACCGTAATCCTTTCAACACCGCAGGGGCGAGCCACTGATTTTAACGCTAATCATGTACACACCGCTGAAAATAGATGGTATAGAGGCACTATTTTAGCGCTAGCGCAAGAGGAACAAACGCCTTTGGTCGATCTGAACGTCCTTAGCTCAGCTTATTTTACCTCCATTGGTCCGCAAGCCACACTCGCCCTGTATATGAATGGTGATACGCTGCATCCGAATTACGCGGGAGCAAAGGAACTGGCACGTCTAGTAGCCAAGGATTTAAAAAGGCAGGGTCTAAGCGGATTCTAGCCTTCGCCAACTGAAGACTGTGGGTGCTATAATGGTAGAAAAACAGCACGAGAGCCGGAATGGTTTTGTTGTCTGGTGTCAGCACTGTTTTGAGACGTGAAGACCACAGTTTACGGATAGGGGAAAGGAGATCCGACGATCACATGCAGCCTTTTACAGCTCGTGTATTAAAAATAATCCAGCTCATCCCTGAGGGGAACATCATGACCTATGGACAAATTGCAGCGGAAGCAGGCAGTCCGAGAGGGGCGCGTCAGGTGGTGCGTATTTTGCATACGCTGAGCAGCAAGCACCGCTTGCCCTGGCACAGGGTCGTAAACCGATTGGGAGAAATTGCGCTACAGGACGATGAAGGAGCTTCTCTACAAAGGCTGCTTTTGGAATCTGAGGGTATATCGTTTATGAAGAACGGACGAATTTCACTGGAAAAATACCTGCATGATTCTCAAGCGGTGATAGAAGAAGAATAGAAGCAATCTGAAAATGCCGATCACGTACGCATCCAAAGCGACGTTGATCGGCATTTTAGGTTAGAAGTGAGATACATCTCTATTAAAATCATCCCTAACTGATCAGATGCTGCTGATTCCGTTGGGCAAGGTGGAAAGAAATACTGTTTATAAGCGGTATATCGTTATTTTTCCGGGCTTCCCCGATCAGTTGCTTCTTTTGCTGTTCGGATTCACGTAAAAATCGGGTCATCCACAAATCAGACGGTTCGTTCGTAGTTGTCATGCGAGATTCTTTTATCATCTATTAACCCTCCCAGTGAGCGGCTGTTATTCTTTCTCTAGTATATGCTCCTAACCTTAATAGATACTGTTAGTTTCCTTAAAATTAGCTGAAATTTAGGTAAAGTTCAGGTAAAAACAGGTTCATTTTATAGCTGGTTTGCAAGAGAACGGCTTGAATCGACAAACCCGAAATAAAGGTTACAAAAATGTATCGGTTTGACACCTTGTACCAACATTCACCTGAAAGTACAATTAGGTGGCGGATAGACTGTGGAATTTTATGTCGAAATCTATGAAAATAATTCGAAAGACTGCACCGAAAGGGGAGAGATTCATCCTATGAAGAATAAAGCGGCTGCCACGCTGCTCGTATTGACGATGTCGTCAGGCTTAATTTCCACCGTTCAGGCTGACAGTGCAGCAGGAGGCACAACAGGAAATACGTCAGCAAGTATATCAGGAACCTCGTCTGCTGCGATTACATCGAAGACCGCCTCCATAACGGGTCAGGCTTTATCTCCATTAACGCTCAAGCAGGCCGAGGAATGGGCACAAACGAATAGCTACAACACGCGTACTGCTGAGCGTGATGTGGAGCGTCGAAGAATGGAACTTAAAAATGCGGAAAAGGATGTGGGCAATGCATTCGTCGATTTTATAGATGGTGAATATGTTGGTGATGAGTCATCCTGGAGAAATTATAACTCTTCGACGTTATCCTATCTAGCCAGCAAAAAGCAGGCGCAGTTTGCCAAGGATCAAATTTATTTTAACGTGATGAAAAGCTACCAAAGCGTGTTTATGGCAGAGAATCAGGTGAAAAATGATTTGGGAGCGCTTGAAATTGCTCGAGCGGAGGAAAAGATTGCACTCGCCAAATTTGAGCGCGGCAAGCTGTCTGAGTATGCGAAAAACGAGAGTACACAGGCCAGAAGCCAGGCGGAGCAAGCGGTCGAGCAGGGGGAAATTGCGCTGCAAAAATCGCGTGACGCTCTGAATTTTCTGATGGGCCAGCCTAACGGGACAGCCTATGAAATGGTGGATCGACCCGTATACAAGGAACCGAAGAAGCTGGATATCGAAATACATATACAACAGCTGATGGATATGAATCCGAACTTGTGGAAGCTGGAGGATAGCATCAAGACTTCGGAGCTCAATGTGAGATATTTCGATTTTAACAGCGGCGCAGGTGCTTACGATCTGGCCAAAATGGACGTGGATGCAGCCAAGGAGGAGCTGGGTAAGGGACAAAAGGATTTTGCCGAATCGCTCCGCAATTTATATGCCACGGTTAAGGAAAACCAAAAAAAATACGTTCAGCTGGAAGAAAGTCTGCGCACAGCGAAAGAGGGGCTGGAGCTGTCCCGCAAAAAGTGGGCCAGAGGCTTAATTATCGAGCTGGAGCTGAAAAATAGCCAGTTGAAGGTGGACCAGATTGAACGGCAAATGGAAGAGCTGGCCATTGAGCTGAGTCAGAATGAATATACGTTGAGCAAACCATGGAGCACATAGGGAGGAAACGAAGTTGGCAGAAACGGTTTTAAACGATGCCTTATTAAAGTTACGAAGAAAACGGAGAAAAAAGTGGATCTGGACCATGGTTGTGCTGCTGGTCATAGGCGGGGGTGGAACAGCAGTATATTGGAAGCTGCCCAAAGAGCAGGCTGTACCATTGGCTCAGGACGAGACGCTTAAAGTGGAACGCGGGGATGTGAGCGAGAAGCTGGATACGTCTGGTACCGTGCAGGCTTCCAAGGAAGTAAAACTGAATTTCACAAGTACAGGCGAAAATAAGCTGGCGGCGGTAAATGTGAAGGCCGGAGACAAGGTGAAAAAAGGACAAGTCCTGGCTCTTCTGGACAGTTCTGAAATAAAGATGCAAATCCAGAGCGCATCCGATAGTTTGGAAATATCCAAATCCAAGCTGGCTGAATTGGAGAAGGGGCCGAAGGCGGAGGATATTGAAATTCAGAAGACGAACGTGCTTCGGGCCAAAATGGCGGTCGATACAGCGCAGGAATCCTTTGAGCTGGAAGAAGCGGAAAGTCAGAAGAAGGCCTCCAAAAAGCAGTTGGAGCAGGCGCGAAAGGCATATGAAGATCAAAAGTTTTTACATGATGCCGGAGCGGTGTCCAACAGTGAAATGGAGCAGGCAGAGCAAGCATTGGATAAGGCACAGACGGATTATGACGGTCTGGATTTACAATTCCGCAAAATCATGTCGCAAAAGCGCCATGCCATCGCAGAGGCTGAAATCGGCTATAGATCGGCTATGGCTGAGCTTCGGAAAACAGAGGTTCCAGCCGATGCCTCCAATATCCAATCCGCACGGATTGAGGTTAGAAGAATGGCCATTGATCTGGAGCAGAAAAAAAATGACCTGAACAAGCTGCAGGTCACGGCACCGTGGGACGGAGTCATTTTAAAGGTGAATGGGGATGTCGGAACCAGTCCAACGGCACCTTTTATCGTCATGAATAACTCGGACTCCAACAATCTCAAGATTGGCGCAAAAATCAGTCAGAACGATATTGTAAAGGTGAAAAAAGGACTTTCAGCCGTGTTATCCACCAATGCTTACCCGGGTGAGTCGTTCCCGGGCAAGGTGCAATTCGTTTCACCGGAAGCATCCTCAGATGAAGGGATGACGACTTATCTGATGGAGCTGTCCGTTCATGACCCGAAGGGCAAGCTGAAAACCGGTATGATTATGAATGTGTCTGTTATTTTGGGAGTACACAAAAATGTGCTGTTTGTGCCAGCGATTGCGCTGAGATCGGAAGGCGGACAGGACGGCGTCTATCTTGCTTCCAATCCGTCAAATTCAGGGGCGCGCACGTTCAAGCCCGTAGAGCTCGGATTTTACACGCCAGATCGGGTTGAACTCAAGTCAGGTGTGAAGGAGGGCGATACGATTGTTATGCCTGCTCCTGAAGCACCGCCAGACCCTTCCAATATGGGTGGCATGCAAGGAGGCTTTTAAACGGGGATGAGACATGTCATTCAAATTGAGGATATGAAAAAGGTGTACCAGGTTGGGGATCAGGAAATTCATGCCCTGCGTGATGTGCAGCTCAGCATTGCTGACGGTGATTTTGTGGCAATCATGGGCCCGTCTGGATCAGGCAAGTCCACGATGATGAATGTCATCGGCTGTCTGGATCTGCCTACCTCGGGACAATTTTATTTGGACGGTTATTCCATACTGGATGCTCGTGAGGATGAGCTGGCTATTATCCGTAATCAGAAAATCGGATTTGTATTTCAAAAATTTCATTTGCTGCCGCGGGCCACAGCTTTGGAGAACGTAGAGCTGCCGATGATTTATGCAGGCGTATCAGCCAAGGAGCGGCGCTTGCGGGCCATTGAGGCGCTGACCAGTGTGGGACTGGGCGATCGGATGAATAACAAGCCGAATGAGCTGTCAGGCGGTCAGCAGCAGCGGGTATCCATAGCGCGCGCACTTGTGAACAATCCGGTCATTCTTTTGGCGGATGAGCCGACAGGCGCACTGGACTCCAAAACGAGCGTTGAAATTATGGAGATTTTCCAACGTCTGAACGATCAGGGTAAAACGGTTGTGCTCGTTACGCATGATCAGGAAATTGCGGAATACGCCAAGCGTCTGATTCATTTTCGCGATGGACGGATTGAAGAGGACCAGCCTGTTGGGAACCGAAGAATGGCGGCAGAGGAAGTGAAGGCATGAAATTTCGGGAAATAATCCGGGTCTCGCTCAACAGCTTGCGAACCAATATGCTGCGCTCCTTGCTGACCATGCTGGGTATTATTATTGGTGTGGCTGCTGTAATTGCGATTGTAGCCATCGGTAAAGGCTCGACGGCTACGATTACGTCGCAGATTAACAGTATGGGGAATAATCTGCTCATGATTTATCCTTATGCCCCATATGATGGGTCCAACTCCATGTCGTTCAGTCAGACGAAAGGAATATCTCTGGAGGATATCGCTGCGCTAGAGCAGCAAAAAGCCGTCGCCGAGGTAGCTCCAAGCGCCATGACCAATGCGGATATTACGTGGAGCCGCAATAAGGTCAGCGGGCAGATTGAGGGGACCTCGCTGGCTTTCGTGCATGTGAGAAAGCTGTCGCTCGCTCAGGGCAGGTCTTTTACCCACTATGAGGTGGAAAAGAGACTGAATGTCGTGGTGCTAGGGAGCGATGCAGCCCGTAATATTTTTGGTCCGGATGCCTCCAGGGCGGTGGGGGAAACGATCATGATCAAGCAGCTTCCTTTTAAGGTGGTCGGGGTACTGACGAATTCCAATTCCAATATGAGTAACAGCGGGCAGCAGGTATATGTACCGATTACAACAGGGATGGAACGGCTGGGAAATATGAGCATTCAGCAGGTGAATGCTTCTGCAACAACGGAGGAGAAGATTGACCAAGCGAGTGCTGAAATCCGCCAGGTGCTGCGTGCCCGGCATGAGCTGAAGCCAACAGAGGGCGATGATTTTCAGATCATGACCCAGACGGAGATTCTAAAAACGGTCTCAGGTGTAGACAGGGTTATGAATATGCTGTTGCTCGGCGTTGCTGCGATTGCGCTCGGTGTTGGGGGCATTGGCATCATGAATATTATGCTGGTGTCCGTCACGGAACGGACGAGGGAGATCGGGATTCGCAAGGCGATTGGTGCGCAGCGCAGTGACATTATGCTGCAATTTCTGGCTGAGGCTGTTTTTCTTAGTCTGATGGGCGGACTGGTTGGCGTTATGGCGGGTCTTGGGGGGGCGAAGCTGCTGGAGAAATTTGTCCATATGCCGATTGTGTATACGATGGAACCGGTGCTGTACTCTTTTCTGTGCTGCATGGGAATTGGTGTGCTGTTTGGAGTGTACCCTGCGCGAAAGGCGTCCAAGCTGCGTCCGATTGATGCTTTAAGATACGAATAAGGGAGCGGATACTCCGACTTACTCGAAAGAGAGTGAGGCGTGAAGTATCCGCTTTTTTGGGTGTGGAATAAGCGCTTTAAACGATGAAAAACCATCAATAACCGCTTTAATTTTATATATGTGATGTTTTATATGCTTTTATAGGTTGATTTATAATTATATATGACGTATTATATTCAATATCAGGTAGCAAGGAAAAAAAAGGAGGGGCGTTCATCATCGACCTTACGGCAAGACAAGTGGAAATTTTAAACATCGTACAAAAGCATGCCCCGATTACCGGTGATCAGATTGCGGAAATGCTCAATCTCAGCAAGGCGACCATTCGGACCGACCTATCCAAGCTGGGCATTCTGAATTATATAGATGCGAAGCCCAAGGTTGGTTATTTTGTCGGAAAACGGGGCACGCCGAACCGGGAAGAAAAATTTCGGCTCATGCAAATGAAGGTCGGCGATCTTCACGGGGTTCCAGTCATTGTACGTGAAACAACTACGATTCAGGAAGCTGTGGTTGCTCTTTTTCTGGAGAACGTGAGCAACCTGATCGTTACCGATGAAGAGGGGAATCTGGCAGGAGTAGCTTCGCGCAAGGATTTGCTCAAGGTTACGTTAGGTAATCCGAATGCGGCGACCATCCCCGTCAGTCTCGTCATGACTCGTCAGGCCAATGTCGTCACCGTTTCCCCGGAAGACACTGTATTGGACGCAGCGCGCAAAATCATTGCCCGTCAAATCGACAGTCTGCCTGTCGTCGTCCCTTCCAACTCCGACAAACCAGGGGAACACTGGAAGGTCGTGGGACGCATTACGAAAACGAATATTATCAAAATGTTGCTCGATATGGTAGCAGAGGATTAATGGGAGGAATCGAATGGTTCAGGCGCGCAGTCATTTTATAGCGATCTGTTCAGACTCGATTGGCGAGACGGCGGAAGCTGTCGTTCAGGCGACCATGCGCCAATTTGAGCTACCGGACACAGAGATCAAGAGATTTATGAATGTAAGAGATGAAGACGAACTGAGCCGGGTGATGGAAGAGGTGGCCGAGCGTAAAGGTTTTGTAGCCTATACGCTGGTACAGCCGGAATTGAGAGAAGCGATGAAAGAGGAGGCTGTCCGGCTGAATGTGCGGGCTGTCGATATTATGGGCCCGATGATGCAGGCGTTTGCCGATACGTTTCATAATGACCCCAAGGAAAAACCGGGTTTGCTGCATCGGATGGACGATAATTATTTCCGTCGTGTGGAAGCCATGGATTTTGCGGTTCAATATGATGATGGCAAAGATGTGAGCGCCATTCTCAAAGCAGATATTGTACTGCTAGGCGTATCCCGTATTTCCAAAACTCCTTTGTCGATGTTTCTCGCGCATAAAGGTTATAAAACGGTCAATATTCCCGTTGTACCGGAGCTGACGCCGCCTGTACAGTTGCAGGATGTACAGCATGGTCGGGTGTTCGGGTTAACGATCCAGCCGGAGTTGCTGTTAAAAATACGTAGTGAGCGACTCAAGGTGATGGGACTGCCTAACAATGTGCAATATGCTACATCGACGCGGGTGGAGGAAGAGATTGCGTATGCGCAATCCCTGTTTACGAAATTAGGCTGCCCGATCATTGATGTCACCGATAAAGCGATTGAAGAAACAGCGGGTTTGATTATCAGGATGTTATAGATAGATAAAAAAGGCAGCAAAGCTGCCCTATAATGATGATTTGTCGTAGGATAACAATTATATAGGAGAGGTGGAGGGAAGATATGGAGAGTCAACTGGCATTGGAATTCGTTCGGGTTACAGAGGCGGCGGCGCTGCAATCAGCGGAATGGACAGGACGTGGAGATAAGAACAGCGCGGACGAGGCGGCTACGGTAGCCATCCGTACTCATTTTAACGCGGTATCTATGGACGGTACGGTCGTCATTGGCGAAGGAGAAATGGATGAGGCTCCCATGCTGTATATCGGGGAAAGAGTAGGCAATCGCAGAGGGCCGGCCATAGACATCGCCGTCGACCCGCTGGAGGGAACCGAAACGGTGGCAAATGGCTTGAACAACGCCCTATCGGTCATTGCTGCTGCTCCCCGCGGAGGTCTGCTCCATGCTCCAGATATGTATATGCAGAAAATGGCCGGAGGACCGACACTGGCTGGAAAGCTATCGCTGGATGATCCGATTCCGGATACCCTGTCAAAGGCCGCACGGATACTGGGTAAATCCTTGTCCGAACTTACCGTCTCCATTCTGGATCGTACACGTCACGCCGGGATCATCAAGCTTCTGCGGGAGAGCGGCGTTCGGATCAAGCTGCTTGGACATGGAGACGTAATGGGTGCAATTGAAACATGCCTGGATAGCGGTGTTGATCTGCATATCGGCTCTGGTGGAGCGCCTGAAGGTGTGTTGGCTGCTGCGGCGCTGAAATGCATGGGTGGAGAGATTCAAGGTCGCTTGTTGCCGCATGGTGAAGAAGAGATCAAACGGTGCAAACGTATGGGCATTGCTGATCCGGGGGCTTTATTGTCCATGGATGATATGGTCGGACGCCAAGGCGTGATGTTTGTGGCTACTGGTGTGACACCTGGAGAGTGGTTGCAGGGGGTTCGTTCTCTCCCTGGTCATAGAGCGGAAACCCATTCGGTCGTGATGCACTCGGAAACAAAGACAATTCGCTTCGTGCGCAGTATTCACCACACAACAGCCGCATCCGGTACGCTCGCTGCAGCCGCATCCTCTTAATTCTTCACAGCTACATCAAAGACCAAGTCATAATAAGCTTGAAAACAGCAAGTCTCTCACCCTATAGAGACTTGCTGTTTGGTGTTTCAGGTTCGTTTGTCGATTGCAGAAGGGACAGAACCAAAGATATAAATTCCTGAAAATTCACACTTTTGAAGGAAGATAAAAACGTTTCTATAAAAGTTTGAAAAAAAATTCTTAGCTTTAGGGGAGAAAAATTCAATCTGAAATAAAATTTTTTAGACAGAGCGTCGAAAAAAAATCTGGCAAAATCGGTTCTATAGAACTATAAAATGGCATGATCTATTAAAAAATTAAAGAGTTATTAATTTTGGTTGATGTGAGCTTTATAAAATTTCATTCCATAAAATAGGAGAACGAAGGATGTTGCGGAAAAAGGCGGAATTTGTCGGATGATATCAGGCGGAATTTGTTACATTTATGTTAATGGCATGTAAAGGTAAAATTGTTGTAGCACAAAGCTTTTTAGCTTTATTGCAAATCATAATCATTTTGATTTTACAAAATTCCTGAAAATCTGAAAACTGGTTTTGAATCTAATTAACAGATCATGATCAGCAGGCAATGAATGCTTAAAGTGAAATTGTTGCTTTTAAAGACTGGGAATAGATAGCATAATATGGATTTTGTTTTATTTTTATAAACTCTATCAATTTAGTTCTTTTGTCCCATGTCAAGAGGTTTTAAAGTTTGTATATTTAAAAATAGTTAGAAAGTGTTGGAAGAAAAAAAGAGATATAAGGATTTAATGTAAAATTCTGAACTGTGTAGAGGATGGAGGAATTCATATGACGATTCGGTCACAATCTTGGTTTGTGAAAACCGCGGCTCATCCGGCTGAGAAGCTCCAGCTATTTTGCTTCCCTTATGCTGGTGGCGGTGCTTCCATATTCAGCTCCTGGAAGTCTAGACTTGCGCCTGACATTACTGTGTTGCCTGTACAGCTTCCGGGACGTGAAAGTCGCTCCACAGAAGCCCCGATGGATACCATTCAGGACATCGTGCAATCGCTGCTTCCTGCTATGGCTCCATACGTACATAAGCCGTTTGCTTTCTTTGGACACAGTATGGGAGCATTGATTGCTTTTGAAGCAGCACGGCAACTGTATAGCAAAACCGGAAAACTGCCAGTCCACATCATCGCATCCGGTAAATCCGCACCACATCGTCCGTATTCAAAAAAACAACTCCATGATTTAGCAGATCAACCTTTCACCGAAGAGCTTCGTTTGATGCAGGGAACACCCGAAGAAGTTCTGCAAAATGCAGATTTAATGCAAATTATTATGCCTCGTCTGCGCGCGGATTTTAAGGTGTGCGAAACGTATGTTTATCAGCAGGGAGGACCCTTGGCCTGTCCGATGACCATTTTGGGCGGCATGAAGGATCATGAGGTGAGCACTGATTCACTACATGCCTGGCAGCAGCACACTACATCGCCGATTGATGTGCGAATGTTCGAAGGCAATCACTTTTTCATTCATGAACAAGAGCAAGAAGTTATAAGCACAGTCGTGAATATTTTGTCCGCATCTTCAGCTACCCTACAACCACGATTCAGACAGAGTTAAAAGTCCCACACATCATGATACACCACGCGATACACAACATGATTAACATTTCGACAACCACTCGACAATCAACCTACCACCATGATGCAATGCTCAGCATAATTCAAGAATGATTTCATTCCGTGTAAATACTCATACATCCAGAGCCAGAGTTTATCTCACCATGCCCAATGCAACTTCAGGATTTTGCAAAATCCTCACTAAAAAAGTTCGCACTGCGAAAGTGTGAGCAACGAAAAAGAGGGATGTCCTTGTTTCGAACAAATTCTGCTTTTCGAAGACTCGCGCGTTATGTAAGACCGTACAATCTATGGGTTTTCATAACAGTCCTCGCCTCCTTATGTTTGGCAGCCATAGACATTATTTTGGGTAAGGCCATCGAGCAAATGGTTGCGGGGACCTTCTCCTCCACCCAGAACATGATCTATCTAGTTGTTGGTATGACGCTAATTGGAATGCCCTGTAAGTTTGTGATGAGGTACGCTTCGGCGCGATTTAGCGTTAGCGCACTGCGCGATTTGAGAGGCGACCTCGTACATAAGTTTTGCGATTTACCAGTTTCCAGAGTGGAGAGGAAGTTCACTGGAGATTTGGTATCCCGGCTTACGAACAATACGGCGATGTTACAGAATTTTTTTATCGAGCAGTTTGCCAATCTGTTTTATTTACCGCTTGTGTTTACGGCATCACTAGCGTTGCTTTTAATGACAAGCTGGAAGCTGGTCTTGGCCAGTCTCGCGCTTTTGCCTGTAGGTATGATCATAACAACACTGATGAGCAGGCCGATTGAAAAATACTCCGAGCAGCTTCAGGAGAAAATGGCTCATTTGAACGCGGTCGGACAGGATGCAATTGGAGGAATTCCTATCGTCAAGGCCTTCAATATGCAGGCTGTGTTGTTGAAGAAGTATATGGTGATTATGGAGGAGGTCGTCAGGCGCGGATTGGGGCTGGAAAAGCGCTATGCGTCTATTACTCCGGTAGGTGTGATGATGCTGGCAACACCAATTATTTTGATCATTGCGTACGGAGGATACCTGATTCAACAAGGAGAACTGAATGCTGGAGGCATCGTTCTATTTTTATATCTGATTTCGTTCATATTGCAGCCTGTTTCCATGCTGCCGATAATCATCACGCAAATGAAGGAAGCCGGGGGAGCGGCGAAGCATTTGTTTGAGGTACTGGATTGGCGGGATGAACGTCAAGGTGGTGAAATCACCTCGGTCGATGAGAATCGAGGGGATGAGGGCCTACGTTTTGAGGACGATGCAGATAGGAAAGCCAACCAAGCCAGTAATGCTAGTAAAAGCGAGACAGACAGAGCAGAAGGCGACGATGACGCTGCTGTGGTCAGGCTTGACCATTTGACCTTTGGCTACGATGAAGGGAACACTGTGCTCAAGGATATCAGCTTCCAGGTAGGACAAGGAGAAACGGTAGCGATTGTCGGCGGCAGCGGTGGTGGCAAAAGTACGATTTTTAAGCTGCTTTGCGGATTTAATGAACCGGGTGAGCATGCTGGAACCGTTCAACTATTTGGAAAGAGTTTAACAGATTGGAATTTAACAAGCCTGCGCAGCCACATTTCGATGGTATCTCAGGAGCCGTCGCTTTTTCCGGCCACGATTGCAGAAAATATCGGATATGGACGTCTGGAGGCGACCCGTGAAGAAATTGTCGAGGCGGCGAAAGCAGCGCATGCACATGATTTTATTGTTCAGCTTCCCGAGGGCTATGAAACCCTTTTGAGCGAGCGGGGAGGCGGATTGTCTGGTGGACAAAAGCAGCGCATTTCCATAGCAAGAGCATTGTTGAAAAATGCTCCGCTGCTTCTACTGGATGAGCCAACTTCAGCGCTTGATAGCCAGTCGGAGGCTCAGGTGCAGATCGCGATGAATGCGGCAATGCATAATCGGACGGTACTGGTGATTGCTCATCGACTGTCAACCGTGCGTCAGGCGAACCGGATTATTGTGCTTGATCAGGGGAGCGTGGTGGAATCGGGCACGCATGAGGAATTACTGGGTCGCAACGGTGAATATCGAAAGCTGTATTTGCAAAATTTCGAAGAAGAACCGCATACGATGGCAAACGGCAATTCGATGACAGAGGAAAGGAGTGAGAAACGTGACCTTCAAGCAGGGGTTTTATGAGTTTAAGCAGTTGATGTCCCTGATGAAGCCGCACCGAAAATGGTATTTTATCGGGTTGATTGGCAACAGTCTGACCAATGCGAGCGTCACGATTTTACTTTCCTTCGTGGTGCATTATTTGCTGAATTTTGCGGTTGATGGGAAAGTGGAGGGGCTTTACCAGGCGATTTATTTGGTCAGCGGTACATTTTTGGCACTAAGTCTTATTGCTCCGCTGTGCAGCTACATGTATAAGCGGTGTGTGAAACTGGCGATTGCCAATGTACGGGTGAGACTATTCGGGCATATCGTCAAGCTATCCTATGAAAAGGTCGAAAAACGCCATTCTGGTGATCTTGTATCCCGCATGACGAACGATGTAAAGACGTTGGAGCAGGCTTACACCGTTCATATTCGCTCGATTATACTGGAAGTTTCGCTTTTCTTTGGTTCGCTGGTCATTATGCTGGTGCTGGATTGGCGGTTTGGGGTTATGGCGGTTTTACTTGGGCTGGCTTCAGCTTGGGTAAATTCTCATTTCGCGAAGAAGATGCGACAGACGAGTGAGGAATTACAGGGACGGATGAGCGGATTCACAGAACGATTGAGTGATCTGCTTTCTGGTTTGCAGACGGTGAAGCTGTTTGGATTGCGGACCAAGGTAGGCGGACTTTGTAACGATGCAAGCGAGGACATAAACCGCATCAGCATTCGGCAGGGACGTCATATGGGCTTGCAGGATATGTATAATTTTGTGATTGAATTTATTACGCTGGGTGGTGTGCTTGTCACCGGACTGATTCTGGTTTTACAGAAGCAGATGGAGCTGGGAGTCCTGGGACAGATTGTGCAATTGCAAGGCGGCATTTCCACGGTGTTTTTGCAGTTGGGGGCGGCTGTATCGCTGTTGCAAAACTCCTTGGCGGGCTTGGCGCGTATCCGCGAAATTCTGGATGAGTCGAAGGAAGAGGAGCATTTTCCAGCGTTGAAACAGGAGGGACTGCAGGCTGGGCTGATCGGTCCGGAGGAGGCAGCTTTATCAGCTCGTGAGCTTGAGGGATCTCATAGTGATGTCGAAACTGCGAGCTCAGGCCACGTCATTGAACAAGTTTCGGCTGCATTGGAGCTGCATGACATCACCTTCGGTTATCAACCGGACCACCCAACGCTGCGAAGACTGAACCTGATTGTGCCGGAAGGGCAGGTCACCGCGCTCGTCGGCCCAAGTGGTGGTGGTAAAAGCACAGTCATGAAGCTATTGCTAGGCTTTTATCCACCGGATGAGGGTGTGCTGCGGGTCCGTGGTCGCTCGGCAGGAGAGCTTCGGTTAGATGAGGTCAGGGATTTGATGGCCTATGTACCACAGGAGGCTACGTTGTTCCACGGTACAGTAGCCGATAATATCCGCTTTGGCTCACCGGATGCCACGGATGAGGAAGTAGAGGCTGCGGCCAAAACAGCCTATGCGAGCGGCTTCATAGCCGAGCTGCCAGAGGGTTACGACACCATTGTCGGTGAACGCGGAGCCAACTTGTCCGGTGGTCAAAGACAGCGGCTCGCGATTGCCCGCGCTTTGCTCAAAAATGCACCGATTTTGCTGCTGGATGAAGCGACCTCGGCGCTGGATTCAGAATCGGAATATGAAGTCCAGCAGGGCTTAAATGAGCTGATGAAGGATCGTACAACATTAGTCATTGCCCATCGATTGTCTACGATTGAGCGGGCGGATACGATCTGTGTTCTTGCCGATGGCGAACTGAAAGAACAGGGTACCCATGACCAGCTCCTTGCCAAGGGCGGTCATTATGCGAAGCTGTATGAGCTTCAGTTTCGAAAGCATCCCGAGGAACAAACCGCATAAATATGCGAGGTTACTTTTTAACAATATCTATTTTGCGAGGAGAGAGACATATGACTCAGCACGATATTCAATTATTTGCATTAAGCCAGCCACAGCAACGTATTTGGTATACGGAGCTTTTGTATCCCAATCGCAACACGTCCACGCTTATTACAACGGTTAAAATCAAAGGAACTGTTCGCATAGATGCATTGCAGCAGGCGATGAATCAGGTAATTGCACAAAACGATTCCTTTCGCATTAAAATCACTGCTCAGGATGGTATTCCGTATCAATATGTAGAGCCATTTGCTGCACAAAGCATAGAAACGCTCCAGGTTAGCCCGGCGGAAGCCGAACAACTAGTAAACCGTCTTAATTCCCAGCCCTTTTTATTGCTGGATTCACAGCTCTACCAATTGGTAATTTTGCAGTTGGGGGCAGAAGAAACCTGGTACAATTTCACAATGCACCATATTATTTCAGATGGTGTGTCCATGAATCAGGCTATTAATGAAATTACGACGCATTACATGGATATTGTCCATGGTACAGGTCAGGCTACACCGACCAAAGCGAATCCATATCTGGATTTCATTCAGGTGGAGCAAAGCTATGAGCAATCTGACCGTTACCAGAAGGACAAGACATATTGGACGGAAAAGTTTGCCGATTTGCCAGAGACGACCGGTTTAAAATCATACAATCCGCTAACGCTGAGCACAGCTGCACGCCGGGAGAGCTATACACTGGAGCCTGAATTGTATCGTGGTGTCACGGTTTTTTGCGAGGAGCATAAAATCAGTATTTTTACGTTCTTCCTGGCCGCTCTGTATATTTATTTACATAAAGTGACGGGGGAACAGGATTTAACCGTAGGTACCTTGTACGCTAACCGTACGTCGAAGAAGGAGAAGGATACGGTCGGTATGTTCGTCAGCACCGTGGCTACGCGTTTGCTGGTTGAGCCGGAATCCGAGCTGCTGACCTTCCTGCAAGGTGTGGGCAAGGAGCAGTCGTCCATTTTGCGGCATCAGCGTTACCCGTACAACAAAATTATTCAGGATTTGCGTGAACAGCAAAGCAGTCTGGATATTCAGCGCCTCTTTGGTGTTTCAATTCAGTATCGTACGCTGAGCTTCTCCCGTTTTGATGAATCGGTTCAGCAGGTGGATACCGATTTCTGTGGAGATACGGTGAATGACTTTGATATTCATATGGTAGAAATGCTGGATGATGATAAGTTTATAATGCATCTGGATTATCGTACCGATCTGTTCAGCGAACAGGAGATTGCCCGAATTATCCGCCAATTCCTGAGTGTGGCTGAGCATATGGTGAAAGGTCCGCAGAAGCGTATACAGGAGTTGTCACTGATTAGTGACGAGGAGCGGACGCAAATTGTGGATGTATTCAATGCTACAGCAGTGCCATATCCACATGATGCAGGGATTCATGAACTGTTCGAGCAACAGGCAGAGCGTATGCCGGATCAGACTGCGGTTGTGTTTGGAAACCGTCGTCTAACCTATGGGCAGCTGAATGAACAGGCCAACCGACTGGCTCACACGCTGCGCGGTTACGGTGTTACTGTTGAACGAACGGTTGGTATCGTCGCTGAGCGTTCCACAGATATGATCGTCGGCATGTTGGCAATCCTCAAGGCGGGCGGCGCATATGTGCCAATTGACCCGGATTATCCGGCAGAGCGTGTACGCTACCTGCTGGAGGATTCAGGCGCGAAGCTACTGCTGGTGCAGCATGCGGAGCAGCAGCCAGATGACTACAGCGGAATTGTGCTGGATCTGAGCGATGCTACTGTATACGGGGCAGAGGCTGCCCAAGGCTTAAATACTGTACAATCGGAGCAAAACGAGGTTAATCATGCGGATTATACCCATTATACAAATTTGAAAAATGAGATTTCACAAGCGGGTACATTCGGGGATCGACTCGCCTATTTGATGTACACATCAGGAACTACTGGGCAACCCAAAGGGGTCATGGTAGAGCACCGTAACGTCGTACGTCTGGTGAAAAATACAAACTATGCGCAACTGGATGCTGACACACGCATTTTGCAGACCGGGGCTGTTGTCTTCGACGCGTCCACCTTCGAAATTTGGGGTGCGCTATTGAACGGCGGACAGCTGGTGCTGGTGAGTCAGGATGTCATTCTGGACGCGCCGAAGCTCAAGGAAGCTGTTCGCAGCCATGGCATTACCACGATGTGGCTGACAGCGCCGCTCTTTAATCAGCTGTCCCAGCAGGATCTGGAACTGTTTGAGGGGGTACGGGAGCTGCTGGTCGGCGGTGATGTGCTGTCCGTCCCGCATATTAACCGGGTGTTGGAGGCCCATCCATCTCTTCGGATCATCAATGGCTACGGTCCGACGGAAAATACAACCTTTTCCGCGACACATGCGATTACCAGCGTGCAAGCAGAATCGGTGCCGATTGGCAGCCCGATCCATAACTCGACGGCGTATGTCGTGGATCGTTCGATGCAGCTCCAGCCTGTCGGGGCATGGGGAGAGCTGATTGTCGGCGGTGACGGGGTGGCACGTGGATACCGGAATCGCCCGGACCTGACGGCAGAAAAGTTCATCGACAGTCCGTTCCGCAGCGGAGAACGCTGCTATCGGACAGGCGACCTGGTGCGCTGGAATGTGGACGGGACGCTGGAATACAAGGGACGGATCGACGCCCAGGTGAAAATCCGGGGCTACCGGATCGAGCTGGGCGAGGTGGAAGCGCAGCTGTTAAAGCTGGAAGCGGTGCGAGAAGCGGTCGTGATTGCACGTGAGGATGAGCAGGGTCAAAAGCAGCTCTGTGCTTATGTGGTGACCCATGAGGATGTAACGGCAAGTGAGTTGCGCAGCGCTTTGAGCCAGGAGCTGCCAGGCTACATGGTGCCGTCGTATTTTGTACAGCTGGAGCAATTGCCACTCACGCCTAACGGCAAGGTGGATCGCCGGGTGTTGCCACAGCCGGAGGGAAGTGTGGATTCTGGTGAGGATTATGTAGCAGCGCGAACAGATGTGGAGCGGACGTTGGTATCGGTATGGCAATCTGTACTAGGCATCGAGCATATCGGTGTACTGGATAACTTTTTCCATCTGGGAGGCGACTCGATCAAGGCCATTCAGGTGTCTTCGAGACTGCTGCAAAACGGCTATAAACTGGAAATGAGGGAACTATTCCAATATCCGACCATTGCTGAGTTGAATGGACGGGTACAGCAGGTGAGCCGCGTCTCAGACCAAGGGGAAGTCACGGGTACGGTAGCGTTGACGCCGATTCAGCATTGGTTTATTGAGCAGCAGCCAGGCAAGCCAGAGCACTATAATCAGGCGTTGATGCTGCACCGTGAGGATCGTATGGACGAAACGGCGCTTCGTCAGGCGCTGCAACGTATTGTTGAGCATCATGATGCTTTGCGTATCGTTTTCCGCCAGAATGCAGTCGGCGGGTATGAAGCATGGAACCGCGGCGTACAAGCAGGTGAGCTTTACAGTCTCGAAGTCGTAGATTTTACGAACGAGCCTGATTTTGCTCATGTGCTGGAAGCCAAAGCCAATGAAATTCAAAGCAGCATCTGTTTGGATGAAGGTCCTCTGGTGAAGCTGGGTCTGTTCCGTTGCTCTGATGGAGATCATTTGCTGGTAGCGATCCACCATTTTGTGGTCGATGGAGTGTCTTGGCGTATTTTGCTGGAGGATTTGGCAACTGGATATGAGCAGGCCTTACAGGGCGAGCCTGTCCGTTTGCCGAATAAGACGGATTCCTTCCGCCTGTGGGCTGATCAGCTGTCAGCTTATGCGAACAGCGCAGCCTTGCTGAAGGAACGTGCGTACTGGGAAGGGCTGGAGCAAGCTGGGGCCACTCAAGCAGCTTTGCCCAAGGACTACACTCGCAAATCCGAGGCCAAGCCTTGTCTCTGCGATGACCGCACACTCACGGTAGCGTGGACAGTTGAAGAAACAGAACAATTTTTGAAGCAGGCACACCGTGCCTACAATACGGAAGCGAACGATCTGTTGCTGACGGCTTTGGGAACCGCGGTTCACGAGTGGGCAGGCATCAGTCAGGTGCTTGTGAATCTGGAGGGTCACGGACGGGAAGCTATTTTGCCAGACGTGGATATTACACGTACAGTCGGTTGGTTTACCAGCCAATTCCCAGTTGTGCTGGAAATGGGCGAGGATCGGAATGTGGGACGACGTGTCAAGGACGTCAAGGAAGGGCTGCGCCGTTTGCCGCATAAAGGAATTGGATACGGTATTTTGAGATATCTTTCTGCTGAAGAAGAAGGGGAAGCAGCTTTTGCCGTCGAGCCGGAAATTAGCTTTAACTATCTCGGACAATTCGATCAGGATTTGAAAAATAACGCATTCCGTATGTCACCTTATTCCCTTGGGGCTTCCATTAGTGACACGTTGACCAAGCGGTATGCCCTTGATATTAACGGTATGATCACGGACGGTGTGCTGGAGCTGACGATCAGCTACAGCAGCAAAACGTTCATGAAAAAATCAATCAAAAAACTAGCTGATTTGCTTCAGGAAAGCATGCGCCAGGTATTAGCTCATTGTGTGGACAAAGAGCTGCCAGAGCTGACACCAAGCGATCTGTCCTTCCAGGGACTAACGGCTGGAGAACTGGAGCACATTGTAGAGCAAACCGCTGCTGCGGGTGAGCTGGAAAATGTTTATTCGCTAACGCCGATGCAAAAGGGAATCCTGTTCCACGGCTTGATGGAGCCGCAATCCGGCGCGTATTTTGAGCAGGCAACATTTGATCTGCAGGGCAGCTTTCAAGTGGATGCTTTTTCCGAAAGCCTGAATCTGCTGGTGAATCGCCATCAAATTTTCAGAACGAATTTTTATAGCGGCTGGAATGAGCAGCCTTTGCAGGTAGTGTATCGTCATAAAGCTGCCGGATTCCGTTTTGAAGACGTGCGTTCGATGGATCGAGGAGAACTGGACGCATATGTTGCTGATTTTGCTGAGCGGGACAAAGCGGAAGGGTTTCATTTCAGCTCAGGCGAGCTGATGAGAGTTTCTATATTACGTACGGGCGAGGAGTCTTACCGTTTTGTGTGGAGCTTCCATCATATTTTGATGGACGGCTGGTGCTTGTTCCTGGTTGTCGGGGAAGCCTTCAAAACGTATTTTTCTTTGCTCGAAAACCGAAAGCCAGAGCTTGCTCCGGTAACGCCATATAGCGAATATATTGAATGGCTGGAACGGCAGGATAACGCGGAAGCAGAACGGTTCTGGAGTGACTATTTTGCCGGCTTTGAACAACAGACGGTGTTGCCGCAAGCGAAGCAGCTGGACAGTTACGCCAAAGGATATGAGGCTGACAAGCTTTCGTTTATACTGAGCCGTGAAGTGACGGAGCGGATGAACAAGCTGGTCAAGCAGCAGCAGGTGACGGTCAATACGCTGCTGCAAGCGGCATGGGGTGTTGTGCTGCAACGATATAACAATAATCGGGATGTTGTATTTGGTAGTGTTGTATCCGGTAGATCAGCGGATATTCCGGGCATCGATAAAATGATCGGGTTGTTCATTAATACGGTTCCTGTACGGATTCACAGCGGGGAAGATGTTACGTTCGCTGGGTTGATGAAGCAGACACAGGAACAGGCGCTTGCTTCCCGTGCCTATGAAACCTATCCGTTGTATGAAATTCAGGCCCTGACAGAGCAGAAGCAGGATTTGGTAAACCATATTATGGTGTTCGAAAACTATCCGGTGGAACAGAGCATGGAGCAAATGGGTAGTCATGACACGAACGGCTTTACCATTGCGAATGCTTCCGTGTCGGAGCAAACAAACTATGATTTCAACATTACCATTGTGCCGGGTGATGAAATCGGTGTTCATTTGGAGTACAACACGCTGGTATTTGAACGCGCAGCTATAGAGCAAATCCGCGAGCATTTGGTGCATATCGTAGAGGAAGCGATTAACAGACCGAATGCGCTGGTAGATGAGCTTGAGCTGGTGACTGCTGAGGAAAAAGCGAAGATCATCGACGGTTTTGGTTCAGTTGGCGTGTATGCGTGGAGTGATGCGAAGGAAGTCGAAGGGTTGTTCCACGCCTATGTGGAGGAACAGGCGCAGCTTGTGCCGGATCACGTGGCGGTTGTGTACGAGGAGAAGCAGCTTACGTACCACGAGTTGAACGAGCGTGCGAACCAATTGGCTCGTAGATTGCGAAATGAAGGCATTGGACGCGAGTCGATTGTCGGCATCTTGAGCGAACGCTCGGTAGACATGCTGGTCGGCGTACTGGCGGTATGGAAGGCAGGAGGCGCGTATGTGCCGCTGGATGCAGACTATCCGTCAGAACGTATTCGTTTCATGCTGGAGGACAGCGGTGCGACGGTACTATTGACTCAAACAGGCTTGCAGGAGCGTGCGCAGGGATGGCTGGAGGAAAACAAAGCAACATCCGAACCAGCAACAGGACTGCGTCTGCATACCGTACTGGCGTTGGACGATGAGTCGCTGTACACCGGGGATACTGCGGATATCGAGCATATCAACGAGCCGCAGGATCTGGCGTATGTGATCTACACCTCCGGAACAACGGGACGTCCGAAGGGAGTCATGATCGAGCATCGCAGCTTAGTAAATACGGCTGCGGCATATCGACGGGATTACCGTCTGAACCAA
>NZ_JBITPH010000015.1:0-38378 GCF_050467685.1 Paenibacillus sp. NRS-1782
CTTAAGTTCAACTTATATAGATGAATTAACAGAGCTTCATGTAATTTTAAAAAAAATGCTTCAAAGCAACATTTCAGCAATTATACATCGGTTTACTCGGTTTTACAATATAAATTGTTATCCTTTTTTTCTTCCCACCGCCTCTTCTCCTTTGCCTGTAGGTTTTGACATAGTGTACAATATATACGGTAGTGCATATTTACGAAATAGATCGAGGACATCGTAAGCCTCACTTAGGAGAATGGCCTGTGAATGAACCGGATTGGAAGCACTTGAATGCTGTCCCTTTGCCCTTACAGGAATTTCAGCTACAGCTGGAGCAGAACGGAGTTAACGCCAAGCAACTGGAGGAATGGAGAAAGATCCCCGTCCTTTATCAGTTGGCTCTGGAGGAATTAAAGAACAAAATCAAGCTGATTCAGACCGAATGGAAGCTGATGGACGGCTTTAGCCCAATTGAGCATATCAAGACCCGAATCAAAGAGCCTCACAGCATTGTGGAAAAGGTTCGACGCAAAGGCTATGAGGTCACCCTGGACAATATACTGCGTGAAATTCATGACATCGCGGGTATGCGAGTTGTGTGTGCTTTTGTCAAAGATATTTACCGCCTGATGGATCACCTGCGCACACGGGAAGACATCCGCATTCTGGAGATCAAGGACTATATCGCCCAACCCAAGCCCAACGGCTATCAGAGCCTTCATGTGATTGTAGAAGTTCCGCTAATTCTGTTTGAAGGTACGCGCTGGATCAAGGTTGAAATTCAGCTCCGCACACTGGCTATGGATTTCTGGGCCAGCATGGAGCATATTTTGTACTATAAGTTCGATAAGAAAGTGCCTGAGCATGTCGTTAACGGATTATCCGAGGCTGCGCGTGCAACCTATGAGCTGGATCAGAAAATGCTAAAACTGCGCGGCGAAATCTTGTCGCTCAGTGAGGAGCAAGATCAAGCAGAATCCTCGGAGCAGCCAACTGCTGCGGAATCCTCTTCGAAGACACTCTCCCACGCCACGGATCACATCGAATCCCGGCCGCAGACCTGCTAGGCATGGGTGTATATGATCCTTGAACATTGGGCTGAGGCATCAACAGCCTCGATTCAGCTTCAGCATTGCAAATTTTGCGTTATGAGGATTTTGCAAAATCCTGATTATTAAATAAAGAGCGCTCAAAACCACTTTTATCGTGGCTTGAGCGCTCTTTTGCTCTATATTTTTTCGTCTTGCTCTATTTCTTTTATCCAGAGCTTATTGCTTCTCACGGATTTCTGTGCTGATTTTCTCAACGATATCCGCAATGCTGAGCGATCCCAGATCGCCTTCGCCCCGTTTGCGAACCGCTACAGTACCGGATGTTTTTTCATTTTCCCCGATGACGAACATATATGGAACCTTCTCCAATTGTGCCTCGCGGATTTTATAACCAAGCTTCTCATTGCGAGTATCTACTTCGACACGCAGACCTGCTTTCAGCAATGCATCCTGTATCTCATTGGCAGTCTCAATATAGTTCTCGGATACTGGCAGCAGCTTCGCATGAACAGGAGTCAGCCACAATGGGAATGCACCTGTAAAATGCTCAGTCAGGATGCCCATGAAGCGGTCAATAGAACCGTAGATGGCACGGTGAATAACGACTGGACGGTGCTTCTGGTTATCCTCGCCCACATAAGTGAGGTCGAACTTCTCAGGCATTTGGAAGTCCAATTGGATCGTTCCGCACTGCCAGCTGCGTTTGAGCGCATCGAGAATGTGGAAGTCAATTTTCGGACCGTAAAATGCTCCATCTCCCGCATTAATACGGTAGTTGATGCCCAGGTGATCCAGCACGTTTTGCAGAGCTTGTTCCGCTTGATCCCACAGCGCTGGCTCGCCCATAAAGTCATCCGGACGCGTGGACAACTCCACTGTGAAGTCAAAGCCAAACACACTATACATTTCGTTAATCAGCTTGATTACATCTGTAATCTCTTGCTCAATCTGACCCGGAGTAACGAAAATGTGCGCATCATCCTGACAGAATGTACGAACACGCATCATACCGTTCAACGCACCGGACAGCTCATGGCGATGCACTTGTCCAAATTCGGAGATACGAATCGGCAGATCGCGGTAAGAATGAAGCTCATTTTTAAACACGAGCATATGCCCCGGGCAGTTCATCGGTTTCAGAGCAAATGTAGTTTCATCTACTTCGGAGAAGTACATATTTTCCTTGTAATGCTCATAGTGTCCCGATTGCTCCCACAGACGATTGTTCATCATCAGCGGTGTGCGTACTTCCTCATAGCCATGCAGGCGTTGAATTTCGCGGGAGTAATCCTCCAGCGCAGTACGGACAACCATACCTTTAGGCAGGTAGAACGGCATACCCGGTGCTTCCTCGGAGAACATGAACAGCTCCAGCTCTTTACCCAGCTTGCGGTGGTCACGTTTTTTCGCTTCCTCCAGCAGGTGCAGATGCTCGTCCAGCTGTGCTTTTTTCGGAAATGCAGTTCCGTAGATACGTTGCAGCATCTTGTTGTTGGAATCGCCTCTCCAGTATGCACCTGCTACACTCAGCAGTTTAAAAGCTTTAATGCGGCCTGTAGATGGCAAATGCGGGCCACGACACAGGTCAAAAAATTCGCCCTGATCGTAGATCGTGATTTCCGCATCCTCTGGCAAATCGCGAATCAGTTCCAGCTTCAACGGATCTTCCAGCTCTCCGAAAATACGAGTTGCTTCCTCACGGCTAACGACACGACGTGTAATCGGCAGATTCTCCTGAGCGATCTTCGTCATTTCCTTCTCGATCTTCGCCAGATCGTCAACGGACAACGGGTTTCCGATATCAATGTCATAGTAGAAGCCACTGTCAATGACTGGACCAATACCCAGCTTTACGTTTTTCTCACCGTAAATGCGTTTGAGGGCTTGTGCCAGCAAATGCGCTGTGCTGTGACGATAAATTTCCAGACCGTCCCCGCTATCCAGCGTAATAATTTCCAGGTCGCTGTCCTGCTCCAAAACAGTATTCAGATCCACAGCCTTCCCATTCACTTTACCTGCTACTGCATTCTTTTTCAGACCGGAGCTGATCGAACCCGCCACGTCGGCAATGGTTACACCCTGCTCGTACTCCCGTACCGCTCCATCTGGCAATTTCACTTGAATACTCACGATTAAAGCCTCCATTCAAATTGTAGGTACATGCTATATATCAAAATTGAACGCAAAAAAACGCCTCTCTCCCTCAAGGGACGAGTGCGTTCAGCTCGTGGTTCCACCCTAGTTCGGTCCGCTCCTGCACGTACATCCATGTTCATTAAACATGTTCATGCACGACATGCGTGACCCTCCATTGGTATCCGTTAACGGGGATAAATCGGTAGGCGCTTACTGATGTCACTGTCACATTGCACAGCTACAGGTTCAACGTCACGGCTACAAAGGGGTAACTTCACTTGCGGTTGCCGGAAAAGCTCTCAGCCAAGTCTTTTCTCTCTGAACGGCCCTTCAAGGAAATCCTGTCTTTGGTCAATGCCTTGAATATCACTATATGCTACAGCATTATAGATCAAATCCGCAGCTATTTCAAGTGGCTGTTTATGTACATCTATTTACATCATTCCAAAAGCTCTGTAATATAAACCTATCTAGACGATATCGTACAGAAAAAAACAAGAGAGGGGGAAGAAAAGTTGCCCAAAATCATTGTCACAGAAGAGCAATGGATCCAAGAAGGAATCAAACGGTTTGAGCAGGGTGGAATCGAGCAGCTCGTTATCGAAAAAATGGCTGTTTCTTTAGGATGCAGCAAGAGCAGTTTTTATTGGTATTTTGACAATCGCAGCAGCTATATTAGACAGATTGTTGAGACGTGGAAGGAACAGACAACACAACAGGTTATTGCAGCGTCCATCATCCATGCTACCGCAGACGAACGAATCAGAGACGTGCTGACCCGAATGTTCGGGACGACGAAACGGGGAGACTTCCTGTTTTATCTACGGAAGCTGTCATTGAAGGATGATACGTATCACTCCATTCTGGATGAAGTGGAACAGATGAGAACGGAGTTTATGCAGCAGTTATTTATCCAAAAGGGTATGCAGCCAGAGAAAGCCTTCCAGAGATCATGGATGTTGTACCATTATTACTTAGGGTGGTATGAGCGGCACAAACAAGAGACGTTAAGTGATGAAGCCATTCATCAACATATTCACATGATTTGGACGGAGTGGATTTCGATTTAAGGAGGATGTCACATGTTGGAGTTACTTACATGGGCAGTTGGAGGAATTCTTTTGGTACTGAGCGGCATGCACGTATATTGGGCATTTGGCGGGAAAAGAGGATCTAAAGCGGCGATCCCGAGCACAGGAACGGCCTTACTCTTCGAGCCTTCTAAAACAGGTACAGCGATTGTAGCCATTTTGTTAGCTTTAGCCGCTTGGTTCGTCTTGGAACTAGGGGGAGTTACACCCTTCCTGCTTTTCAACCCCTTCTATTCCTACGGAGCAGGCTTGTTGTCGTGTTTATTTATTTTACGTTCTATAGGTGATTTCAAATGGGTAGGGTTTTTCAAGAGAAAGAAAGGAACCGTTTTTGCAACATGGGACTGTGTGCTCTATTCCCCCCTTTGTTTCCTTTTGGGAACAGCCATTTTAATGATTATGTTCTTGCGTACGGGGTAGACACGGACTGTAGTCATATTGAATCTGTAACTACACTCGCAGAAGCTTATGTGTCGTTATCTTCGGACAGGGGTTCGACTCCGCTCGCCTCCATTTTGCTAAATCCACAATCGAGTGAGATTGTGGATTTTTCATTTCCTGAATTACCTGCACTCAATAGGGAAGATGTGATGGGTATGAGCTGCACGTTGAAAACGAGCAACACTACTCTACCAGCTTTTCAGACTTCAGCACCATGTCTCGTAACACGTGAGCGACTCGACTTTTCCCACTCTTTGCTTTCTTTTTTATCCATCGTAATGATTTTTTGTATGCATGAGTATGGTTTGGTTGAACGAACTGCCTGGCTGCCATTCGCAGTGTTCTCCTCAACAGCAGCGCTGACGAACGTGTTTGCTTGGATCGGCTTCCCCTGCGCAGTACCCGCAACGTATTTTTGTAAGTCTCTAAATCCAGGGATGGATGTACAAGGGCGAATAAATTTAACGAGGAGTCATTGAATCCGTAGGTTTCAAACATAATTCTTAGATTTTCCATATTTAAAACGTTTCCTCTGAGGTGGGTTGGATGCTCCTGGTGATATCCGACTACCTCTTTGATGCAATAAAAAGGGATTTTCAATCGATGCAGCCTGTAGCCAAGGTCCCAGTCTTCGAGTCCATAGAGTACAAACCGTTCATTGAAACCTCCAATACGAGCCAAATGGCTGCGTCTGATGGATACACAACGTGTAACTAATAACGTCCAAGGAGCTACATCCGTTTTGGCAAATTGCTTTTTAATATTTGGGGGAACTCTGGAAGGGATCATAACCTTGGACAATGCATCCGTTTGATGAAGGATATCGTCTGGCGTTATGATCGGAATAATTTCATTCGCTACTTCAAAGTCCGCACTCCATAGGTTGGATTGTGTAAGTGTATTACGAAAATGTTCTTTTTCCGCAGGGGAAAAGTCAGGGTAATAATGGGTATAAGCATCATCCCACGAGTGAGGGAAGCCTGAAAGCACGGCTTTGGGGTATTTGCGGTGATAACGGCTCACAATTCTAATGAATTCAGGTAACACCAAAAAGTCAGCATCGCAGAAGATGATGTATAGCCCTTTGGCACGGCGCAGTCCCAAATTTCGAACGGCAGATCGACCGCGTTGTTCTGGATGGGACACATAGATAAGAGGATAGGATGCTTTGAAGCCTTCGACCATTTCTTTCGTTCCATCTGTAGAACCGTCATCAGCTACAATCACTTCGAATAGATGCTTCGAATAGGTTTGTGTTTCAAATGAAGCGAGCGTGAGCAACAGCTGCTGGGCTCGATTATAGGTTGGAATGACGATGCTGTAGCGGAAAGCCAATGTGATCTCCTCCCCATTTTTTAGAAAACCTTTAAATAAGATGAATGATAACAATATATTCAATGACTTTAGCCTGGTATAGTCAAACACCCTCTAAAGATTGAAACGGGCTTGATTTTATTGGAGATGTATTTTGGAGCCGATGGGGGAGCGGCCAATGACTCCGCTGTATACCTTTATTCACCAGGGTCTATACTAATCTTTTGCAGCAGGGCGATAAGCAGGTCTTCTTCCTCATCAGATAAATTATGGACAAGATCAGCATTGAACTCATCCAAGATTCCTTGCAGGACAGGATAAACTTCTAATGCCTTGGTCGTTGGGAACAAAAGATGGGAGCGTCGATCATTCGGGTCCGTTTCTCGCTCAATGTAACCTGATTTCTCCAATTGTTTCACAGAACGCGCAGTGGTTGCTTTGTCAAATTTGAGTTCATTCGTCAACTGTTCCTGTGTAATGCCCGGATGCTGCAAAATAAGCTTTAAAAAGCTGTGTTGGCCCCCGCTGCCGATCCCATAAGGAGCCAGTTTTTGGGACAGTATTTTTTGATTTCGCCGGTACAGGTGGGAAATCAGCTTTCCAATCGGTTTTTTTCTCATTAAATACACCTCAGTGGCTTAAAAATGACAAATCTTCAGGTAGGACCAAGGCACATTTTACAACAATATTGTTGCATACGCAACTAAATTGCTGTACACTAAAACCGTCATTTAGTTGCGCGTGCAACTAAATGGTAATGGTCAACGATGAAGAGGTGCTAATCATGAGTTCAACCGCTACAGCTGCCGCAACGTATCAGGAAAATAGCGAAATCCAGAAGAAACGTTGGATGATTTTGATTGTATTGTATCTGTTTACGTTTATGTCCACGCTGGATGGAAGCATCGTCAATATTGCTCTACCTGTGTTGTCACGCACGCTCAATTTACCCGTAGCACAGATTGAATGGGTCACAACAGTCTATTTGATGGCTATATGTACAGCCATTTTATTTTTTGGCAAGCTTGGAGATATGGTCGGCAAAATTAAAATATTCAAGATCGGCACGATCGTGTTCATCCTTGGCTCACTGCTGTGCGGTCTCAGCCATTCGCTGCCCATGCTGCTGATCTCCCGAATCATTCAGGCGCTCGGAGCATCCATGACCATGGCCAACAGCCAGGGAATCGTCACGGATATCTTTCCTTCCACCGAACGAGGCAAGGCACTCGGCCTAATCGGAACCTTCGTTTCCCTCGGCAGTATCGCGGGACCCAGCTTGGGCGGCATTATCGTCTCTTCACTGGGCTGGCCATATATTTTCTGGGTCAATGTACCGATTGGTCTGGTGGCCGTTGTTCTCGCTCAGTATTCTGTGCGCTTTTCTCGTATTCACCGCTAACTTCTGCTTTAATATTATTTCGCCTTTCTATGCGCAGAATATGCTGAACCTGTCGCCTTTTTATGCAGGGTTCCTGCTGATGCTGTTTCCCATCTCCATGATTATCGTTGCCCCTCTCAGCGGTGCGCTTTCAGATAAAATAGGGTCTGAGCTGCTCACCTTTGCCGGACTGGTAGTCATGGTAGTCGCCCAGATTGGCTTGGCTCGTCTCCATGCAGGCAGTCCCGTTCCGTTTGTGGGTCTTTGGATCGCTATGCTGGGTATCGGCAGTGGTTTATTCCAATCGCCGAACAATTCGCTAATCATGTCCAAGGTGCCCCGCACGCAGCTCGGCTCAGCCGGGAGTGTCAATTCACTGGTCCGCAACGTCGGCATGGTGGTGGGGATTACCTTGGCCACGTCGATCCTGTTTTATATCATGAGCAAAGAGGCTGGTTATCGAGTCACCGGGTTGGTTCCGGGTCACCCGGAAATTTTTCTGGCAGGAATGCATGTGGTCTTTATGACTTCCGCGTCCATTTGTCTGGTGGCGGCACTGCTGACAGGCTGGCGGCTGATCGGGTCCAGACGGGCAAAGGTACAGGAGGAAAAGCAATAAAGGAGTCGAGAGGAACGAAAACGCGCATAGACAAAATAGTTATTGTGGAATTAAGATGATGAGTATTCCGTACGAAGTACGAACATGGAATAACAAGCAACATTTACAATTTAAAAATGAGATATAAGGTGGCGCTTAGATGAAGTATTGCTATGAATGTGGAACAAAACTAATGGTGAAGGAGTGTGAAGGCGAAGGCCCTATTCCCTATTGCAATACATGCCAGGTCTTTCGGTTCCCGATATTCAGCACTGCAATTAGCACCGCTGTAATCAATCGGCAAAGAGATAAAGTGTTGCTCATACAGCAGTACAATATCAAGGATTTTATTTTGCTGGCTGGTTATGTGAACAAGGGCGAATCCGCCGAGCAGACATTGGTGCGCGAGGTTATGGAAGAAGTGGGATTGCAAGTGGATGAGTATAAATATATGCGCAGCGAGTATTTTGACCGAACCCATACACTGATGCTGAATTTTGTATCCATTGTGAACGATGACAAGCTGGATGTTCTCAGCGCAGAGGTGGATCAAGCACGTTGGTTTACGCTGGAGGAAGCCAAACAGGCTGTTTTGAAAAACAGCTTGGCTGAATCCTTCTTGCTGACCATTATTCAACAGATCGAAGCTGGATTCATTTGAAGTGATTCAAACCAAGCGGAACTGTGATCCGCAAGAGGGTTACTCTTTTCAGGAATCCATCTTATGGGCCACAGTTTGGTATGCTTGCCCCTACACTTCCACTAAACATCCGTTCTCTTTCCAGGATTGCAGTATTTGTTCGAGGACCCATTGGTTTTTGTACCCGTCCTCGAACAATGGGGCACGATCCACGGACTCTCCCCTTGCCAGCTTCACGAAGTCTCCATAGGCCGTATGATCATAGATAGCAGGGACAGCCCAATTCTCGTATTCGGCATTCGGATGCTCCGAATCTCGCAGCACAATGCGAACATTTTCCCGGTTGTTGAGACTGGCGTGCAGCGCACCGAGCTCGCCATAGATATCAACTTCGATTTCGTGGCGTTTGCCAATGGCATTTTTGTGGGTGATGAACGTGCCGACGGTATTATCCCCTATGATTCCATGGAAAGCAGCGAAGTCTTCCACATCTACTTTTACAGGCAGACCTGTGATCGGATCAGTCCGCTCGGGTGTAATCGTATGTAGCAGCGCCGCGACGCTTTTAAATTCACCCACCAGAAAACGGGCCAGGTCAATAATATGCGAGGCTGTATCGCCCACGACCCCGGAGCCTGCCTTCGCTAAATTATGGCGCCATGTATACGGATGTTGACGATATGGTGAGAATGCATCCATCAGATATCGAAATTGAATGTTATAGATGTTGCCCAGCTTGTGTTCATCCAGCAATTGCTTGGCATATTGGAAAGCAGCGCCGTAACGATGCTTATAATGAACCAGAAAAGGCACCGGGCTCGCCGTATACAGCTTTTTCAACTGATGCGCTTCCTCCCACGTGAGTGTCAACGGTTTTTCCGCCAGTACAGCTTTGTGTTCTTCCAGTGCAATACGAATGATGTCAAAATGCACATCGTTGGGTGTCAGCGACAGAATCGCATCCACCTCCGGGTCACGGATTAAGGCTTCATAATGGGGATATTGCTTGGAAGCAGAAAGTTGCAATTGCTTACCCAGCAGTTGAAGGCGATTGGGGTTCACATCACTAATGGCCACAATAGAAACCCCTGAGATGGTTTGCAGGGATCTAATGTGATATTCAGCGATAAGGCCCAGGCCGATGACACCCATACGAATGGGTTTGGTTGGGGAGATGGAGGTACTCATGTGATCAGAATTCCCTTCTCTTCAATTTGGCTTAATGCCTGCATCAAATTCCTTTTTGCTATGCAGTATCACCCGTAGCTTTGCAGAATAGTCCCCACAGAAACGATAGTGGTCCATAAATTAAAAAAAGGACCAGCAATTCCGATGTCCGGTTTCGCAGATCCTTTCACACCTTCTCTATACCAATCCTCATTACAGAGCTACATCAAAAATGTGCCTACCACAAAAGACACCCCGACGATGATCGAGCGCAGCAGTTGCGCCAGAGCCACATTGCCGTCGGCAATTTCTTATTATCGTTATAACGTATCAGCAAGCTGAACATAAAATATCCTACGATTAATATGGAAATAAATAATATATTTGATCAGGATTCGAATTAGAATTTAGGCTCACGTCATGGTATCATCCCTGTCCAGGACGTGAGCCTTGTTACTATCTATCTGGAATAACAAACGACACGGTTGTTCCTTCATTAACACGGCTCACGATCGACAAGCCTTGACCGTACAGCTGCTGCAATCGCCGATTCGTATTAGGGATGCCAATGCCTGCTTTTTCACTCTGAGCCGCATTTTGCAATTGATTGACCTGTTCCTGCTCCATTCCCTTGCCGTTATCTTTAACTTCAATAAGGGTGAAGCCCTCCCGGCGAGTAATGGACAGCTGAATCGTACCGCCTGCGTTTCGGCTGAGAAGACCGTGTTTGACGGCGTTTTCGACCAGCGGCTGAATTGAGAGCGGAGGAAGCAGCAGCCGCATGCCCGCCTCCACCTCCCATGTAATCGACAGCCGATCCCCGAACCGCGTTTTTTCGATGTATAGATAGGCTTCAACGAGCGCGAGTTCATGGGCCAGCTCTACTAACTCCCCCGTATTGAGATAATCAAAGCTAATTCGTAAAAAGGACGAGAAGGCCTCACCCAGCTTGCGCATGCTTTCCGTATCGATATCGCTTAACACCATTAACGAATTAAGGGTGTTGAATAGGAAGTGGGGCTGGATTTGCGCTTGCAAATAGGCAGCCTCCATACGTAGACGCTCTTTAATGGATTGCTTTAGGGCTATCAATGCCCTGATCCGATATTTTAACTCCAAAGCGTCTACGGGCTTCGTCACATAGTCGCTTGCCCCTGCTGAAAATCCGGTGTAAATGTCCGCTTGCTGGCTGCGTGCGGTAAGGAGCAGCACAGGAAGCTCTGACATGGAAAACTGCTCTCTAACCTTCTGTGTTAATTCATAGCCGGACATTTGCGGCATCATAACATCGGCTATGATCAGATCCCACTGCCTGGTCCCCAGCAATTCTATCGCCTCCTGTCCGGAACGAGCGGTAGTAATGTTATAAGGCTCCGTTGAAAGGATACTGACAAGAACATTTAGATTGACCGGATTATCATCAACGGCAATTATATAGGCTTTTTCCTCCTTTAACAGCGGCGGCAGTGCGGCGGCAGCTTCCATTTCCCCAATGGATTGCGGAAAAAGAAAGCCGGCAGGCACCTCATCTATTATTCCCTTCGTTTGATCCTGAGCAATAGGGACCTGATTGGGTTCAAAATCTGCTGCGTCTGCTAAAGGCAGATTAAAGCTGAAAACGGAGCCCTTTCCCAATTTGGAGCGAACCGTCAAGTCGCCATTATGCAGCTCGACAAGCTGCTTGCAAATGCTTAAGCCCAGTCCGATGCCCTGCTCACCGCTTATTCCATCAGAGCCTTGCTCATAAGGGAGAAAAATACGCGACAGGGTCGCCTCATCCATGCCGGGCCCCGTATCGGCAATATGAATAACAGCCTGCCTGTCCCGAATTTCGGCTGAGACGGAGATGCTTCCCTCCTCGGTATATTTAAGCGCATTATGCAGCAGGTTATACAAAATTTGAACGAGCCTTTTCTCATCCACCAATACCAAAGGCAGCGATTCCGGTATCTCCATATGCAGTTCGATTGGCTTGCTTTCCTTCATAAATTGCAGCATTGCGACAACGCCAGGAGCGATGGACTGAATGCTGAGGGGCTCCCGCTGCAAAACAATGCGCTGTTCCTGAAGCCGAACGACATCGAGAAGATCGCCAAGCAGCTGTGACATCCGTCTGCTGATCGTAATGAGCAGCTGCATATCCTCAAGGCTGCTTTTCGCAAGCCTGGTCTTCTCTTTGGTGACAACGTTATAAGCGATGTTCATAATACCGTGCAGCGGCGTGCGGAGTTCATGGGACGTATTAGCCAAAAACTGGTCCTTAATTTTATCCGCTTTTTGTAGCTGCTTGTTCAATTCCATGTTTTCTATCGAATTTCGAAAATACTTTTTAAACCAATAGGCAGAAAAGCCAGTAATAGCAAAAATAATGTCGATGGGATAGTAGACGGTCGTAACATCTCTCGCGCTCTCAGCAATACTCCACAGTAAGTTGGATAAGATGTTTGCTGCGGAGAACAGCAAGAAAATGATGTCATTATCTTTATTTTTTTGCAAAATCATCGTTCCTACTATGTATATAAACCAGACGAATGATATGAAATTAATCGTATGAAATACATTGAAATGGACAATTGTATAAGCAATATTGGCTGGTGAGACCAGGAAAATGCCAGTAAGAGCAACATTCGCTGCAATGTAGGTTTGGAACCACTTTTCTCGCAGCGGGGCCGCGTTGAAGCTTTTGAATAGCAGAAGCAGAAACACATTTTGCCACAGCAGAGAAATCAGTCTAATTTTGATTGCCCATGTATAGTTAATCGGCAGCCATAACAAGAGTATATTATCTTGACTTACTAGAATCGTAATGCCAACGGATATCGTTAACAGCGCTGCGATCAACAAGGTCCTCTCTCTTGAGCTGAATAGATAGAGAATGCAAGCATACAGGCAATGAAGCAGCAGAATAAGAAAAATGAACAGCTGAAATCCAATCGAGTACCAGCGTACAAAATCAATAGTGGCCGCAGTGCCAAAGCGAATCGGAGTTACAATGCCGCCCTTATAGGGGTTATCGAAATTTGCCGCACGAATGACCAGTTCAATCTCGGTCACTCCTTCTGTGTCATAAGTAGAGGTAAAAGAGATGCTTTTGGGTGTATATTCATTTGCAGCGTCGGCTAGCTTGCCCATAGTGGCAAAATTTTTTCCATTAATTTCAATTTCCGATGCCGCCTCAATATTTTTAAACCAGAATGAAACAGGAGTCTGAAGCGAATCAATCAAAATGCGAAGACGATACGTTCCATACCCGTACGAGTTGTTTGAATGCTGCTGAAGCGCGCTCCCCCAGTCACCTGGTACGGTAACATGGCTTGCTTCGGGTTCCGTCTCCAGAAACTCGTCTCCCGTAACAAAATTTCCAGGATAAAACTGCCATTCTCCATTCAAATAGAGCACAGGGGAATTTTCCAGATCAATACCGCGCAGGTCAAGCACGCCGCCAACAGCACGGGGCTGGTGGTCGGATACGGGAAAAACGACAGACCACGCCCATCTCATGCTGACTAATGCAGCAAAAATAAACAGCATGATGGTTATATATTTAAAAAGTGTTATATGCTTTGCCTGTATGAAGTTCATCAATTTTGTCATAAATGAATAAAACCTCTTTTGACCGCTCTTTATTGTTAATTATTTACATTATAGCATAGGATTTAGCCATTCTCTTGCTTGGCTGCTAAAGAGAGCAGGTAACGACAAAGGTCCCCCTATTCATCCTAGCCCCCGGAATGAGCTCCACTACGCGAGCCGCCATAGGAATAGTCGCTGCTGCCGCAATCCCCAGGATTACGGCTTTGTTCTCGGCTACTACAGCTTGATATTCTTCTCGTCAAAATATTCCTCCAGCGTCATTCCCTGCTTGGCTAAGTCCTCCGCGATGTCAGTTCCCACATAACGAATATGCCAAGGCTCGTATACATAGCCAGTCACATCTTCCTTGTCCTTCATATAACGAATAATAAATCCGTATTCCGGCGCATGCTTCTCCAGCCACTCGCCTTCCTTGGAAGCTCCGAAGGATTGTTCCAGCACATTGCCTACGCTTGGACTGGACACATCCATCGCCAATCCTGTCTGGTGCTCGCTTGTACCCGGTACAGCACTGACTTTAGAGGCGTATTCCTGCCCCTTTGTCTTCACATTATTGTTAAAAATGGAAACCTGACGCTTATAGGAACGGTACCCCGATACAGCACGCAGCTCCATGCCGTCCTTCTTCGCACCGTCGAACAACCTCTCCAGCGCCTCTGCCGCTTCCTTGCGCATATGTCTCTTCTCATGCGGACCTTCGAAGGAAAAAGGTACCTTTGGCTCCACCAGATCGTCCGGGGCATAGCCAACAGGCAAGCTGCGATTTTTGTTCACCACGACAGTATCAGCTGTAGCATTGGTGACAATGGCAGTCTCCCCATCTTCCTTCACCGTGGCTTGCAGCGCACTCTCGCTTCGTAGCGCCATCACGGGATCTGCCTGTCCAGTTTCAGTGCTATGATTGCCCGCATTCGACTGGGTGGCAGGCTGGACGCTCTCCTGTGTCGTCGGGGATGATTTCGGCGGCTCGCTTTCCTGTCCACCCGAACCTCCCTGCTGGCACGCTGCCAACAGCAGCCCCGGCAGAATCAGTCCCGGGATAAGCGCTTTGCTCCAGCGCTGAGGGGTCCGTTTCTGTTGTATATGTTGTTTCATGCGGGTATCTCCTCCAATATTACATTTGATGCATGGCTTGCTATGGTTTTACGTTCCCCTATTGTAACTGAACTTTCGACACTCTTCGAAGCCGTTATCCAGTTCAATGAAGCTGAATAGGCCCGAAAAAGAAAGAATAGACCCGAATTGTTAGGGAGTATGACGTTTTTGTGGAATGGTAGCCCGGGCGCGTTCAGCTACACGCTCACGTATGAGCTTCAGTGCCTCTTCCGCACGGGGCAGACCCGGCAGCAATGCCGTAATGTCCGCTTCATTCATACGTGCAAGCTTCTGTGGCAGGTGAATCTCAATGGCATGGAAGCCCGCGCCCGGACGATGTAAGGCTCCTTCGGCGGCAGATTCAGCAATCCATTCGCTGATCGCCGCCGATCCGCTGCGTGCGCCCTCTGACCGCGAGGTTGGCTCATGCGCGAGAGATGCCCCCTGCACATGGGACAGTTCACCTGCCCAAGCGCTGAATACGAACTCCAGCAGCGCTTCCCGCGTCATTCCAATCAGCTCCAGACCAAGCAGAGGCTCGCTTTCCAGCCCCGCTTGGAGAGCCTTCTTCGCTTCGTCGGCTGCACCAACGCCGTCATCCAGATTGGATGTAGCCGCATCGGCTGCTACCTGAACGACCTCATCCAGCGAGAGGCAGGCTTCCCCCTGTATAAAACGGTATATGTCCCAAGGCTCCGCCTTTAGCTGCTCCAGCCATGCCTTCCGCTGTTCCGGGTCCAGTACAGGCACGGTGCCAGTCCAGTGGGCAGCCTGGGCAATCGCCGAACCATTGTCCGTTCCGTACTCCTCTACTTCCGCCTCCCATTGACCGTCAGTTACTCGCAGCTTCACTCGCGGCCTTGTCATCGTCTTCATCCTTTCTGTGCTTACTCAATCCATATATCATTTTGCAGCGCAATCAGACCACGCAATTCATCGTCAGACATTTCCGTCAGCCAATGCTCACCGGAGCCGACAACCTGCTCGGAAAGCGCCTTTTTGCTCTCGATCAGCTCGTCGATCCGTTCCTCCAGCGTACCTTGGCAGATCAGCTTATGCACCTGCACGTTCCGGCTTTGACCAATGCGGAATACCCGATCCGTCGCCTGATTTTCCACCGCAGGATTCCACCAGCGGTCATAGTGAATAACATGACTGGCACGCGTCAGGTTCAGGCCCACGCCGCCCGCCCGCAGGGAAAGCACGAATATATTCGGTCCTTCCCCCTGCTGGAAGTTGTGGACAATTTCGTCCCGTCTGGTTTTCGCCAGCCCTCCATGCAGGAAATACGGTTCTTCCCCGAAAATCCGGGCCAGTCGTGCTACCAACAGCTCTCCCATAGACACATATTGGGTGAAAATCAGAGCGGATTCTCCATTCTCCCGAATGGTTTCCACTAGCTCCAGCAGCCGTTCCATTTTGCCCGAATTTTCAGTTTTTCCAGTATCAGCCCGGCCCGGAATGATCAGACCCGGATGGTCACAAATTTGCTTGAGCTTAGTCAGCGAAGACAGGACAAGTCCCTTGCGGGCAATGCCAATCTGTCCGTCCAGTGTCCCCATTAGCTGATCCACCACGCCGCGATACAATCCGGCCTGCTCTGGTGTCAGCACACAATACGATTTCAATTCCAGCTTCTCTGGCAAATCCTTGCGTATATCCGGATCGCTTTTGAGTCTACGCAGCATGAACGGCGAGACGAGACGATACAGCTCACGCAGCGCACCCCCTCTCTCCTCTCCCGCCATACTATAGCGCTGACGGAACGAAGATGAGGTGCCGAGGTAACCCGGATTCAGAAATTGAAAAATGGACCACAGCTCACTCAGCCGATTCTCCACCGGGGTTCCCGTCATGGCGATCCGATGCGGTGCTGACAGCTTCATTACGCTCTGAGACTGCTTTGTCCGTGCATTTTTAATATATTGCGCCTCATCCAACACGATAGAGGACCAATAGACCGCAGATAAATCGCTGCCGTCCCGGCCCGCCAAATGGTAGGTCGTGAGAACGATATTATATTCGCGGACGCTTTCTTGAAATGCCTCCCCGTGAAGCCGCTGGTTGCCGTGATGAATATAAAGTGACAAATCCGGCGAAAAACGCTTCAGCTCCCGCTGCCAGTTACCGAGCAGCGAGGTCGGACAGACGATCAGCGCCGGACGCTGATCCTTCGCGCCGATGCCGCCATCAAGCAGGCAGGTAATAACTTGAATCGTTTTACCAAGCCCCATGTCATCCGCAAGGCAGACACCGAAGCCCAGCCCGCGCATGGCAGCCAGCCATTGGAAGCCGCGCTCCTGATAAGGACGCAATGCGCCATGCAGCGTCTTCGGTACAGGACGCGGCTCCACAGAACGAAGCATACCGCCCTCAACCAGAGAGGCCAGCAACCCGGCGGATTCTGCGCCAAAGATGGACAAGCCCTTCCATGAGGCCTCACCTGCACCTTCATTTTCTGCCGCCAGATGCATCCATTCGGACAAGGTCATTTCACCGTTTTCACCACGCTTGATAAAACGCAGCACCTGACGAATTTCCTTGGGATCGACCTCGATCCATTCGCCTCCCAGACGTACATACGGCAAATTAGCCGCGACGATGCTTTCCAGTTCCTCCATCGTCAAGGTCGTATCGCCCAGCACAGCCTCGGCATCAAAGGAAATCATGCGATTGATACCGACCGACGATGTGTCGGTATTCACGCCTTCCGGTGGTGTGCCGCGCTCCGCCGAACGCATTTTGAGCCGCAAGCCTGCGCGGCGGCGACCCTCCCGGCTCCAGCGTGAAGGCATTTGCACGGTGGTGCCGTTCTTTTGCAGAGCGGGTACAGCTTCCGTCAGGAAGCGGAAGAACAGCTCAGGCTCCAGTGTGAGGCCCTCGGGATAAGGGCGGCTCAACGCTTCTTGCAGTATCGGTGCCGCTTCGGCAGCCTGTCCAAGCCGCAGCAGCAGTTGTGCCTGTACTTGGCGATACACGATGGTGCCGCGCACCAGATCGCGCTCGGGATGCGCCCACAGCGCCAAGGCAGGTAGTCGCAACCCCGGTTCGGCATCGCTTTCTACCCAAAAGGTAATGCGCCATTCCTTCACATTCTCTTCCAGTGAAGGCTCCAGACGAAGGCACAGACGAACCTGTCCTTCGATCGGCTCCTGATCCTCCCGTTCCATGACTGGCATCGCGCTTCCTTCAAGAGAAGCCGCCTGGAGAACCAACTCCTCCATCTCGGCAGGCGTTCCCTGTATCGCAACCGGGCGGGAACCTGTCAGCAGGCTGTTCCACCACAGCTCTGCCAGCGGCGATCCCCCGCGCCGATACTCTGCGCGATATCTGCTCAGCTCACGGTCGGAGGCTGCCAGCACCGCGGTCGTTTCCGCATGGATGACCGCACACAGGAAGGAATAGAGCACAATTCCCGCTGCATCCTCCCGTGTTTCCGGCTCCTTGCCTGCGAAGACGGCGGGAGCCGCCATACAGACGGCTGGCATCGCCGAAGCCAGCTCATAAAAGCGGCGAACGTCCTCCTCCTGGCGTAGCCGGGGAATCCACACCCCAATCGCCGCCTCCGGGCCGCGACGGCGCGGTCCCGATGGACGCGCCTCTGTAAGCGATGGCGCAATTTCGCCTCGCTGCATCAGTTCCAGCGCAAAATAAGCAGCCTTTTGCCAATATTGCATTTCCTCTCCCAGTGTAATGCCCGACGCTGCACAGCCCTTCTCGTCCATGCGGGTCAGCAGGGCCAGCGTTTCGCGCGGTTCCAGTGCCAAGCCCTCCAGCGTGCGGCCCAGCATAGAGCGTCTTTTGCCTCCTCTGCCTGCCACTTCCACGCGAGCGGTGTTCGGTATCCGGACCTCGGCAAGACGCAACGCAGCCTGCCGAAACGGCCGAAGGTCTCCCTTCAAACTCAGCCTGCGGATTACACTGCTCCATGCATCAATACGTGGTTCCGACGTCTCACCAGAAAAGCAAAAAAACACATCTCCGAGCCATATTCCATAAAGCGGTTGATTCATATCTGTCTCCCGTCCAGCCTTTTGAATTATTACTCTTCATCATATACGAAAATGGGCTCTTTTCAAAACTTTATCGCAAAAATAAATGGAAAGTCATTAGTTAATAACCTTACATATTCATGTGATTAACTATAAAAAAATACTCGATCTATAGTCTATAGGATCAAGTCTCTTTTTCTTCATCATCAGCTTCCGCATCCTTCAGATAAGGATTCAGGCTGTCTTGCAGCAGCTGCCTAACTCGCATACGCAGCTCTTCCGGATATATAACCTCGGCCTCCGGCCCATACTTTAACAGGAGTCTGGATACATAACTCAATTCCTCGGGCGGAATATATCCATGCCAATCCTGATGGGAGACATTCTGGAAGAGGGGGTCTGATTCCGCCAGCCGGGCACCCAACGAGGTAAACTTTATTTTTGACGGAATCCCCGTACGAGAATCATCCGAAGCCATCCATTCCCGGAGTGTGGGAAGGCTGGGTAAGGTTTGTTCCAGCATGGTCATTACGATGACCCGATCTGAACGGTACAGGATAATTCGGTCTTTGCTATGCGCTGGCATGTACCAATATCCGTGATCAAAATATAGCCCCACCGGATATACTTCAGTCCACTTTTCCCCGGAAGCGGAGCGGTAATGCATTTTCACCCGGCGCTTATTCAACGCAGCCTCCAAAATGAGCGAGGTGTAGGGCGACTCTGCGTGAGTAGGCAGCATGCGAAAAGAGATATAATCCTTCAATTGATCAATGCTGTCCCGCACATCCTGTGGAAGCCCGGCATAATATTGCTCGGATACATGCTCACGAATTGATCCGAAAGGGATATCCGGAATCTCTTCCAGCAGTTGCAGCATGAGAAAAAGTCCCAAGGCCTCGTTGCGGGCAAGATGAAGGGGCGGAAGCAGTCGATTGGGGAGCGCCCGGTATCCACCATGAGGGCCCGTTTCGGTATAAAGCGGTAACCCGGTCTGCTGCAAATAGTCGAGATCTCTTTGTATCGTCCTCACGGAGACGTCAAAACGCTCGGCAAGCTCACGTGCCGTATATTTTTTTCGGGAATCCAGTATCCTCATAAGGGCAATTCTCCGTTCGTTCATCAGGTACTCCTTTTAGCAAAATATTAAATTGAAATCGCCGTTTAACTACGACAAAGCATGTCATAAATATATTGTAGCATAGGAGATAGAAAGGAGCGATAAACGATGAAGGATATACAATCAAACAAAGTTGTACTGTATATTGCCATGAGTCTCGATGGGTATATAGCGCTGCCGGATGGCTCAGTGGACTGGCTGTATGATGTCAAAGGGGATGGCGGGGACAATGGATATGCCGACTTTTACGACACCGTAGGCACGGTGCTGATGGGCAGATTGACGTATGAGGAGGTATTGAAGCTCTCGGACGCTTTCCCTTATGCCGACAAGCCGTGTTATGTGCTTACCCGGTCATTAACAAAGCATCAGCAAGCACCGCATGTTACGTTTACAGACGAAGCTCTGTCTGAGCTTGTTCCGCGTCTGCAAAAACAATCCGAGGGTGCAGTATGGCTGGTGGGTGGAGGACAGCTAGTTCAGGACTTCATGCGAGAGGGACTGCTGGATAAGGCAATCATTGCAGTCATTCCCAAAGTGCTCGGACAAGGAATACCGCTATTTCCGGAAGGCACGCTGCCAAGTACGTTTGAACTCCAGCAAATAGAACACCGCGGGGATATCGTTATGCTTCATTATATGCTCCCATCTTATCGGCCAGATACGGTCTGAACAGTCTGTCCGTTTTAAGAGCCTTGTCTGTGCACATGACTGTTAGATAAATGAATGATCGGATATAATAATATCACCATCGGAAAGGACTTCTATAATGTCTAAACAATTACACGAGACTATTTTATATCCGGATGCTTCATTTCCATACATTATGTACACTGCTAATGCTCTAAAAATCATCCCTGAAGGTAGAGGCTTCAACGATTTACACTGGCACGAAGAACTACAAATTACTTTAGTAACTAAAGGAAAACTAACTATACAAGTCAATGGAATTGACCATGAATTAGAAGCAGGACAGGCCATTTTTATTAATAAAGGGGTCCTACATGTTACTACACACCTAACACATAACGGTCAATACGTGAGTTTTAATTTTCCAGAGAAGCTGCTGGCCTTCTATGCGGATAGTGCGATGGAAAAAAATTATGTACTGCCTTTTACAAACTCTCTCTTATTATCGCTAGTCATCAAAGGGAATGCTGAATGGCAAACTAAAGTACTGGAAATGCTTTGGGATATGAAAAAAAGATTTGATATAAAAAAAAGCTGGGGATGGGAATATGAGGTTTCTATCAAAACTGTACAATTATGGTTCACCTTAATTTCTAACATTTCGCTTTCTTCTGAGGAAGTACCTAAATATTTAAAGCTGCAACAAGAAAGACTTCAATTAATGCTCAGCTTCATCCATCAGAGCTACCCCGATAATATATCACTGCAAGAGATTGCTGATTCAGCGCATCTAAGTGTTTCGGAATGCACTCGTAGCTTTAAAAGAACCATTCATATGACACCTTACGACTACTTAATTAAGTACCGTATCAAGAAAGGCAGCGAACTATTAATTTCAACAGATTATACAATAACTGAAATAGCCCACAGGGTTGGTTTCAATCATGTAAATCACTTCATTCAGTCTTTTAAAAAACATCATCATATAACCCCCAACAATTTCCGGAAATTTAGAAATAAAAGCAATAATTAGGAGTTAAGTGCTGGTTCTGTTTCGGAAAGCTTAAAATAAATAAAGCCTGTCGAGTTAACTGCGACAGGCAACGGAACATGGATGGCAGGAGCCCCCGGTTTTGCTCCAACTATTTGCTTTTCAAATTATCCCACATGCTCTGTAGTGGACAGGAAGAGGCGATTAGAACACACTGGAAGGAATCCGGCCTGCTTAATCGAATTTCTAAATAAGACGAGCACGGTGTTATTGAAGACGATACGGCATTGCAGGTGTATGGCAAGCTGGATGCCAGCCTGTCAGGCTGGACGCTCGTTAAGAAAATCCCTAATCGCACGCTTTATTTACGGGCCATGAGCAATGATGAGATCGGAGTGCTGTCACGCCGCTTCCGACAGATGATGGATACCATCAACAACCTCATTTTACAGGAATACAAGCTCGAACTGGCGAACGAGACACATCAATTGAAAGCGCTTCAAGAACAGATTAATCCTCATTTTTTATACAATACGCACAGTCTATCGGAACGCTGGCTCTACAGCATGAGGTGCCGCGAATCTATTCCCTGCTCTCTTCCCTTGCCAAAATGCTCCGTTATAACATGCGGGATCATACGGTCGTTACCCTCAAGGAAGAGGCCGAGCATGTAAAGCAGTATCTTGATTTGCAAAAAGAACGCTTTGGCGAGCAATTAGAGGTCACTTACCAGTGGGCAGATGGGGTCCTGGATGATCAGGTGCCCAAAATGATTCTCCAGCCATTAGTGGAAAATAATGGAGTATCAATTCCGTGGGCTGATTTGGAGCAGCTCCAGCATATGCTGAAACGTCCGCTGAAAGCCTATGAGGAACCGAACACCAGCGAGTCGGATTCTATCGGACTCCGTAATGTGCTGCTGCGCATCCAGCTTCACTTCGAAGACGGCTCTAATACCCTGTATGTAGACAATATTCTGCCTCATGGCGTTCGTTATACACTCGAAATTCGTACCGAAACTCATACCGAAATTCATATTAAGGGAGAGTGACCTGTCATGAAGGTCCTGATTGTGGATGATGAAAAGCATGTGCGCCATGCCGTTCGAATGCTTGTACATTGGGAAGCTTGTGGCGTGACTGAGGTCATTGAAGCAGAGTCGGGCGATCAGGCGATTGAGGTCATCACCGCCCTTTCGCCACCTGTTGTACTCACGGATATGCGGATGCCTGGCAAGGACGGGGTGGCCCTAATGGCAGCGGTGATGAGCACCACTCAACTGAATGCCGATATGCTGGACAAATACAAGACGCTGCACACACTTTTGGGCTTTTCCCTGATGAACATCTGCAACGAGTTTCTCGGGAATTCCCAAACCGGGATTGCGTTCCGCCATCTGGAGCGTATGGACGAAATTATTCTGCTGTATTGGGGCGAACCGTCCCGCTGGCTGAACGACAGACCCGGCGATGCGGCAGGGGAGGAACTGGCAGACGAGCACGGCTCCATCCCTGCCCTGCCGATCGACAAGCGGGGCTTGCTATCCCTGCCCCTATGGCAGAAGCTGGTCGAGAACCGGCTGCTGGCAGCTGGGCAGGCCCTTACACCAAGCCATAGCCCCAGTAATCCTGTTATCCGTGATATTGCCCGCTATCTGGATGCTCACTACGACGAGGAGATTTCCCTACAGGATATGGCGAGCCGTTTTTACCTCAGTCGAGAATATATTTCTCGTAAATTCAAGCAGGAATACGGCGTTAATCTGTCCGAGTATCTATGTCGGATCAGAATGGACAAAGCGAAGCTGCTGCTATTAAATGACAAGCTCCGCCTTCATCATATTGCCGGTATGGTCGGTTATCAGGACGAAAAATATTTTGGCAAGGTATTCAAAAAACTGGAAGGCGTAACGCCCGGCGAGTTCAGAAGGCGCCATTCTGTAGATCCTCAGCCGTTAGCGCATACAGCACATGATCTTCCCAGATACCATTAATCTTCAAATAGTTTAGAGCCAACCCTTCCCGGCGAAATCCGGCCTTTTCCATTACTCGTTTGGATGGCGTATTTCTTGGCATAACCCCGGCCTGTATACGGTGCAATCCCAATTCATGGATGGCGTAACGTACAATATCCTTTACTGCTGAGGTGGCGTAGCCTTGTCCGTGATGTGCAGGATCTACGAAGTACCCCAGATTTGCATTTTGAAAAGGGCCTCTGGCCACGCCTGATAGCTCCATTCTGCCGATCAGCTTATCATTTTCCGGCAAAAAAAGTCCAAACGTATATCCCTGCCCGGCTTGGACAGCCTCAAGGCCGATGGAAATCAGGCGGGCCTGTTCTTCCAGCGTAAAGTAAATTTCAGGCCGTTCCGGCTCAAATGGCTTAAAAAAATCAAAATTTTCGCGTCTAATCTCCAATAATCGTTCTGCATCACTTACTTGTAAAAGTCGAATCCGTAACCCGGGATGGGTGGACTCTATCGAAAACGAACCATTAGCTTCATGTAACATTGTCAATTTCCTTCTTTCTCACTTTCATATGTTTCGTACTCACGGGACATACGACAGGAAAATACCCCGGATGCTTGACAGCAACCCAGGGTATCCCTTCAATTCAAAAATTAATCCGTAACAGGCATCCAGCCAGGCATCGTCGTCAGCGCATCCCACAGGTAGTCCGGAATGACCAGTTCTTGTTGAGCTTGCTTGGACAATGTCGTGCGGATCGTATCTTCTGTTCCGTTTTGCACCTTCTGAACCCACTGCGGCTCCATCAGAAGCGGACGTCCCAGTGAAACCAGCGGTACACCTGTCTCCAGCGCTGCAAGTGCATCGTCCGGTGTATTCAGCGACCCAACTCCCATAATCGGCACGCGGTTTCCAACCTTCTCATAGATGAGAAGGGTACGTGAACGTTCGTCGCTACGATCACGGAACGAACCGCCGAAGAAATGGTTAACGGAAATGTGCAGGTAATCCAGCCCTTCATCCGCCAGACGGTCTACGAGTACCAGCGTATCCTCCACCGTAATGCCTGGTGTGTGTCCTTCCTCAGGAGACAAACGATACCCGAAAATGAACGGCTGCTTCGCATGCGCTGCGATCACCTTCTTCACTTCGTGGACAACTGCCAGCGGGAAGGTCAATCGTTTTTCAAGGCTTCCTCCCCATTCGTCGGTACGAAGGTTGGAATGGGGGGAGAAGAACTGCTGCACCAGATAACCGTTCGCGCCGTGAAGCTCCACACCGTCATAGCCCGCTTCAATTGCGCGACGAGTCGCTTCGCCATAGGCACGGATAACACGGTGAATATCATCGGTGTTCATTTCAAGCGGCACAGGTGCGCCTTCTTTTTCCTCAGCCACCGCGCTTGCGCTGATCGGCTGTCCGTCCGGTATTTGATCCGGTGGGCACAAACGACCGCCATGGTAAATTTGCAGGATGGCTTTCGCACCCTCTTGATGAATCGTGTCAGCCAGACGACGCAGGCTCGGAATCATTTCATCCTTGTCCGCGCCAAACTCATTAACAAAGCCTTTACCGTCTGGAGTCACGTACACGCAAGCGGTAATGACCGCACCTACACCGCCAGAACGTTCACGGTAGTAAGCCAACTCCTGGTCACTGACTTCACCATTTTCATGAGACGCAAAGTTGGTCATAGGAGCCATCGTGATACGGTTTTTCAATGTAACGCCAGATGGCAGGGTAAAAGTATCAAATAAAGGCTTATATTTCGGATTCATTCGTTTTCTCTCCTTCAGTTTAAGTCAGATCAGATGAGACTGTAAACCATAAAGCCTGCCTACTGTGACTTGCTTTAATTGCTTACTTTAATACAGTGGTTATAGTAACCACAGTATAATGATCCGCCTCCATAAAGTCAAATCTAACCTTTTGACCTTCCTTAGACTGTCCGGAAAATAAGAGTACCCGGATTCCAAACCATTCATGCTCCTATCTCTTCACTTCTAGTGCTTAACATTTTTATCATTGGATTACATATGGCTGTGTATAGATACGCCCTTTTAATAAAATATTTGTAGCTTGAAACTTTTCCGGCAAGGACATATTTGGTAGCAAAGTGGGTATATTCATAGTAGAAGATTGTGACCAGTCGGTCATTCCACGGTTCATCATTCATTGAGGAGGAGATGCCCCTATGTCACGAAGCCATTCATTGAAATGGTGGAATATCATTGCGTTTATCGCTGTCATCGTCATTAACATTCTGGCTTCCACACTTCCCATCGGCGGAAGAAGCACCGCTGCCGTATCCAACATGTACCCTACCCTGCTGACACCTGCGGGTTATGCCTTTTCCATCTGGTCGGTTATTTACTTGCTGCTTGCCTGCTTTGTTGTGTATCAGGCTACATCGGCAGGACAAACCAAGACGAGCGTTCAGTCTATCGGGGTTTTCTTTATTTTAAGCTGTATCTTCAACATCATCTGGATTTTTTTGTGGCAGTATGTATATGTAGAGTTGTGTGTGATTGTCATTATACTGTACTTGCTCTCTCTGGCTGTCGTATATGTACGCTCTCGTACGCCGCAACCAACCCTCGGGGAAATGTGGTTCGTCAAGCTGCCGTTCAGTCTGAACCTTGGCTGGGTATCCGTCGCTACCATCATCAACATCGCGGTGGTACTGGAAAAGAACGAGTGGAACGGCTGGGGACTCAGCGATACTACTTGGGCGATCAACGTTCTGATCATCGGCACCGTGCTTGCCATCATGGTCAGCTTCCCGTATCGTGACAGCATTTATCCACTTGTGTTCGTGTGGGCTTATGTCGCCATCGCCATCGAGCATCCAGACAATGAAAAGGTGCGGCTGGCTGCATTCATTCTGGCCGCAATCATCCTGGTGTACTCGCTATGGCTGTTCTTTGCCCGTAACCGGGACCGGGACTAAAGGAATCTCATCACGTATACCACAGGCATCAAAGAACTTCCATTTCCACATCAAGTGTGGATTTTGGAAGTTCTTTGATGTCCCTCTAGTCTATTCGCCTTTCAAGGCGATAACTTCAATCTCTACCAGTGCATCCTTCGGCAGACGTGCTACCTCCACCGCACTGCGGGCCGGATACGGCTGCTCGAAGAAAGAGCTGTATACTTCATTGACGCTGACAAAGTCGTTCATATCTTTCAGGAATACGGTCGCTTTCACGACTTGGTTCAGGCTGCTTCCAGCCGCTTCTAGAATAGCTTGTACGTTGCTCAAGGACAGACGAGCCTGCTCCTGTACATCCTTACCGAACTCACCTGTTGCCGGATTCAGTCCAAGCTGTCCTGAGGTGTAAATAAAACCACCCGCCTCTACAGCTTGGCTATAGGGTCCAATAGCTCCGGGAGCTTTTTCAGTGGCAATTGTTTTTTTCATATAGCTTGAATTCTCCTTCCTGATACTGGTTCTCCGTATTATAGCACGGGAAGTCCAAAGCCACTATTTCGCATTAAGGACTGTTACGCTCTGTCCCTGAATCACCCTCACCGGGTGTCAGTTCAGCTCCGATGACCCGAATGATATCATTCGGATAAATATGTACGCCGCTCGCATGAGCGAGAGCGATTCGTACCATAGCCCGTGCGATCACCGAGGCCGGGATAGCGCGGTAGGAAGCCAGCTTGCCTGTCATCACACCATCCAGTGCCTTCATCACGACAGCCGCGGCGGCTTCGCCAAAACGACGTTCGGGCCTTGTGCCTAAAATCAGCGACGGACGGAACAAATGCAACGCAGGCAAGCCCATATCGGCAAGCGCCTCCTCAGCCTCACCCTTCGTACGGTTGTAAAACACGCGCGATTCCGGGTCCGCTCCCATCGAGGAGATGGCGAGCATCTGCACCGCACCGGCCTCTTTGCCCAACCGGGCGGTCAGAACCGGATAGTCCAGATCCACCTGACGAAACCGCTCCTTGGAGCCAGCCTTTTTCATCGTCGTCCCGAGGCAACAAAAAACATCAGCAACCCCCTCGAAGGCGGATGCCGCTTCCTGCGGCTGCTCCCAGTCGATGAATGCCTGCTCCAGCTTGGGATGCTTGATTTCCAACGGACGTCTGCCCACAACCATGACGCGGCTGTATTCCTTTTGCACCAGCAGCTCCCGTACAACATAACCTCCAACAAGCCCCGTTGCACCCACAACGACCGCTTTACGTTCCACGATAGACCTCCTTTATGCCTGTAACCTATCTGCTCCCTGCATCTGTATTATTAGGCTAATTTAAACGGCCGTTTGCCCGCCTCCTTGCTTTCAGACGGACACATGGGCAGGTACAGGGAAAATGTACTTCCCTTGTCCTCCTCACTCTCCAAACGGATAAAACCGCCCAATAAGCGGGATAAATCACGGCTAATCGACAGCCCCAGTCCGGTTCCTCCATATTTTCGGTTAATAGAACCGTTTGCCTGCTGGAATGCCTCAAAAATAACATGCTGCTGAAGCTTGGAGATGCCGATGCCCGTATCTTTTACCGCAAATACAACCCAATCTCGCTCCTGCCCTTTTCGTTCCAGATGCTGAGTGCTGATTTCCAGCAGTACACGTCCTTCATGAGTGAACTTAAAAGCATTAGACAACAGGTTCCGCAAAATTTGCTGTACACGTTTGGGATCGGATCGAATTTCATCCGGTATATCACCATACTCCTTCAAGCTGAATTCAAGCTTCTTGTCCTTGGCGGTGACTTCAAAATGCATCATCATCAACTGCGCAATCTCGCGCACGCTGACCGGCTCACTGACGATTTCCATCCGTCCAGCCTCGACTTTAGACAAGTCCAAAATGTCATTGATCAATTGGAGCAAATCATGCCCCGAGACATAAATCAGCTCGCTGTACTGGTAAAGCTCGTCCTCATCCAGTTCTTTTCCCTGCTCGTTGATGATCTGCGCCAGATTAATAATGCTATTAAGTGGTGTACGCAGTTCATGCGACATCGTTGCCATAAAATCGGATTTATATTGGGAAGCCACCATTAACTGCTTGGCCCGTTCTTCCAAAATGATTTTCGTCTTCTGTAACTCATCGCGTTGTTCCGATAATAGCTGATTCGCCTGTATAATCTGATAATTACGCATCTGCTCCATCTGAAAATCACGTAAAATCAGCGCAAATAAAAAGCTGAGTACAATGCCGATAGGCAAAGTGAGAGGAACAACTTCCGCCACATAATAGTGCCATGGAATGACGCCCAGAAAGGCAATATTCAACGTATTTACGATATTAACCGCTAAAATGGTCACCGATGCCTTAATAATCAGACGGCAGGTGGAACGGCGCATCCAGTAGTTCAATCCGGCGCACAGCACGCCCAGAATGCTCATATTCAGAAAGCCGGCCCACGCCGCCATATTCACACCGAAGGTAAATCTCGTAAGCCCGATCGCTACCCCGATAATAATAAGCGTATAGGAGCGAGGATACACCAACGCCGCAATAATTAACGGCACAAAGCGCAGATCAAAAATAACCGTCTCGCTAAAGTTAAAGCCGAAGCAAGAGCTAACCCATCCGCCAAATACCACCAGCAGTACCGAGCTGATATATTGAAATCGCGAAGAGGTACGACTCAACCCATATTTATAAATCACGTTCGCCACATAGGCAACGGCAATCAGCATCCCCAGATTCATTAGAAACATCATTGAAAATTGCATGGACTCACACTCCCATAGCGCGAAAAATTGGATGCCAGGCCTATGCAGACCGCTTGTACTGTTCTCGTATATCATAACATGAAGCTACAGCTTTCGACATGTCTAAAGATGCGTACATCCGTATATAAAAAAGCGAACCGCAACGGCTCGCCCTGATGGATATACAGTATAGGGTCAACTCATGATGCCTTTGTTCCGGCGCCATTCATCGACAAATAATTCGGCAAAGTAAGGGTCCCACTGGCTTCCTTTTCCGTCTTCCAATATCATTACCGCTTTTTCTTTCTGCATGCCCTTCCGGTATGGGCGGTCAGACGTCATCGCATCATACGCATCCGCTACCGCAATGATCCGTCCAAATAGCGGGATATCCTCCCCGCAGAGCTGGTCTGGATAGCCCTTGCCATCGTAACGCTCATGGTGCGAACGCACACCGGGCAAATAAGGGGCCATGGCATAGGCTGGCTCCACTTGGCGGAGAATGCTTTCTCCCATGACCGGGTGCATTTTAATCTGGTCAAATTCCTCGTCCGTCAGCTTGCCATCCTTGAGCAGCACGGCATCGGCTACGCCGATTTTGCCGATATCATGCAGTAATGCCGTTTTGCGCAGCAAATCGAGGTCTGTCTCATTCAAACCGCCCCGCCGTCCAATGATCACCGAGTATTCAGCCACACGCAAAGAATGTCCTGCGGTATAAGCGTCCCTGGCATCCAGTGCTGCCGCCAAGGTGGCGAAATAACTTTCCTGTAGCTGACTGTTTTTATCTTCCCGTTCCTTCAATCCCTCAACCATGATATTAAAGCCTTCAACCAGCTTTGCAAATTCGTCAGAGTACAAATCGCTAGCTTTATCGTTCAGGCGGCCTTCCCTTACTTCGTTCATCTTTTCCAGCAGATGGTGAATGGGCTGCTCAATCTCACGGGTTAACAGCCATCCTCCCAGATAAGCGAAGGCCACACCAAATAGTAAAATCGTGCCCGCCCATACCCAATAGGAGCTGGAAAGTGCCTCATCCAGATGTTCCAGCCGAATCTGCGTAGCCAGGCAAAATAAAAACAGCGGAAAAGCACCAATCAACGTTGCGCTCAGCTGAAATTTGTGCCGGAGGGATAGTAATACCCGTCCCCTAAGCGATAGGTTAATTCCATATTTCTGATAAGTCCGGTCTCTAATTTCTACCAGCAACGGACGGATCGCCCTCATCGTCAGGAAAAATTCAATCATCGCGTGCATCGAAGCAACCAGACAAGCCCCTATACAGGCAATTCCCACATAATAGAAGGGCAGGGTGAGCTGTCTGGTATGAATCATCCATATGGCCATACCAGCTGCCGGGATGGAAAAACCGAGCAAATGCGGGCCCATAATACGTAACACAGACAGATTAGGCAGACGGTGAATCCGTATATACATCGCTTCTACATCCTCGAACGTCGTCCGCTTATCCAGAAAAAAGTGACGAACTGGTCCCAGATGCATCCTAAATACCAGCGTTTCGCAAACAATCATAATAATACTGGAAAAAGCAATGATCTTCATAAGACCTAAAAATTCATAATGGGCTACATTTAACGTGGAAAATATAAAAATTGCGCCTACCAACAGAACAGCTATAAACGAACCTATAATATAGTTCAGGATAACATGCTGAATAAAACGCTTATAGATCGGCAAAATGCTACCCCTCTTTTCATCCGTACACTCACAAAATATCTTGTTTATTCAATATCGGAGTACAGTCGGCAAAAGTTAACCTTCTTGCTTGAGCAATTTGCAATATGCTGCCTTAACCAAAAAACTGGATATCGCGCACGGAAGCAATAATCATTGACTCAAAAGAATTACCTTCATTCTGTTGTTTCTGTAGTTGATTTTCGTATTGATAAAGGTGTGATCCGCTTCTCCAGTTATGTACACTATATGGAGAACGATAAGGAGTAACTTTACTTTGCCAGGCCAGCTATCATCAAAAATATAGAAATTCCTTGCATTTTAAAATCGATCTTGTTATACTATTGTAGTATGTATTAAACCCCATAGGATTCCGCGCAACAAGCTATTACTCCTAATCACCGCATGGAGCTTCTCCAAATTTTATGTATAACCCTAATGTAGAATTTTGAGCTTTTGCCGAAGATTTTCACATTCACACTGGCGCGGTCATCGGAGCCGCAAGGACGAAAGAGAGGTAGGGCTTTTGTCGTTTGGAAAATGAGCAGTGGAATCGGACTGCCCCTTATGAACATGCTGACCATATTATGCAAGGCAGCAGGGGTTGAATATATATTATGCCGTCGAACCATGAAGTTCGAGCAGGCCGTGCAGTTCACGCAAGCTGCACCCATCCTCCGGATGATCCCCGGGGGATTTTTAGCGTCCATTTATCTAGTCACCGCCGAGAGCATCTATGAACAAAAAAATGACCCTGCCGATACACCGGCAGAGCCTATAGCTTGATCAAAAAGGGGTTAATAGGGTCATTATAGTCCCCCTTTCTTAAAACTAAATGATATGCACCTTAAAAACTCATTAATTTTCCAGCTATGTGTTCTACTCTAATAATTCGTCCAGTATTCCGTGCCGCCCTGCGGCGTGGTTGATCGCCCTGTTTCCGGGCGGGTGCCCCTGTCCGTCGAAGGCCGCTCCCACCCTTCCAGCAAAACCACATGCTGAGTACTGGAGTTATTTTCCCATGTAATATAACACTCCTCTTCCATATGCCGCAAAGCGGCTGTAATCTCGTTGTCCCTCTTCCCCGTTTTGACGGTCAATTCCGTCATCGTCGGCATATGGCGATGCTGGGCAAAATAGTTATACAGAATCCGTAACAGCTTTCGTTCCAAATCAGGCAACATCGTCTTTCCTCCCACCATAAAGAACATATGTTCCTATTATAACACATAAAAATGCACCCTCCTACTGGAAGCTGCATTTTGGACTTTTACGGTCCGGTTCAAATTCAGTTTTTTTCTTTCTCCTGACGACCGACAGAACGCAGCCACCAGACGATTCCACCAACGCTTCCTAATGCCAGAACCGTCAGGAAAATAATATAGAACAGATGAAATCCACGATCACTCATAGCAATCGCCTCCTTACTATATGTATACACTTCCCAACTAATCCTGTAAACCTCTTTTTGGAACCCAGCTCTATTTTTTTCCAAACACTCCACAACAGGTATCTTCTTGAGGCAAACCAGTACATGCTAATTAAATACAAAAAGGGCTTTCGGCAAATGACCGCAAGCCCTAATTCATCTGAGGTTAAGGCTGAATTACGCCTCGTTCTTCTTGCTATATTTAACGAAAGTAATCACAATCGTCACAGCAAACAATATTCCGGTGACTACCCAAGTTGTTAAAAATGCCATGCCCGAACCAACATTAGCTCCCATCGTCGGGTGCTTCACCGCTGTAAGTACTGAACCTTGCACCATAAATATCGTACAAAATAAAACGATAGGCACCAGAAGAATTGTACTCGCCGTCCTCCGGCTACCTGATACCACAATCACGCTTAGAGCAGAAATTACCAAAATCACAAAATATATAGTTGCTTCCCAAAGCATAGAAATGCTCACCATCCGATCTTTTTTCTATCCATTCGTAAATGTCCCTTCTATTGTAACAGACGTCACACAGCGAACCAAGCCATAATTTGTACAAATTATTCTCGACTTTGACAGCGAAAAGGAGCCTGAGCAGGCGACTTACTGGAACCTTTGTGCACTACAGCCTTAACCTTGTCATGGGACACTCCCAGAGATTCCAGCGTATTCCCGGTTTTGAGGCACCATGCTTCAATATCTCTCGCAAAACCGAAATCGGTTGCTGTAACCTCCAGTTTTTGTCCTTCTTCCATAGCCTTAACGGCTTCATATACCTTGAGAATAGGACCAGGACATTGCAATCCACAGGCATCCAGCAGGGTTAGCTCTGTGCCTGATCCGTCTTTGGCTTCCTCGCCCAGTTTGCCCCCTGTAGACAGATCAGAATCAGAATCCTGTTCAGCCATAACTGAATATGTCTTGTAGCCACCATCAACGTTTCTCACCTGATATCCGTATTGGATCAGCATTCGAGCCGCAATATAGCCCCGCAAGCCAACCTGACAGGATACCGCGATCTCCAGATCACGAGGGATTTCTGACATCCGTTCTCTCAGCTCTGGCAAAGGAATATGGATAGAACCCGGAATGACTCCTGCTTGCAGCTCCACCTCATCGCTGACATCAATAATAACGCCGCCTGTGCGGTAAAAATCATCGACTTCATGCCATTGCATCGTTTGGACCAGCCCATCCATGATATTCGAAGCCACATAACCAGCCATATTGACAGGATCTTTGGCCGAAGAATACGGGGGGGCATAAGCGAGCTCGATATCAGCCAACTCACGCACCTCCAAATGTCCACGAATGGCGGTCGCAATCACATCAATCCTTTTGTCTACTCCATCGACTCCAACGGCCTGTGCCCCATATATCATTCCTGTCTCCGGGTTAAAGAGCAGCTTCATGGAAATGGGCGATGCTCCCGGATAATAACCTGCATGCGAAGCGGGATGAATATGAACAGCCTTATAGGGAACACCCAGCCGCAGCAATGTTTTTTCGTTATTGCCTGTAGATGCTGCGGTCAAGGCAAACGCCTTAATCACGGACGTTCCGAGCGCACCATCATAAGAAATGGCCTGACCGTTCATATGATCCGCCACCAAACGACCCTGCCGATTGGCTCCCCAAGCCAGCGATACCATCGTTGCAAACCCGTGATTGCGGTCTTTGACCTGAATGGCGTCGCCTACCGCATAAATGGCCGGATCACTGGTTTGCAGTTGGGCGTTTACCTGAATAGCCCCACGAAAACCAAGCTCCAATCCGCTTTGCATGGCCAGCTCATTTTCGGGAACAACACCAATCGCGAGAATAACCAAATCCGTCTGAAGCATACCCCCGGAAGCCAAACGGAGCCGTGTACCCTGATCTGTAAAAGCCGCGACCCCTTCCTTTAAACGCACCTCCACCCCGTTCAGCTTCATATGCTGTTCCACCAGTTTAGCCATTTCAGGATCTAGCGGATGAAGCAATTGTTCTCCTTGGTCAATAATCGTTACCTTAAGTCCACGCTCCCGCAGATTCTCAGCCATCTCCAGCCCAATAAATCCGCCGCCGATGACAGTGGCATGTCGCGGATGCTTTTCATCTACATATTCCTTAATCACGTCCGTGTCAGGAATATTTCTTAGCGTAAATAGATTAGTGGCTTCGTTTAATCCGGAAATATCAGGTATCATCGGTCTGGCCCCTGGCGACAAAACCACCATATCGTACGGCTGCTCTCCCATTTTCCCTGATTTCACATCACGGAAGCGAATGAGCTTCTGCTCTCGGTCTATTTCAATTACTTCGGTGAGTACCCGTACATCTATATTAAAACGATCTCGAATCCCTTGAGGTGTCTGGAGGAACAGCTTCTCCCGCGCATGGATCGTGCCGCCAATATAGTAAGGAAGACCACAGTTCGCAAAAGAAACATGCTCTCCGCGCTCAAACATTATAATCTCGTCTTCCTCGTTCCATCTACGCAATCTCGCCGCAGCAGAAGCTCCACCTGCTACCCCGCCAATAATAACTATTGTTCTGCCCATTTTTTCTCCCCCTTATATACCCTATGGGGTATAATATATACCTATAGGGGTATGTTGTCAACGTTATTTCTCCATGACATGGACGCAAAAAAGGTGGAGGTTACCCCCCACCTGATCAACCTTAACTACTGCTGGCTGGCCGCGATCGCCTGCTCCAAATCGTACAAAATATCGTCTATCGCTTCCGTCCCGACGGACAAACGCAACAGCTCTGGCTTGACTCCGGCAGCAACCTGTTCCTCCGCATTCAACTGCTGATGCGTTGTGCTAGCCGGATGAATGATCAGAGATTTGGAATCACCTACATTCGCCAGATGGGAAAATAGCTTCACATTTTCAATCAGCTTGCTTCCCGCCTGACTGCCGCCCTTAATACCGAAGGTCAGGATCGCCCCTTGCCCTTTCGGCAAGTATTTTTGGGCTAATTCGTAGGATGGATGGCTCGGTAATCCGGTGTAGCTGACCCACTCCACATCCTTGTGGCTTTCGAGATATTGCGCTACCTTCAAAGCATTCTGGCTATGTCTTTCCAGACGCAGATGGAGTGTCTCCAAGCCCTGAAGCAGCAACCATGAGTTGAACGGTGAAATAGCTGCCCCCAGATCACGCAGCAGTTGTACCCGCGCCTTGATAATATAGGCAATAGGCCCCACCGCCTCGGTGTATACAACCCCGTGATAGCTCGGGTCCGGCTCAGTCAGTCCCGGGAAACGGCCGCTTGCTTTCCAGTCAAACTTGCCACTGTCCACGATCACCCCACCGATGGACGTTCCGTGTCCGCCAATGAACTTCGTCGCCGAATGCACGACAATATCCGCTCCGTATTCGATAGGACGCAATAAGTACGGGCTTGGGAACGTGTTATCCACAATCAACGGAATACCGTATTCATGCGCAATCGCTGCCACGGCTTCCACATCCAGCACATTGCCCTGCGGATTGCCAATCGTCTCGGCATATAACGCCTTCGTTTTATCCGTAATGGCTTTACGGAAGTTCTCCGGGTCATCCGAATCCACAAAATGCACCTTAATGCCCAACTTGGGTAGCGTCGTGGAAAATAAATTATATGTACCGCCATACAGACTGGATGCCGATACAATTTCATCCCCTGCTCCGGCAATGTTCAGAATGGAAAAGGAAATGGCTGCTGCTCCTGAAGCCGTTGCCAATGCGCCAGCCCCTCCCTCCAGAGCTGCGATCCGCTGCTCAAACACATCCGTGGTTGGATTCATCAGGCGCGTATAAATGTTGCCGAACTCTTTTAGGGAAAACAAATCAGCCGCATGCTCAGCATCCCGAAATCCATACGAGGTGGTTTGGTATAACGGAACTGCGCGGGCAAAGGTAGTAGGATCAATTTGTTGTCCGGCATGGACAGCGAGAGTTTCGAATGAAAGCTTGCGATCTTCTGACATGGTTATTTCCTCCCTTGTTATACGTGCTGTAAAGCGCAATCATAAATGATTTTTTAACCATTCTCGCACAAAAAGAACGATTTGGGAAGATAATTCTCATTATTCAGGTAGGAAATTATAAATTTCCAATTTGACTCATGCTGTTTATACCACTTTGCGCAATACATCCGACACCTTCGTAGGAATGCTCTTTTTCTAACTCAACTACCTTCAGGTTTCAGAACAGATTATTTGAATTAAACTGGATTCAACGTCTGCCCAAAACCCGAGCAATATACATTACAGCAAATAGGTGAAAGAGGTTGTAAAGAGGTGTTTTCGATAGAAATCAGAAAGGATATTTCTGAGCTGTAGTCCTTTATTTAGCGTATATTCGTTTACGTTGTTCTTCCACAAGCTGAGCCCAGTTCAGGGGTAGCATATCCAGCAGGATAGAAGGCTTTAGATCGGATATGATAGGCAACGTAATTAACAGTTACATTTGAACCTAATCCGATAAATACGGTATATACTCTTTGGATAGAATCCCCCTTATTAAAAAAGGAACGCTTTTCAGCGTCCCTATATTACAATAACCGTAATTTCAAAACTTTTTACAGCCTCCTGTAGCCACGGCCTTTGGTAATGAAATCTCACCTTTCTCTGACCTGCTTCATTTGCCGTATACGTCCAAGCTCGGACACCAGATCCTCCAATTACAGTGTGATTACCAACATAATCTTCTTTCTCAAGCAAAACCACATTTTTCTCTGCAACGATTTCTTCCAACCATGTATATCCTGTAGATGCATTTTCAAGTAGGGTAATCTGGAAGGCTTCGCCTTTTTTTAGACGGAGGATTTTACCATTGTCCTTCTCTTCAATGGAAATGATCATTAAATCACCTGACTTTCTAGTGATATTTAATAACCTGATCTCCCCCCCAATGATGAAGCTCAACCCCTTCTTTAAACTCTTCACCCAATTTGCTGCAATATTTTCTCCTTGGCACCGACTAAGGCGTCAACATTGTCGATTAGATCCGTTGCGCTATATGCTTCGAAAAAGAAATGTTCAGCTTGGGCTTGAATACGATAATCATAAGGTAAGTAGCCAAATCCATTATCTCCCCAACGAGTTCCCCAAGAATTTTTAAATTTAAACAGTTGAGTTTCATCATCGAAGCCTACAATACATATGGCATGTCCACCTATAAATTCACTACTTCCGGGTAAAGGTATTTTACCTGTAGCCGCTACGTTTGGATCCATCCAATTTTTATACACTGATGTTCCGACTACAAAAGGGCCGTTCACAACTAAGCTTCTCTGCATTGCTTTTATCGTATCCAGATTTGCATATGCTTTTATTTTATATTTTGCTGCATTTGTATCTGCTCCAGCTTGGGGACTACCAGGATTACAGGCTTCATACTTCCAAAAGCTTTCCTCACATACTCCCTGTTTTTTTAGTATATCCATGGCTACCCTAATAGATGTCCCGTCTCCATCAGGAGTACATCGAGGTGTATTATCTGGGGCTGAATCTGCTGCTTTTGCCTTCTCGTAGAGGTATCTGGGTGAGAGTCCGACATATTTATCTCTCTCTTGCCACTCTTTCATACCTACAGCGCAGGAGAATCCAACGCACGTTCCTTCGTGTCCCTGATCTCTTACAGGAGTTATTCCTTTAACTTCAAATTTTGAAGGAATAATAAAAGGCGGCAAAATAGAAGACACGTTAGAAAATGTAAAAAATTAATCACAAGGAGACTATAACAATGCCCATTAAATACGGTGTGCTAAAAGCAATTCCTAAAGAATTTAAATTAGGAAAAGATGACCAGCATCTAGAAGTGCTCATGGAAGTATCGCATAGCAAAGAAAAGTTCAGATTAGCCATTAATATCCAATCGTCAGAAGTTCTTTATTTGATTGGCGAAAATTTTAATTCCTCGCAAATTACCCATCTGCAAGGTATGGCAGAAGGCTTCACTGGAATCAATAAAAACAATCGGGAGATTGCCTTGGACTATGTCAGGGGCCGTCTGTTTGATCCTAAACAAATGACACCACTCCCAAATATTAAACCTGGTCCCGACAACGATTTGTACGAAAAGTTAACAAACTATGTTCAAAAAGCCATTGATGAAGAAGCTGTTATATATGCTTATGGAGAACGATTTGGCCCTGAACATAAAGAGGATGAATACTTTCATTTCAAACCCGGAAATGGAGTTCACGATATTCATATGAACCAAGGTAACTCAGGAAATCCCAAATGGGAAAAAGATAATGGAGTTTGGCAAGACGGGGGATTGCTAATTCAGTTTAAAGACCGTTGGGTCGCCTTATTCTTGGCTTTTCAATCTCAGTCATGGTGTACTAACGATGATACAGGTTATACACTTAAACACGTCTGTTGATTAACC
>NZ_JBITPH010000016.1:0-112304 GCF_050467685.1 Paenibacillus sp. NRS-1782
CGCATCAAATATCGCAAGTTGACTTATCGGAAGCACCGTATATCGCGTATTCTGCCACGTACCTGTAGGCGATCTCTCCCGTACGGCACGGATAACTGGACGTCCGTTCCAGCGGTATTCCGTCAGCTTTCTAACGTACCTATTCGCTGTCTGCCGATTAACTCCGAGATACCTCGCAATCTGATCCTGCGTTGGGTAGCAGTTACCAGCGGAATCCATAAACGAAGCGATTACGCAAAGTGTCGTCCAGTTTTGCGCACCCATACTTGCGATGAGCCCCGCCTTTGCGGCGTCGACGTACATTTTAACGAATATACGCGTTTCGGTTGCGCCGGATGTGACGGAGTATTCCGTTTGAGTCTCTACGCTGACGAGACGTTGTGTATCAGTCATGCTGCGTCCTCTCTTCTGTAGGATATCGAATCAACGAACGCCTCCATATCCACTATTAAGTCCGAACGTCCTGCGCCTCTCAGTCGTGGGTATAACGCAGATACATGAACAACCGATGCAATACCGATCGACTCCGCTATCGGCTCGCCTCTTGCGTAGTAGACCGTTAGACTGTCCGTCTCCTTCGTGTACTTCTCTAACGTCCTACACCTCGGGTCAAGTATCGAGTTAGCGCTCAGTTTGGCGTCGACCCACTCCGTTTCATTAACGATGAAGTCCGGAATGCACGCGCCTACTTTGACGTGATATCTGACGTCTGGATAAATAGCACGTAATATCTCGCCGAGTCTTCGTTCAAATTCGTGTCCGAGCGGGATGGAGTCGCGGCCTCTGTACCTTTGACTAAGTGCGTATTTGTACGAGACTTTATACGCAGCTAGAAACTTCCGATATGTCCCGTAGTGCTTACGTAGGTACCCGTAAAGTTTCGGATAGGTCTCCCGTAAAACTCGCGTAGGTAACTCGTCGAAGGGGTAGTGTTTACGGTAGAACTCGTCTAGAACATCTACCTCTACGCGTTCCCTAACTTCTCGTGACACTCTCCGAAAGCTAAGGTAATCGAGATTGTAAATATCGCATACGTGCGCAACATCGACCGTCTCTACTACTCGGAAATCGTCCGTTATATCGAAACACCGTTGGAGATCGATTTCGCTAGGTGTTCCGTTGCATTCGTATAGTCCGTATTCACGAAGCGCTTGCGTGTAGCTTCCGAAGGTGCGTACGGCCTGCTTGCGGATGCTGTCGTACTCCTTTGCGGAAAGTTCTTTCGAAATGTTGGTAACGTCGATTCCGCGATCTATTAACTCGTCGATCTTCGAAAGCACCCGCTCCTTACCGCCCACTCGATCGCCTCCTCACTTCACTTGCTTCTGTTTGGGGTAGCTTCGCATACTTTCGGGAAACTGTCGCCTTCATTTACTTCAACGACACCCAAGCATCCGTGTCACACTTTTACGAAAAAAAAAATAACGCCCACCTCCGAAGAGATGAGCGTTGTGTGCATAATTTATAAGCGTTCCAATGGCGAAAATTTAGCGTGTTGCCGAGACACGTCCGTCCCGAAGAGATTTACGTACATTCTGACGATCTCTAACGAAGTATGCCCGAGTATTTTCTGGAGGCTGAACGCGTCGCCACCGTTCATAATGTACATCTTTGCGAACGTGTGGCGAAAGGTATGCGGACTGACACGTACTCCTTTGATCCGCGCTGCCTGCCCGTAAAGCTGAATAGCTTGCTGCATACCGCGCACTCTAAACGTGTTGTTGTCTATATTTACGAATAAACTATCGGTCTCCAAGATGCCGCGCATCTCCATATAATTAAATAGTATTTTTTCCAGTGACCTAGAGAACGGCACAAGTCGCTCCTTGCGGCCCTTTCCGTACACTTTAAATGTACGGTCCTTCCAATCAATATCCGGAATGTCTAACCCTTCCGCTTCACTGATTCGTACTCCCGTATCTAATAGCATTGACATCAAGAAGTAATCCCGGTATCCCGTAAAGGTAGACCGATTCGGCGCGTCAAACAACGCCTTTACCTGTACGTTATTGAGCGTTTCAATAATACGCTTCTCCGCTTTGATCGTACCGATACCGACTACCGGATTTATATCCGTGAAGCCCTCCGTATGCAGCCAGTTGAAGAAGGCGCGCCACCCTCGTATTAGCTTATTGATCGTAGCGTCTGCGGGAGTTGAAGCGCGACCTCTTTTAATCTTCTCGTTCCTCTTCGTGTCAATAGCGGTCATTATGTTCGCCTTCGTAACGTCAATTGGACGCTCAACTTCTTGCTTCGTCAATTGGCGTATTAGTTCCTTCGTTGTGTCTCGGTAGAAGTTTAACGTTTCATCCGTGAGGTTTCGTATCCGACAATAACGTAGGAAGGAATCTCTTGCGGTTTCAAATTCGAGGGCTTCCGGGGGGTATGCCGTTGTTACTTTAGTCCGACCAGCAGCGGCCAAGTTAACGCGTCGTTTTCGTTCCAATCAAAAACGCCTCCATTCGTAATTATCCGTTAATGAAACGAATAAAACGAATGTAGGCGTACAGGATATCGTATATAACGTATCGCATAACTTGCGTAATTTACCGTATTGGGGATGCGTACCGACTTCGTAATGTTATCGTGCATTAGCGGAAAGTCATACGGGAGCAGGCGCTTACTTTTAAGTCCTGTGCGTCTGCCAATTCCGCCACCCCGGCATAAATTTAGGAACGCTATTTTTCATACTTACTTCACTTATAAGTATCGGAGAAACATCCATCTTATGTACAAAATGGTTCTCGCTATGTAAATACCGTTTTAATGGGCACCAACATATAATACGACAATTTCAACGAGTTGTAAAGTACTTTTTTCTAAAATAATAAAATTTCTTTTCTTGTATAACTCGGGCGCATTTGAATACAATAATAAACGTCTTTCCAAACTACCAGAAGGGGTGTTACGAATGCGTGAAGGTATGATTCCAGCTGTTCTTGGAACGGTAGTATCGGCTTCAGGCGCTGTGTTGCTGAGCAGTAAGTACAAGCTTGCGGCTACAGGCATTCTCGGTTTCGGACTGGCTCATGTTGTTCTGGGAGCGATTGATCTGATTGAGCATCGCTAGTCGTTTGGGAAGTGCCGGGCGGGAGCTATTTCCTCCCCGGCTTTATTTTTTAGCCGCTTTAGCTGCCTTGAGTATTAACGTTTATATAAAGCGTGCAATATGCTTGCACTCGTAAAGGAGCGTGTGATGTATTATGAAAGAAAACATTAGGGAACCAAAGAATCGCACCGTCGATCAGGTCAAACATGAACAGTCGTTAGATCGCGCGAGCCAGGCTTTAATCGTATTCCTGACATCCATGCTGATACTCCTGCTGCTACAGATATGATTGATGAAGCGATAAACCGTGGCATGGACAAGCTTCGTAACGATTTTACAGATTAAAACCTGGGTCATAGGGCACGGGTTACTTAAGTCGCATTAACTAAACAGACTTATATAGTGATTCCTAGAGATCATTTGAAAATAAGCATAAACCAGCCAATAATCGAGACCCAAAGCACAGCACTAATCAAGACTCCCCATACGATGCCTACTGAAAAATTCCCTTCACTCTTCGGTACAGCATGGCCAAATTTCATTCTAAGCTTCATTTGATTCCAGTTCATAGAACCCCCTCCTTAAGTTCTATTTCGGAATATGAAGCTCATTTATGTAGATCAATAGTCATGTTTTTCAAAAAAAATAAAAAAGGGTTTTTTGTCCTATCATCCAGATCGGGGAAAAAGTATCACGGCTATTCCGACCAAACAAATCAAGCCACCCACGATATCGTACAAATCTGGTGTCTTTTTATCAATCCACCATCCCCATGCAATGGAAAGGACTATAAAGACACCTCCGTATGCTGCATACACACGCCCAAAGGAGGAGAAAACCTGAAAAGTTGCAATGACTCCGTAGACAGCCAAAATCACCCCGCCGCAAAGTCCGACATACCATGTCTTCCCTTCACGCAGCCACTGCCAGATCAGATACCCTCCCCCAATTTCAGCTAAGCCAGCCAAAATAAAAAGTAACGCTGCCTTTAACACCATTTCACATCCCTATTCTGATAATTTTATCGACTTTATTTCTTAGTTGCCATCCTTACAGCACTCGACCTAAAATAATAATCAACGCAATCACGCCAACCAGAATAAGCAGATTGCTGACCTGATGCCATAAGCCAGAGGCTCCCTTAGAGTGAAGCTTCCGCTGGTTCACATCAAAATTCGCTTTGGCTCCTTCAGCATCTACAGGGCTGGAAAACGGTCGATTATCTTCATTCATGTAAATGACCTCCTTATCAATACCACCTTAATGATACCAAACTTCCCCGCTGATTTCGCGTTGATTTTATACTCATGCTTACTGTATATTTCCCACTACACCTGCATATTTATGAAGTGTACAACTATGTGTCAATATTTCACTGAATATAGCGTACGATGGCGAATCGAGGCAGAGTAGGTATTTTGACACCTTTTATTGCAGGACGGTAGTTATGGTATAATTTAGTCAACTTAATTAGATTGTAACGAGAGTACAACTACTTGCCCATTTTATTTCAGGCAGCCATCGTTCTGGGCATCATACACTGGATTTCCAAGCGTAGCCGCCGTCCGGCGCAAACCAAAATGGTTCTTACCATGGGTTTGCTTGCGTTGATTTTCGGCTTCCTTCTGCTGGAAGGCTGGATATATTCACAGGAACCGAACTGGTTGGGTTTCTTCTGTTTGCTAATCATCCTCATTAGCGCATGTATCCAGCTGAGAAAACACAAAGAAAACATGTAATTTCATCATGATGTCATCAAAGGAGGAGCGCCATGAAATCTCACTCAATACGCTTTTGCTTGCAAAGGGTGCTACTGCTACTAGTTGTTTTACTATTCAGTGTCTCTCAGCAATCGTTCATTATAGCTGATGCCGCTCCACCTGTTAATTCCCAGGCCTCTGCCAAAGCCAAGCAACTACTCACCTACCTTTCCAATGTGCCGGGGGGGACGCTAATTTCCGGGCAGCATGATTATTTGGAGGCACCGGATGAACAAAACAACAAGCTACAACAAATCAGCGGACAATATGCAGGACTCCATGGCTATGAGTTTGGAGGATTAGCCAATCAGTCCCACGCAGCCTTACAAGAGCAGCGTCAGCGTGTTGTGGACAGTGCTATCCAGTGGAGCCAGTCCGGTGGAATTGTAGCGATTACCTTTCATCAGGCGTTACCTGGTAAACCGAAAACGTGGAAAAACGTGCAAACCAAGCTTAGTCAGGCTGAATTTAATTCCTACATCACACCGAGTACCCCGCAATATCGACAGCTGATTGCCGATATTGATGAGGTCGCACTTTCCCTCAAAACGTTGCGGGACGCAGATGTGCCTGTTCTGTGGAGACCCTATCATGAAATGAACGGCAACTGGTTCTGGTGGGGAAACAAACAAAATTACGCTCAGCTCTGGAATGTGATGTATGACCGATTCGTTCATGTTCACCATCTAGATAATCTGTTATGGGTATGGAGTCCGAATGCACCGAACACATACAGCACACCGTACAATGGGCCTTTTCCAGGCATAAACAGAGTGGATATTCTCGCAGCTGACATTTACAACAATGATTACAAAGCCTCTTATTACACCGGACTGCTCAAGCTTGCACAAGGCAAGCCGATTGGAATTGGAGAAAGTAATATTCTGCCGAGCGCCAATGTGTTAAAAAATCAACCCGCCTGGGCCTATGCCATGACATGGGGAAAGGAACTATCCACAACCAATTCGCAATCAACGATCAGAACATTTATGAATCAAAATAATATTATCACACGGGACCTTCTCAACGAGGCCCTGCGTTGAAACAACAAAAAAAAGCTTCAACTTCGCTCTATGAGTGAAATTGAAGCTTTTTTGAGTCTAACCAAGCCAAGCGCTTAACTATTTCTAATCACTTCTTCCAGATCAATATCGGCATACGCCTCTTCACCGAGATGCACAGATACAATGGTATAGATCCGCTTGGTCAGTCTCGACATCAGTCGATCTCCCGGCGCTACTGAATATTCTTCCCGATAATCTCCAATTTTGTGAAAACCGCTGGACATGTGGATGTACAAATTGCCTCTTCGTGTTTTACCATGTACCAACATCAAATCTCCTCCTGCTGTAACCATTCCTAATTTCAACTGTTACATGTATATCGGTCAGAATAAGATATGATATAAGTCCGCGTTTAAACCAAACGGGCCTGCCAATAATATGACAGACCCGTTTTTGCAAAAGATATTTTCGTACTTTAGGGAAAAAACTATCCCTGATAGGATTCTGCAATCGCATTCGCCGCAATGATGGCGTTGTACACGTCAGCAGGACTGACCGGAAAGGGCATATTGACCATCGTGTCATTCGATGCACAGGCAGCTTCGGCTACTTGACGCCATTCAGCCTCGACAAACTCCTCTACACCCAGATCACGAAGCGTCAATGGAAGACCTACGTCCTTAACCAGTTTGATGACCGTTTCCAGTTCTTCTTTCGGTGCATTTTCCAGCACCAGCTGAGTTAGCAAGCCGAATGTGACCTTCTCGCCATGCTGTGCTTTATGCAGTGAAGGAACAGCCGTCATGCCATTATGAATCGCATGAGCTGCTGCCAAACCACCTGATTCCGCACCAACACCACTCAGATAAATTGTCGCTTCAATGGTATCTTCCACCGCACGAGTATATACTTTACGATCCACCGCAAGCTTGGCTTTCACGGCATTTTCCAGCAATGTATCATAACAGAGACGGGCAAGCCCCAGCCCTGTGGTCGAAGGCTTGTTCAGCACGAGGTTGTCCCCATTGGACTGATAACAAGCCCGCGCTTCAAAATAAGTAGCCAGCGCATCGCCAATGCCAGCTGCGAAGAAACGTGCAGGCGCCGCTGCCAGAATGCCCGTATCTGCGAGTACAACGTCGGGATTGGTTGGCAGGAACAAATATTCATCAAAGGAGCCATCCTTCTTGTAGATAACCGCAAGGGCTGTACAAGGGGCATCCGTAGAAGCAATCGTCGGGAAAATAACGACAGGCAGCTTTTCATAGTAAGCCGTTGCCTTAGCGGTATCCAGCGTTTTCCCGCCGCCGATTCCTATAATGATGTTAGCGCTATGTTTGCGCACCAATTCCCGGTTACGCTCAATTTCTTCTTTAGTACATTCATATTGAAATTTTTCAAAAATGGCCTGATTGCCAGCTGCTTCTATTGAAGCGCCAGCCTCCCTTTGAGCCCTTTCAAGTATAAACTCATCACAAATAATAAAGGCTTTATCGCCATAATCCTTAATGTAGTCATTTAACGACGAAAGCAGATTCTGGCCAGAAATAAATTTCTTGGGTGAAGTGACGGACCTTACAACATTTGTCATGTAAATTCCTCCTTAGCTTTGACTCATACCGAAAACACGATGCATCACAGTATGTGACAATTTAACTATAGACCTCATTTGACCCTTTTAAAAGACTGTTTATGGAATATTTTATGAACAAATTGTGTATCTGTCAAACTTTAACGCTTTCATTCCATTCGGAATGCAGCATCCCCATCATAATACGGTCATAACTGTTGCCATCACGAAGAACAGCCGAACGAACTCTGCCCTCAAGCTGGAAACCCGCCTTTTCGTAGGTTCGAATGGCCTGTTCATTATACTCAATAACATCCAGACCGACCCGATTCAAATTTAATTCGTAAAAAGCATAACGAAGAATGAGGCTCACCGCTTCCGCCCCGTATCCCTTCCCACGGTAGTCCCTATTGCCAATGCCAACCGCCAACTGACCGATCCGATTATTCCACTCAATCCCGTGAATGGCCACAAATCCGATCAGGACATCATCTGCTAACGTTCTCAACCGGAAATAGACTTCGTTCGAACTGGGTGAACCTTCCGACTCCATTTGCTTCAGCGTATAAGGAAGTGCCAGATCCGTATCTACATTTCGCAGATATTCCGCATCCTCTCCCCATTTGAACATCGTTTCGGCATCTTCTTCCCTGACAGCGGATAGTTTAATCCTATCCCCATAGAATACATTTTCGATTGTCATGACACGTCATCTCCTGTTTTATGTTGTCCCATTTTCGCTCTATCTTATTATGCTATTAAACGTCCGCAATATAAGCCCCCTCAGGAATTCAATGTATAAACTTTACAAAACAATCGAACAAAACACAAATAAATAGCCATAAACTATCCACCCATCCTTTTTTATAGAATAATATTCCTGATTCTGATAGACTATAATCAGTCTAATCCCTACAGATTTGTATAAAGGACCGGGACTATAGTCATGAACAGAAAGGAAGAGTAAGGATGAACAAACAATCCAAAATCGTCTCCATCGCACTGGCATCGGCTCTAGTATTCAGCGTTTCTTTTCAATTCGCCCCCACCGTGGAGGCCAAAAAATCAAAAAAATCCCATAAATCAGCTACGCAAAGTTCCGTCTATTACAAAAACTGTACAGCTGTTAAAAAGGCAGGTAAGGCACCTCTCTACAAAGGTGATCCCGGCTACCGCTCAGCACTCGACCGTGACCATGACGGAATTGCCTGCGAAAAATAATCTCTCATTACATTTGAATAGGTATTATGTACAAAAAGACCCTGCGGCCGCAAGGTCTTTTTCATATTTCTTAATATTTATACAGCATAGCCACCAGCTGATATCCAGCTCCAATCGTCCAGAACAGCACATAATCACCGCGCCGGATGCGACCGGATTCAATCCCTTCATACAAGGCAATGAACGGGCTACTGGTACCCGTGTAGCCATAACGATCACCCACATAGATCATTTGGGCGTCCTCCAGCTTCAAGTGCTCCTGAATCTTCAATACATTTGCCAGCGAAAACTGAGACAGGCAATAAGCCCGTACATCCTGAGGCGCCAGTCCGTTCTTCTTCAAAATGCGTTCAAGCAGCTCAAATGTAGGGGGCAAGGCCATATTAGCGTCAAACGGAAGCCACTGAATATATTTTCCCGGAGCATTTGCTTGGAGTGTTGCCGCTAATCCCTGAGCCGGGTACAAAATTTTATCTATGTTGACCGGGTCCGTAAAATACATAGAATCCATAAAACCTGTATCCTCTTCTGTACGCTCCAAAATAACCGCACAAGCGGCATCCCCATAATTCGCATAAGTAATTTCATCCTCAGGGCCAGAAACGAGTGAGTTATAATCCGAACCAATGATAAGTGCTGTCCTCACGTCAGGACTAGACAGCATGGATCGGCTGGCTTGATCGACAGCCACCGTCATGCCTGCACAATTCGCGTTAGAATCCATGACAACCACGTCATGTCTGGCCTCAATCGCTTGATGAATAAATAGGCCATTCATAGGGAAGAGTGACTCTGGGACTTGGGTGGAAAACACGATCATGTCCACATCACGGCCTGTCATTTGAGCTTGATCCAGCGCTTTCTTGGCAGCCGTGATCCCCATCGTCAAACCGTTCTCATGCGGGCTATCAATAATGTAACGCTTTTTCCTGCCCATATGCTCCATGAAGCGCCGAATATCTTTGCCCTGTTCATCAAAATGACGAATATAATATTCGTTATCCACCGAATGAGGCGGATGATACACACCCAATGCCTTTATTCTAATATGGCTCATCAGCAGGTTCCCCCTTACACATTCATCTCGCTGTTTATCACCGCTTCAGAGCATTATTGTACGACGACATCTACGTTGTTTAATCCCGCTTCACGTGCTACACGACCAAGTTGCATTTTAATAATCGTTTGTTGAAGGCTGATAACAAAAATCACTTTGGCAAACCCGGTTTCTTTATACCGTACAAAAGAACCTTTCAGTTTTTCTACTTCTTCCGGACCCAGCAGTGCCATTTGGGTGCAGTCCACCTTGAGCGTAAAGCTGGATGCCTGAATGGAGGTAGTCTTGGATACATACTCCTTGACAAAGCTATCATACTCAGTCGGGCTAAACACACCGTTCACCGCCATATGTACCGTTTTAATGGTTTGATCCACTTCGATGCTGTAAGGATTTTGACTCATTTCAGTAAGACTCCTTTGAATTCATATTTTTTACTATTAAGATTATCGGAAAAATATGTAGAAATTTCAATATTAAATTTGATAAATCGATACTAATATATTACAAATTTGTGAATATGCAAAAAAACTGCCACTGCTCCTGGCTACAGGAAGCAACTTGACGGCTGACGAGTGACGTGTTCTTACGTTGAATTAATTGTAAACGTATGGCGGCCGAATGAAATGACAGCCGGACGACTCTTGCTCCACTTGGCCGTTAAACGCACCTTCCCGAAGGAATCCAGCTTGGCTTGCGTTGCCGCTCCGGCTACACCGTCGGGCGTAAGACCGTAGTCCCGTTGGAAGCGGGCAACCGCTTTACTGGTCAAGGAGCCGTAATATCCGGTATAACCGGCTTTAAAATAACCAAGCGAATGAAGCTGTTGTTGAAGCTCAAGCACCTGCTCACTCTGAGCCCCTTTCGTCAGCGTTGACGATTGCGCTTGTACTTGTCCTGGAGCAACCAACAACACAGCACCCAGCATACATGCACAGGACAGGATCAACATAAAACATTTTTTCATACTTCAGACAACCTCCTCTTTCCTGTTCTGTCCGGTACAACCATTCCGGCCTGTACAACTCAGGGGCGTTTATCCGATGTTGTTTCTTGGGCTATAGCTTATGCCTAGCTGCGGAAATGACGCGTTGCTACATACGGGATCGGACAAAGATGCTCTCACACGTCCGTTGCAGTATTCCACAAGCCGCATTTACGTATCATCCGGCTCTGGTCCTAAGACTGTGTATACAAATAAACGCTAGCCTTAACGGTCTGACGCGTGCCCTATCCCTGCACACAACATTGGGCGAATGCATAGGGTAGCTGTACGATCATCAAATTTTGAATAGTAGAAAGGCAGGAATGACGCGTGGATTCATATATGGATTATACCTCTCCCTCTGCACAATTTACCTATGATTTAAAAGACAATGTTTTATTTCAAAAGGATGCTCAAAACTACATCAACGAGCTTTCGATCCAGCAACTAAATACGTTGGCGAATATATCGCTGCTGGATATTTACCTCAGCACAGCCAACGTCGTAGAGCCTCATTACCACCAAAATGCAGCAGAACTGGTATACTGCGTCTCTGGAGCAGTGACCGTGTCACTAATTAACCCATTCACCCGCGAGCTGCACCATTTCCCGCTCATACCTGGTCAGGTCGCTAATGTTCCCCAGGGATGGTGGCACTACGAGGTCGCCACAATGGATCATACTCATTTGATAGCGATTTTTAATGCTCCCATCCCTGAATTCATCCTCGGCTCAGACATCTTGCGATTAACGCCAAGCAATATTCTGGCTCATACCTACTGCCTGAATGAGAATAAAATTCAGGCAGCGCTCGCTCCTATCAAAAAGCCTGTGATTATCGGTCCGCCCAATGACTGCAAGCACCAGCAGGCCAAAAAACCGGGAATACATGTGAGACTTGCCGATACTCCCCCGCACTTGCAGGCCGCCCCGGAAAGAACCTATGCCCCTACAAACGGATATCCCGGATTGTCATTTAACAATGGATTGTCAACGCAAAATTGAACAACAACCATGAGGACACTTTTCTAGCTTGCACAGGCGTGAGGTAACCAAGTGTACCGTGAATGCAGTAGTGGTTAAACCAGTGGACATAGTCGCGCAGCTTGACAACAAGCTGCTCCTAGATTAGAAAATGGTTCTGGTTCGCGAACTCGGTATTGAAGATTTTAAATGTGACTTTTGCGGCAGCGTTATCATAAGGGCAACCCTTTGCGCTGAGCGAACGGATGATACCAAATGTTTCTACAGCTTGGGAGATCAGCTGGTTATCGAACTCTTTACCTTAATCGGTATGAAACATCTGGATACGGTCAAGTCGAATAGATAGGCTTGCAATGGCCTTGTAAGCGAGCGATGCTGTCTTCCTGGGAGCGCTGCTAAAACCGATCATTTCACGGTTAAAGAGATCAACAATCAGGCTCCAATCGTTTTTCATTTTCGTTGTCAGCCAGTTCCGGTTTGTAGTAATTGGTACTACGTGGTAGTTTAAGGACTTTGCAAATGCTCCTGAGTTTTGGCTCTGCGCAATCCAACGATCCAGTGTAGAAGCGCTTAAGTCGTATTCAGGAGCAATATTTGCCCTTTATTTTCCGCTCTCATACAACATAAGCTATTGCAGGTTGAATGCTTGGCTCGCTACGACTTTGAAACGTACAGCGAAGCTTACGAAGCCGTCACCGAATTCATTCATTTTTATAATGAGCGAAGAATCTGGGATACACGGCTCGCAGAATCTACGAAACGCAGACGTTTCCATCAAGACCCTGTCGCCTATCTGAAACAAATAGTAAATAAGTTTGTTAGTTGATTAGACATCTTAGAAAAAAAAGCTGGAGCCCTCCCTAAGGAAGATCCAGCCTTGAGTTATCAGTTGTGCAAATCTGCACCGTTGCTTTCAATAATCTGTTTGTACCAATAAAAGCTGTCTTTTGGATAACGATTTAGTGTTCCGTTGCCCTCATCATCTTTGTCCACATAAATAAAACCGTATCGTTTGGACATTTCGGAAGTCCCAGATGAAATAATATCCAGAGCAGACCAAGGCGTATATCCAATTAGCTCCACACCATCGATAATAGCTTCTTTCATTTGCTTGATGTGCTCTTTCAAGTAGCTTATGCGGTACGCATCATGAATCTTGTGATCATCTTCCAGAATATCCTCGGCACCCAACCCATTCTCTACAATAAACAATGGCTTTTGATAACGATCATAGATCGTATTTAAAGAATATCTAAGCCCTACAGGGTCAATCTGCCATCCCCAATCAGAAGCTATCAGATAAGGATTTTTTAATCCTCTGGTCAGATTCCCCTCTGTTTGCTGCAAGCTCTTCAATCTTTCCTTATCATTCGTAGTAATCGATGATACATAATAGCTCAAGCTGATGAAATCCACGATATTATTTTTTAGAATCGCATCATCTTCTTCGCCTTTAATAATCTCAATACTGTTCTCCAGGAAATAACGGTTCATATATGAAGGATAATAACCTCTAACCATCACATCCATATAGAAAAAGTTTCCATATTGGTCATCCAAGGTAGCCTGCATAATATCGTCAGGATGACAGGTGGCAGGATATGTCGTCAGACGGGCAATCATACAGCCAATCTCGCTCTCCGGAGCAATGTCATGACATAACTTTACCGCCAGAGCACTCGCTACAAATTGATGGTGAACGGCCTGATAGATATCCTGTAAGTAATTCTCCGTTCGATCCTCCACGATCCCGGTGGATTTAAAGGTAGCAAATCTGCCCGCATTAATCTCATTAAATGTTATCCAGTAGCGAACCCGATGTTTGTAACGATTAAAAAGAACAGCAGCAAAGTTGGTGAACATCTCAATGACTTTACGATCCTTCCAGCCTCCATACTGATTGACAATATGAAGCGGGAGCTCAAAATGGGAGAGTGTAACCAGCGGCTCTATTTGATGCTTCTCCAGCTCATCGAACACCCGGTCATAGAACTCTAGCCCTTTCCGATTCGGCTCTTGTTCATCTCCGTTAGGGAAAATCCGACTCCAAGCAATAGAGAAGCGGAACACTTTAAAGCCCATTTCCGCACATAAAGCAATATCTTCTGCATACCGATGATAGAAATCTACACCGTCTCTTTTAGGATAACCTTTCGTACTGTCAGCATTAAGCGCCTGTTCTATCAATTCCGATGTGATATTACTGTGCTTTGACAAATCTACACGGTCGGAGTGAGGATCATAAAATGATATATCGGATACAGACATGCCTTTATGATCCTCACCAAAACCGCCCTCGGCCTGACAAGCTGCAATTGCCCCTCCCCACAAAAAATCTACCGGAAATCCTTGATGCCCTGAATTATACTGTGACATTGTCAGCCCCCTGAGTAATCGCATTTTGTTCGTCTTCAATTGATTTTTTGTCGATAATTCTGAAGAAAGGATAGTAAATGATCACCTGCAATGCAATACACATTAATTGAAGTACAACTAACCTAATACCGCCATTGACAAATGAATTCAAGATAATCGGCGTTCCCGCCGGGAAATGAGTCCCGTTCGCTATTGGGAAAATACCTAAGTTCATCGACCAGTAAGCAAAGCTTGATACGATAATTGGCCCAAACACAAACGGTATGAACATGAACGGGTTGAGTACCAGCGGAATCCCGAAAATTATAGGTTCATTAATACTAAAGATGGATGCCGGAAAAGCAAGCCGCCCCAGAGTCTTGTATCTTTTGCTTTTCGCAAAGAAGGCCAGTAAAATGGCTAATCCAAGCGTAGCGCCTGATCCGCCGATGACTACAAACGAGTTGTAAAAACCTCCGCTAAGAATATTGGTATGTGCTTCTCCTCTACTGATCGCATCAAGATTGGCCAATCCCAACGGCAACCATACACTGTAAAATATCGGGCTGACAACCATAAATCCATGAATCCCGAAAAACCACAATAGCTGAACAACAAATACAAAGATCACAAGCGACCAGTAACCTCCGCCAATATTCTGCAATGGTGCCTGTATGGAAGTGTAAATCATCTGATGTAAACTCCCAAAATCCGTTAAGGAAGACAGATAGCTGATCATTGTAAAAACAATAACTATTATCGTACCTGGAATGAGGTTGGCGAACGTTTTGGCTACAGTCGGTGGTACCCCTTTAGGCATTTTAATAATCAAGTTTCTATTGATAATCATGACATATAATTTACCTACAACAAGTCCTACTATAATTGCTACAAACAAACCTTGTGCTCCCAAATAATTGAAGGTGAACGCATTGACCTCATCTACTTTAGTAATCGGTGTCAAAATGAAAAAGGACATCAACGCGATGAGACCTGCACCTGCATTATCCGCCTTGGGATTCAAATTACTGACCAGCCGATAAGCGATAAAAAACACTGCATAAATGGACAAAAGCGTGATTAATACACTACCAGGGATTTGAAAAACCTGTTTCAGACCTGTACGTTGAATAAAGTTTTGGTAACTATCAATATTAAGATTAGCAAATAACGTAGCAAACGAGCCCAGCATCAAAACGGGCATGACGGAGGTTAATGCTTCGGATATGGAAGAAAGATATTTATTTTTACTTATTTTACTTGCTGTTGAAATGACCTTCTTTTTTATTACTTCTACGTTTAAGCCCACAGATTAAGCCTCCTTATTTAAATATTACTCAAGGCCGTATTTAACACTTTTTCTCCATCCATCATGCCGTAATCCATCATATTAATGGTCAGTACCGGCATCGGAAGAATTGCTCTTAACTCATCCTCCATATGCCCGATTTGTGGTCCTAATAGGACGATATCCACATCACCAAATTTCTCTACCTCACTTTCAGCCGTTGCATCAATGAGAACCTCTATGCCTTGGGAGATCGCTGACTCCTTCATCTTTTCAACCAGCATACTTGTAGACATACCCGACGAACATACCAGCAATATTTTTTTTAACATTAGCTCACCGATCCCTTCAATTGTTGTTCCAATGCTTTACGCTCCTTAATCTCTTCAATCAGTTCGACAATTAATTCTCTGACTGTCAGAGCATTCATCAAATGATCCTGAGCATGAATCAAAAGAATCGTAATTTCCGTTTTCTCTCCCCGGCCCTCCGCCTGAATCAACTGAGTTTGGACCTTATGCGCCTTGGTCAGACTTTCCTTCGCTTGCTTGATCAGATCACTTGCTTCGTCCAGCTTTCCTTGTCTGGCGGTTCTCACTGCTTTTAGGCTAAGGCTTCTGGCCTCTCCACTGCTGGCAATAATTTGCATAACGGTTTGTTCGTAATCCATATTGTTTCTCCACTCCTATAATAGATTCTCTATTTCTTTTATAAATTGGTTGTAGCTGTTGACCGTGAGCAGTCTGCTGCGGCCGTCTTCCCTCTCCATCAGTGTCAGCAGAAGCTTGCTTATTTCTTTATGAAGAAATAACTGGCCTGCGCGCAGGTTGATAATAAAAATGATCTGCACCGGTTTTCCTGTATACACAGTTGGTTTCTTTAATAATGTAATGCTGATGCAGTCTTTCAGGGCACTCATTCTCATGGGATGCGGACCGGCAACGCCATTTTTATAGATGGTCGTAAATTTAGCTTCTCTTAGCAGGACCTGTTCCGGAAAATCCTCCAGCGCATACCCTTTACGCACAACTTCGCGGCAGCGCTCTTTCAGCAGTTCAGTGTAATCCTCAGGTCCGCTCAGGTGAAAGAGTTCCTCATGAAATAATTCCTTGAAATCCATAAGCTTATAAGAGGGCCGGAAGTGATCCATTTGCAAGGAGATCGTCTCCCTGATCCGCTGCACTTCCTGGTCATCCAGCAGCTTCTTGATGTGTATAACCGGCTTATCCTGTATTTCGATCCCGAGCGGTACGGTAGTTAGGATTAAATCTACCGACCTTGTACTGATCGCTTCAAGCTCGGAGATAGAGGCGGTAATAACCGAGGCTTTAGGAAATACGGCTTCCAATTTAAGTCGAATCAGATGGGCGCTTCCCGCTCCAGTGGAACAAATGACGGCAATCCGCTTGAATTGCTCCAGGTTATGCTGCCTCTTCCGTTCCAGATGTGTCGCAAAATGGAGCGCTACATAACCTGCTTCATCCCGGGACATTTTGAATCCATACTGCTCTTCAATAATCTCGGCAAAGCGGAAAGAAATCACGAACACGTTGGCATATTCGCTGTAGACATCCTCTACTAATGGATTATCCAGCTGAAGATTGTAATAGAGACGATTGAGCAGAGGAAACATATGCAGCAGGAGCGATTCCCGCAATTCCTCATCCTGATTAAAGCTGGTTAGGAATTCCTTATCCAGACGCTGCAATATCGCGCTTATTCCTTCACGCAGTTGTGATTTCATTTCTGTAGTGATATTCTCGACAATTGTTTTCCCTGAAATATGAAGCGCTAGGTAATCAACCTCATCGGGTGGCAGCGAGATTTGGTAATGCTCTTCAACCCATTCAGCTATCCTCCATGCAATGTCACAGTATAATGGCTCCGGTGTCTTTAGCATCGCTTGGCCGCTTACAATGAAATTGCTTTTGGATATCCGGTACAGAAGGATGAATAAATGCGTGACAATGTTGTCTAAAAAGACATCCGAGATCTTGAGCTCCTTCTCTTTGAGCACCTGCAGCAGATAAGCCTTCAGCTTCCCGGCATCCAGCTCGCGCCGGAAGGTGTTGAAATCCTTGCTATGCTCAACAACCTGACTGTTCTGCAAAATGTAATGGGAAAAGGCCTTGCGGATATTTTTCTCGTCGCCTTCAATCTTCACCCCATAGTGGGAGCGGCGCTGTAATTTGAGCTGGAACGCTTCAAACTGCAACTCCACTTCCTTCAAATCAGAAATCAGAGTCGAGCGGCTGATTCCTAGTTCATCCGCTAGCTCATCTATAGGCCGGAACGTATCGCTTTGTAGCAAATAGTAAATAAGATATTGCTGTCTGGAAGCTATATTATCCGAACCTACAATATCCCGTTTCACAGATAAATGCTCCATATAGGCCAAGAATCGTGATTCGTCTTCGGTTTCAAGCAGATATCCTTGATTACGGATCATCCGGATACGGAAGCCTTGCTTCTCCCCCGCTTTCTCTAAAGAGCGAACAACTCCCCTTACGGTTCTTTCGGACAACTCAACCTCAGCAACTAATTCACTCATTTTTACAGGAAGCTTTTTGGTGAATAAAATATTTAGAATTGTGTATTCTCGCATGCGATCCCTCATTTTTGATACTAGTATCGGTCAAGCAACTCAGCTGGTTATGAATACATGATACTTGGAAGCGCTACCTAAAGAACAGTTTATATTTTGCTATTTGAAACGGCAAAAAGAAACAGGTCCCTATTGATGATAATTATGCTTAGGTGCAAACTCCAGTTCCGGCTACCCAACCGTCCGTTACTACGGAATAATCCCAAGCGTTTGGGATAGTAAATACCCTACTAGCATTAAGTGAATTGACCCCAAAAAGTTATCTTTTCTTTCTTTCCTCATTCGTCCTTGATTGAATATTTGAACATCAAAAAGCCGCTGATCTTTTTTTAGATCAACGACTTAGAAATTTAGTTTTTTTACATATTCTTCAACTGACCTTTTAAGCTGTTTATTTTCTGTACTCGGATTATCCATTACTATCATCGCAATTCTCTGAGGTGTAAGCGATATCATAAGTTGGATATCCTTTCGACTGTCTTCGGTTTTATAGGGACAATTACATGATATCTCATCGTACCCTATAAATGAATGGTAATACTTTCGCTCCAACGAGGAACACTAATTTCTTTACTCCGCTTCTATGCTATTTCTAACCATTCATGGAAGAAATTTTCACCGAATTACATTACAATTTTTTCGATAATCCAGCTTGATGTGTTTACATCTACACCTCCTAGTTCTTTTAAGTGTTATTGGATAATATTATCAGCAAAGAATTCAAGTTGGACCTTTCTCATCTCCCCCTTATTATTGAATGGATCTAACCACGATAAGATCATAAATCCGTGGGAATGCCCTCTCCCTGTATATTAGCCGTTACCGTTACATCATTCCTCTCATAAAATGCGAATGTACAAGAGGGGGTGATTGAATGGACGCTTATTACAACTGCTTGGGCTGTATGAACAGAAGAGTACGTGTTTTGACCGTGGACGGACAACAGCACGAAGGCACCGTCGTGAAGGTGGATCGCAATAATGTGTACTTAAAAGCGGAATCCAACGGGCGTGTTCAAACCTCTGCATTTTATCCTGGCTATGGATATGGTAATCAAGTCTTAACCTTGAGCCTGTTCACCCTGCTGGCAATTGCTTTAATTTAATCCGCTGCTCCACGTCAAGCCCTGTCTAACAAGTGTGACACCTCATATGACAGCTACCACCCCCGACACTCATCCGTCAGGTAGTGGTAACTGCTATTTGGGGTGTTTTACTATCCAAACAAGTCACTTGAATCCCTTAAAACGATAAATCCCCCACCAGCTATACACCGGTGAGGGATTTAATACACTCATTTCAAATTAGATCCATAACGACTTGGTGATGATGACCAGCAGAATGAACAGTACCAGGATAGCCCCTGTTGATGTCCAACCACCGTAGCCTCCAACTTGACCGCCACAACCTCTTTCGCATTCACCCATGGATAAGTTCCTCCTTCAATTCAAGGTACATCATAGCTTATGTATAGAGGCTTCCTATGGACCGGGCTTATCGGCAATGATGTGAATTTTTCCGTTGATTGGGCATCCGCCTACACCCTTTCTGGGCAGGAGCATAAGATATCACAATTAATCCTGAAGGAGTGAAGCAATTGAATCCAAATCAAGCGCTTAATTACAGTACGAACCAACCTTTTCCTCATCACCACCATAACCCTCATCACATCATGGTAACCCCTGTAGACCCGTATGTGGTAGAAACATTAAAATCGGTTATTGGCAAATATGTTGTACTGGAGACCACTCGTGGCAGAATTGACGGTTGTGTAGTGGATTGTAAGCCTGATCATGTTATTTTGGATGTGTACGGTAAGAAATTCTTTGTCCGGATCTGTGAAATCGTATGGATTATGCCCAATTAGACGATTAGACTCCAAAAATCCTCGCCGATCCTATACCGGATTCGCGAGGATTTACTATTGTCATAAGCTTCTGCTATTCAATATCTCCCGCCAGCGAAGAACGGAGTTCATCTATCGTTCCATTGAATTCATTCAAATCCACATTACCACGGATACCGGGAACGCTACCTGTGCTACTGTACTGCCAGGCCCACCAGTTATCCCAGGCTGGAACTGCCGTCGGTTTTTGAGTGGTGCTATATCTGGCTACCCACAATTTATACATAGAAAATGTAGGATCAAACTTGGAAGCAAAGACATTTCCCGTGTACACGATTGGCAGACGACCGGTAAGCTTCTCCGTTTCATCCAAAAATGCATGAGCCACTTCACTAATTTGCGCAGGAGTAAGACCTTTTGGGTTATTTTCATAATCCATCACGGGTGGCAGATCCAGACTGCCACCTGCTGATTCTATAGCTCTGGCAAAATTAGCAGCTTCCTGACGAGCACCATCCGTAGTTGTAGCGTTCAAAAAGTGATAAGCACCGACCAGTATGTTGGCATCCCTCGCTCCCTGAACATTTGCTAAAAATTGATTATCTTGATATGTTATCCCCTCAGTAGCCTTGATGAAAGCAAATGTCTTGCCTGCCGCCGCAACCTGCTGCCAATCTATATTGCCATTATAGTGAGAGACATCGATTCCCTGAGCATGTCCGTCGGAAAAGATGACAGGCGGGGAGGTCAGAAACACCGTTTTTAGCTTGCTGCTCCATGCCACATCAAGCCCTGTCTGTTCAGATACAAAGCGAAGCGGAACATAAGTCGTCCCGCCTTTAAGCATTGGAGCTACCGTCAACCCCATTTGAAGACCATCGACAGACGCTATGGGGTTATTTACCTGAAGACTGAGGTTATGATCTCGATCCTGTATCGTTACCGTACTTGTCTTGGACTCCCAATTGACCTTATAACCTAATTCCTCCACAATGAGACGAAGTGGGACCAACACACTCCCCTGTATTTCCTGAATCTGAATTCCCTTCGCAGTACTTAAATCTTTACCATCCAGCTCAATATGTGAACTTGAAGACGTAGCGTAAGTTTGCCCTGGAAATCCCCATAAAAACAGAAATAAAAAAGCCAAAAAACAAATTTTCTTCATTATGTACCCTACCATTCTATAAATTTTCACTTATAAAAATCGTGCAATCTAGTATCCTCAGTACCCGCCATTTTGATAGACGCAAATCATATGTAAAAGTTACGGATAAGTCATCATATATCTCAAGTTTATCATTTACAGCACTAAAAAGTCTCTACCAGCTACATAGCGAGCAGAGACTTCTTTTGTATCCTTATTCACACGGTCAAAAATGTTAAGCCTGCAAGAATGACCGAGGTGATGGACAGCACCAGTAAGGGAAGCACCGCTTTCTCCCGCAAGGTCTTAAAGCTCACATTCAGCCCCATGCCTACCATTGCCATCGTTAGCATAAATGTGGTGATGTGAGAAAGTCCGTTCATCAGACTAGAAGGAACTACGATATATTTTCCCAAAACATAGCTACCGATCAAACTTGTGATGACAAATCCAATGAGAAACCAGGGAAACTCCATTTTCGCATCCGAACGGATCTTTCCGGTTCGCTTCATCCAGTACATGATCATAAAGCTCAGCGGTATTAGTAAAAAGACACGGCCCAGCTTGGCTAGTAAGCCAATCGCGAGAGCATCCTGCCCAGCAGGCTCGGCAGCTAAGGCCACATGTGCAATCTCATGCAGGCTGATGCCTGACCATATTCCATATTGCATATCCGTCAAAGGAAGCCAGGATCGAAGGACGGTAAACAAAATGGCAAATACGGTTCCGACCAAAGCAATAAGCCCTACTCCTATAGCCGTATCCTCATCCTTGGATTTCAACAGGGGAGAAACAGCCGCAAGTGCAGCCGCACCGCAGACACCTGTCCCAATACCGAGAAGAAGCGAGAGCGAAGCATCTGCCTTAAAGCGCTTGGCCAGCCACATCGTAAACAGGATGGAAAATATGACGGTACCCACATCACGCAGGAGCAAGCCCATACCGTGATGAATAACAACATCCATATTGAGCTTTAGTCCGTATAATACGATAGCCCCTCGCAGTAATTTTTTAGCCGAAAACTCAACCCCTGAGCGTAAAGCTTCGGGATATCCCCAGAGCTGTCGGTATAAGACTGCGAGAAACATGGCGCAAGCCAAAGGGCCTACATAATGAAAGCCAGGTATTTCGTTCAGACCATACCCCACGGATGCAAATATCATGGTCAGTCCAATGCCTAAGATACGCTGGATAAAGCGATTTGGGTTAGAGTGTGAAGAACGCTTTTGTGATAAGCCGGAATTTAATGAACATTTCATGCGCTTTATGTGACTGCTCATGGTGAATACCTCCAATTCTGTCTTCATAAAGCTTAATGCGTATTTTGTCATAAGAAAAATAAATCATTATAATGGTATCCATAAGTAAATAGGTATGATGAAAATGGAGGAGTTGGCTTTGGATCAATCTTTAATCGTATTTGTTATGGTCGCAGAAAAACAAAACTTCACAAGAACAGCCGAAGAGCTACACATGACCCAGCCCGCCGTCAGTCAATACATTCAAACGCTGGAGCGTACCGTGGGAGCCCGGCTTTTGGAGCGAAGTAATAAATATGTGCGTTTAACCAAAGCCGGTGAAATTGTGTATCATCATGCCCAGGAAATGATCCGCCTCCACACCCGAATGCAGTATTTAGTGGACGAGTTGATGAATACGACAAAGGGCAATCTGTCCATTGGCGCAAGCTACACGTACGGAGAGTACGTACTTCCTCATGTGATTGCGCAAATGAGAAGTCAATATCCACTCATTCAGCCCTCCATTAGCATCGGCAACACTCAGGAAATTGAAAGATTGGTGATCCGCAATCAACTGGATGTCGGGATTATTGAAGGACAATTTCAACATGACCATTTGTATATTGAACCGTTTGCAGAAGATGAAATGTATATCGTCGTTCCACATCATCATCGTTTGGCTAGTAAAGCTCAAGTGGGATTAAGTGAGCTACAAGAGGACATATGGATTCTGCGCGAAGAAGGCTCTGGAACCCGGGAAGCGGCGGAAAAGATGTTTGCACGATTTCAGTTTGCCCCTGCTCATATTATGGATTTTGGCAGCACCCAGATTATTAAAGAGTCTGTAGAAGCAGGCTTGGGCATTTCTTTGCTGTCACAGTGGACGATTCAAAAGGAACTCACCTTGGGCACTTTAAAAGTGTTGGATATAAGTGGTTTCCCGGTCGTTCGGAAATTCTCTTTTCTGACCCCTTCTGCGGTATTTGAAACGAAAGCGACCACCGTTTTTTTAGAAGTTTTGCGAGGTTATAACGTGAAAAGGTGAACAGGTACAGCTTTCAAGCCCATAAAAAAAAGCACCCCGGAAAATTCAAGTCCTGCAATGTAATGATGTAACACGGGATTCATGGATTATTCCCCCTCTTCGCTTATTCCGATGATTTTACTATACATATTGATTTCATTATAACTGAACTCCTCCAAAATAATCCAATTGACTTCAGGTTCATGAAAAATTGCAAAAAGCCCCTGCTAAGAACAAGGGCTTGAAAAAAATACCTTGATAAATACTCCTAACGAAAGAAAGGTATTTTAAGAGGATAGATGATCTTGCCCATGATACAGAAAGTGGCTAAAATCAGCGTAGCTGCCTTGAAATTGTTGCATGTCGTGGGCGGCAATCCCTACAAAATTCCCTGTAAATCCACCTGATAAAAAGCTGATATTTTGCTTTTCAAAAAGCGGAGTCCAGGTAGGTTCATTCCCGACATGGTAATAAAACCGTCCTTGGGTTGCATGGACTTCTACGGCCAAATGTATAGGGAGCTCCTCCTGAAGTGTAATCGCATGGGGAACTAATGTGAATGTATCTGCTTCACATCGCATCATGCGTAGCACTTTCCCTTGTGCCTCTTCATAGCTGACATAAGCATATAAATAATTTTCTTCATTTAGATACAGCAGGAGCCCCGCCATTTGCAAATAGCTAACAGGTTGATATTCCAAGGCCGTTTCTACCCGAAAATGATGATCGGTTTGCCGGATGGCAAGCACATGATGCTGAAACAGACTTTGAATGGATTCTCCAGCCAAAATTCGGAGATAGCCCGGACGCTGGCTCAGTGAGCACCAACGGTCATCCGCCAGTATACGCAATGTGTTCCACGTTTTATTTAAAATGGGCCCCTCGAAAAAGTCTTCGAATACAAAGCTGTCCTTGTGCCCTGCCGGGAAAGTGGTTCCGATCGGTGCAGGCACTTCTAATTGCGGCGTATGGCCCCCGCCGGTTAATCGCAGCCAGCCTTCATCATTCCAGTACACGTGCTGCAAGGCTGTTTCTCGCCCTAAAATGGCATACTTCCCTTCCAATGGACGAGTACATAAATGAGCCATATACCAATCACCATCTGGCGTCTGTACAAGACTGCCATGTCCTGCACATTGTAAAGGGAATTCAGGACGATCGCGTGACGTAAGCATCGGGTTATGCGGGTCTACTTCATAAGGCCCGAATAGCTGCTTCGAACGGGCTACGGTTACCGCATGTCCCGTACCCGTTCCACCTTCCGCTGTAATAAGGTAGTAATATCCATTTTTCTTGTAGATATGAGGGGCCTCTGTCTTTTTCAAAGTCGTGCAATCAAAAATTTTCACAGGCTCGCCAATCAGTCGTTGCTGTCCGCTATCGTATTCCTGCATAACAATACCTGAAGATTTATTGCTGTCCACCATGCGGTAATCCCACAATGCATTCAATAGCCATTTACGTCCATCCTCGTCGTGAAATAAAGACGGATCGAATCCACTGCTGTTGAGATATACCGGGTCCGACCATGGCCCATGGATCGCAGGCGCCGTCATCACAAAATTATGAACGTCCTTAAACGGACGTCTGGTGCTCTTTACATCCGTATAGAGCAGATAAAAAAGGTTATCCGCGTAGCTCAGCTGCGGCGCCCAAATGCTGCAATTTTTCGGGTTTCCTTTTAAATCAACCTGATCGGTCAAAATATCTGTGCAGTGCTCCCAATGTGCCAAATCTGTGGACTGATAGACCCGTACTCCCGGCAGCCACTCAAACGATGACACGACAATATAGTAAGTATCCTCGACTCGTACAATACACGGATCGGGATTAAAGCCTTTTAATATGGGATTTTGGATCATCATGAGAAATTGCTCCTCCTTGCTTCCAAAAAGTGTCTCCACCAAAAACCTGCTCCTTGCTCCACGCTTCTGCTCCTGCTTCAAAACAACCCGCCCACGGAACACGCTGCCTAAGCAACGAGGCAACATCGGATACACCATACTCCTGATAGCAAACCGTTTTCTCATTTGCAGAATCGTCCCAATTGTCCCAACCCCGTGGATCAATATGTTCGCCCATTTTACAATCCACAAATACGGTCTTGGCATACTCACGCCACGGCCGCCCCAAAAATACCGGGGTAATATCAGGCTCTGCGCTTAAGCAGCAATGATTGAATACATAGCCATACGCTTGTCCGTGGGGAGTGGAAGCGGCTGTAACGTAGCTCGTTTGGTTCTCATGATGGCGCAAACTGCGAATTTCGCAATGTTCAAAATAAGCTGTCGCCCCGCCAAAAATAAAATCGACCGTGCCCTCGATATAGCAATGCTGATAGAGCTGGCGATAGTGGGCATGATGTTCTTTTAAATGGATGCCGCCAAACTTTAGCCGTTCTTTCGGTGCCGGAGGCAAGGGACCTGTAAATAACGTATCCTGATGCCCGCGAAAGGTGCAGTTTCTAAAAACCGTTTTATCACAGTGAGCATATACAGCAACAGCCTGCCCAATGGCTTCCCCCTGTCCCGCTGTGTTGGAAATCGTGAGATTTTCCAACATCAGATGGCTACCGCCTAAAAATAAAGTGGGAGTCGCAAAGGTCCCTATTTCCTCCCCTGCCTCATCCCGCTCCTTGGCATATCGATGCATTCGAATGTCTACCTGTCCGATGCCTATGATATGAAGATACGAACGGTAAATTCGCACCTCTTCCTCGTAGGTACCCGATAAAATATACAGCGTTTCCATTTCATTGGAAGGCGACTGCTCCAATGCAGCAATCGCCTCTTGAATCGTATGGAAATCACAAAAGGATTCTTTCCCTACCAGCATGGTTGCCCCAATCCTTTCATTGGAATTACAGATGTTCTGCTAAAAATGATTGCCACGCCGTTCGCATTTCCAAAGTCTCCATATGCCCACCACCTGCAATCACAGGCTGCCAATGCTCAGGGCGACCTGCTTCCTGGTAAGCTTCCAGCAGTCCTTGCGCCAGATGCTCGACTCCTTCAATAGGACACATTCGATCATTTTGACCTGTTATGCTCATTCGTGGACGGGGAACAATCCGCTTTTGAATATCCAGCGTGGTAAAATGCTTAAGCAAGCCGGGGACATAGGAATAGAAGCCATGGTGATCCAGTCCCCTTTTGGCGATCAGCGTATGGGCATCTACCTGTCCGCAAATATCAATCGTGACCTGTATCCGCTCATCTAGCGCTGCCAGCCACCACGCCATCAGGCCCCCCATCGACATGCCAATCGTTGCAATGCGAGAAGCATCAACATTCTCTCGCTGGCACATATAATCCACCAGACGACGGTTATCGTACAGCATCATGCCCCACAGCACTTGGCCCTGCCAGAGCATCTCCTTTACCAGCTCGCTTTCGGTTTTACCCCCGCGTTCATTAAAGCCCCACATGTCAATACAACAAGCGCAATAGCCCATGTCTGTCAGGGTTTTAGCAAACGAGGGCTGCTGCAAGTAAGGGCTGCTATGGATAAATTCCTTGCGTCCATTGGTATAATTGCCTCCATGCGAATGGTTGAAAATGACCAATGGAAACGGACCGTTTCCTTGTAATGGTGTGGCTATATAAGCTGGCACAGGCTCGATTCCGTTGATGTCCAGCAGGAGATATTTCAATTGGTATCCCTCTTGCTCCTCTTGCTTTAGCAGGGTGGCCGTAACGGGTCGGTCTGCCGGAAGGTCACCCAATAATGCTTGCAGCTTATCCACGTTTTCCCTCCTTCTATGCCCCTCCTAAATCAGGATTTTTGCAAAATCCTCAATTAAAAATATTTTGTTCAGAAGGTTGTATCGTCACTTGTTCAATCAGCTTTTCAGGCTGGTTTGTATTCTTCGAATGACAACGGTTGACTTCAACGCCTTCCCCGTTTTCAATATAAAAAGCGGGACCTTCATGATTCTCAATAGTCACCTGTTGAAAACGGATATCTCTCACATTGCCTAAATAAAAACCACGGTTGTTCATATCTTCGATCCCTGTCATCATGGCAGGACGGCCGGGAATCGCATTTTTCGCCATAGAAATATCAATATTGGAAAATGTAATTTCAGCAATATATTGTTCTGCAAGTCCGTATAAGAACCCAGCAGCCGCATGAACCTGTCGTGCCGTGATATCGGAAAAATGAATCCGTCTAAAGCAAGGCGTTTCATCGGTAATTGGATAGGGATTTTTGTCCCAGACATATTTGTCTTTACCCCGAGGTCCGCAGAAATAATAGAGGTTCAGAATAAATGGGCAAATCACATCTTCCATCACAATATTGCTAACACGAATATCCTCGACGATTCCGCCGCGTCCCCGTCTTGATTTCAGGCGGATGCCCCGATCCGTTTGCTTAAACACACAATTGCTGATCGTGACATTACGGATATCTCCACTCATCTCGCTTCCCAGTACGACAGCGCCATGTCCATGCACCATCGTACAGTTGGTAATCGTTATATTTTCACAAGGAATCCTCTCCTGTGTATCCTCGGTTCCTGCTTTAATCGCAATACAATCATCGCCCACATCAATATTGCAGTTACTAATACGAACATTGGAACAGGATTCGGGATTAATGCCATCCGTATTGGGGGAATCCGCCGGGTTAAGAATGGACACATTGTCAATCGTAACGTTATAACAAGCGATAGGGTTTACAGTCCAACTGGGGGAATTTTTCAACATGATATCTTTAATGGTGACCCGCTGACAACGGTCAAAGCTGATTAATTTGGGTCTCGGGTACTGTAACTCCTCGGGATGATTCCGATGCTTTTCCCACCACGGTTGACCATTTCCGTCCAGCGTTCCGCTGCCTGTAACTGAAATATTCTCCAGGTTCTGTCCATAAATACACGACGCATGTACTTCTCGCTGAACGCCTTCCCATCTGGATTCTACTACTGGATAATCAACCAAATCCGTACTGAAGGAAAGAATTGCACCGGGGCTTACATGCAGCTCAATGTTACTTTTCAGAAAGATAGCGCCTGTCAGATACGTACCCGAGGGAACAAATACCGTTCCTCCCCCGGCATGGCTAGCCGCTTCAATCGCAGCCGCAATCGCCCCTGTTGCCAACGTCGTACCATCCTGAGGTGCTCCATAATCTACAATGTTATACACTTGCATCTCGCTCTCTCCTGTCATCGTATTTGTGAATGCGCAAATAATTTATATAGGCTGAACTTAAAAATACACTGGAAAACGGAGTAGGCGGAATGGTGCTGAACAAGCGTCAGCGATGGTAAGCACCATCCGCCTGCGTAGTGGCACTTCATGTACACTGATGTTCAACCTATATCTATATCCTTATTTTTTCGATTTCTTATACGCTTCTTCGTATTCAGTAATAATCTGTGATCCACCGGAATTTTTCCAGTTTTCTACCGCTGCTTTAAATCCGGCTTCATCGGTCTCACCCATAATAAATTTGAACGTAGCATCGGTAATAATTTTTTCGAGTTCAGTTCCTTTTTCATTGGCAGTTACAGAATCCAGAGGAACGGTTGGGTCCAAAACGGCAAATTCGTTATTTTCCTTGATTAATTGATTGGCCAGTTCCTTTTCAGGGTTGGCATCTTTTAACGTGTAAGTTACTTCACTCGGTCTGGAGCTTGCAAACGGCTGTACATCTGCTTGCCACAAATCGGTGTTAATAATTCTGAAAGCTCCTTCATTATCAATGTCATAATGAGTTCCCTTGATACCACCTGTCATGTCCATAAATACTTCTTCATCAATCAAATCATTGACAAATTGAAGCAATCTTTTCAATTGAGCTTCCGTCTTCACCTCGGATTTAGGAAATGCCAGCAAACCGCCAACTCCGCTGCCCTCGGACCAAATGTGATATTTACCGTCTCCATTGGAAATTTTGTTTACAGGCACCAATTCAAGCCCCTTTTGCAATCCTTGTGACAGATTTCTCAAGTTGGTGATATCCACCATTCCCGTATAAATTCCGGTTTTCCCTTGAGCAAATTGCTGCTGCTGATCGGTTTTAGCGGTTACGGCGAAATCCTTCGATATATACCCGTTCTTATATAATTTATTGGAATACTTTATCGTTTCCAAATATTGAGGTGTATCAAATTCCGGCGTAAACTTGCCATTCTCATCAACTTTCCAGCCATTAGGTGTGCCAAAATAAGAGCTTAAGGTTTTAAAGCTGCTGTAGCGCAGATCAGATCTGTCGCCAAAGCCTGTCGTATCCTTTTTACCATTACCGTCCGGATCATCTTCTGTAAACGCTCTCGCAACTTCGTAAAGCTCATCCAGGGTCGTAGGTACTTTAAGTCCTAAACGATCCAGCCAATCTTTGCGAATAACCAAGCCTGCTCGTGCCAAATTTTTCTGGAATGGAACTCCATACAGAACACCCTCGATGGAAGCTGCATTTCTAACTTCGGGAGGTATCTTTTTTAAATTGTCATAATCGTCCAAATAGCTCCCTACATCCCAGAATAGACCTGATTTCAATGAACTTCGAACTGAAGAATTTGTCATCATCGTAAGAGTCACGATATCCGCCAATTCACCGGACGCCAGCGCTGTAGTGATCCTCTCTTCCTTGGACGCATCAGGAACCCAGTTGAACGTAATCTTGGAATTGGTGTTTTTTTCAATTTTGTTCTTAATCGTGTTTGTAGGTGGAGAGGCTGTATGCAATACATTTAACCAGGTTAATTCCAGCTTTGAATTCGGGTCATAGGTTTGGCTGCCTTGATCCTCTGCCCCCTTGTCACCGCAAGCAGCTAAAAAAACACTCATGACCATAAGTACGGCAAGAAGGCCCGATATTCCCTTTTTCATCGTGATTCCTTTTTTCATTGTGTTTGCTCCTTTTCTGATCGTATATTCATGCCATATCTTCCTCTTTCACCAGAACCTCTCGCTCTATTTTGCTAAACACCTGATGCGTCATCCACATCACGAGATAACCGATGATACTGGCTCCGGCAAAAGTCAGAATTCCTGGGTACAAGCCTAGAATCAATGTAAAAAGCGCGACAATCGCAACAAAAAGAACAAGTGTATATTGCAAATACGAAAACCCAATCACCACGGACATTCTGATTTTCAGCTTAATCCCTTTCCAATCATAATGAGCCAGTAACGGGAAAATGTACGCCAGAGAGATGAGATACAAAAAGGCTCCAATCAGCGTCACTACGCGAACATACCAGGACGAGACATTGACGATATCCACGTAGAGTACGTAGCCCACGAGGCTGTAAATGGCTCCAATGATCGCGGCTTCTTTAAAGCTTTCTTTAAAGTAACGTACAAACGCAGAGAAAATGGCGACCTCCTCATTCCCCCGAATCCATTGCCTTAAAATACTGAGCATAGCGACAGTTGCAGGTCCCACACCTATAAAGCCCAAGCCCAGGATCGTTGCAACCGTCCACAGCAAATTAAGGTAAACCAGCCGGAGCAGCCGCATGCACCATTTGTTCATGTTTTCTACAAACCGTACCATTTCGCATCCTTCCCGTCGTCATTAGTAAACGCCGTCTTCACCAAATTTCTTGGCCAGTCGATTGGAGCCCATAATTAGAATTAATCCCACCACGCCTTTAAAAAGTCCTACCGTCGTACTAAAACTCAATTGTCCATTCTTTAAGCCCGCTGTATAAATGTAAGTATCAAAGATTTCAGCAACCTCGCGGTTTAGTGAGTTCAATAGCAGATACATATGCTCAAATCCCAAATCCAGCGTGCTGCCAATTTTCAAAATTAACAACGTAATAATGACTGGGCGAATTGCAGGCAAGGTAACATGCCATGTTTTTCGGAGACGTCCGGCACCGTCCATTTCTGCTGCCTCATACAGTTGCGTATCCACGACCGTAATCGCCGACAGATAAATGATGGTAGACCAGCCTAGTTCCTTCCAGATCACTTGCCCCATATAAACGGTACGCAACCATTCCTGGGAAGTTAAGAAGCTGATCTTCTCACCGCCTAGCGCAGCAATCATTTCATTTAGTACTCCGCCGTCTACGGTTAAAAATACATAAGAAATCGAAACAATGATGACCCATGACATAAAGTGCGGGATGTAGATAATCGTTTGAATGATATTTTTAAACACACGCTTCCTGACCTCATTCAGCATCAATGCCAAAATGATCGGTAATGGAAAGAAAATCACAATGTTGAGCGCAAATATAACCAGGGTGTTACGTAATAGCATGAAAAACGTGGGCTCGGTAAATAAACGAATGAAATGCTTCATTCCTACCCACGGGCTACCCGTGATTCCCAGAAAGGCTTGATAATCCTGAAACGCAATGACCAAACCGCCCATAGGGAAATATTTAAAAATAATGAAGTACACTAGTCCGGGTAAAACCATCAGGTACAGCAACTTATGTTTTTGCATACGTAAAAGATTTTCCGTCGTTCTGTTGTTCTTTTTCATTTTCAGATTCGGTTTCATGTTCGGTGACGGGACACTTGAAGCTTTCATTAGCTCGACCTCCTTCAAACGTTTATGTATACGTTTTCAAGAGTACGTGATTTTTGGCGTTACGCATATAATCATCAAATGATAGCGTTTACAAAACCTTATATACCGCCTATTTTCCGGCTTTTCACCTTACCTAATGATTACTACACAACCTAATGATTACCCTCTTATTTCCATGCTTAGGAGAACACCTCAAGATTTGATTATATACGGAATTCCACCCTCTTGGTACAGTTTACATGTAAACGATTACGAGGAGGTCATACACTTGGCGCAAACATCACTAAAAAAAGAATCGCTGGGCAGTCGTATTTTTACCATTGTAAACAGTACTTTATTAATTCTCATTGCCCTCACTTGTCTCTTGCCTTTTCTGAATATCATTGCCAGCTCCTTTGCTTCAACCCAAGAAGTGGTAGCTAAAAAATTCATTTTGTTCCCTGTCACTTTTTCCCTGGATGCATATCGGTATATCCTGTCGACCCCAACGATTTTCAGAGGACTAGGGGTTTCGATCGGAGTGACTGTCGTCGGTACCGTGGTGAGTATGATCTTTACTGCTTTTATGGCGTACGGATTATCCCGAAGATATCTGCTTGGCCGAAATACGATTAACTTCATTGTGGTGTTTTCCATGTTGTTTAGCGGAGGGATGATTCCAACTTTTCTGGTTGTAAAAAGCATGGGGCTTATCAATTCGTATTGGTCCCTTATACTTCCCGTGGCCATTAATGCGTTTAACCTGATTATTATGCGAAACTTTTTTCAGGCGTTGCCGGATGATCTGGAGGAATCGGCCAAGATGGACGGGTGCAACGATTTTGGCATCTTCTTTAAAATCATGCTGCCGTTAGCGATGCCCTCGATTGCAACCATTTCACTTTTCTACGCGGTAGCCTACTGGAATACGTATATGCATGCCATTCTCTATATCAATGACTCCGCCAAATGGCCCATTCAGGTCTTGCTTCGCCAAATTGTAATCGTTTCCAGTGGTATGCAGGCAGAAGGAACCTCTGTGGATGTCATCCCACCTGCACAGACGATTAAGATGGCGGTCATTGTGGTGGCAACCGTTCCTATGCTAATCGTGTATCCATTTGTACAAAAACACTTTGTCAAAGGGGCATTATTAGGGGCGGTAAAAGGATAAGCTGCCCCTCGATTGCCAGTGAAATTTCAGCTCAATTCGCTTGCTTCATCTTGCGGTATGCTCCGGGCGTGACCTGTTCCTTTTTCCGAAACGAGCGGATAAAGTTCTGCGGATTATGATATTGCAATCGCTCGGCGATTTCTTTAATCGTCATATCTGTTTCAACGAGCCACTTCTTGCCCATTTGCAGCCGGTAGCCCATCAGATATTCGCTGAACGTCGTACCATATTCTTTTTTGAAAATACTGCTTAAATAATTGGGATTGTAATGAAGACGGTCCCCAATAAGCTCCAGTGACAATTCCTGGTCATATTCAGCTCGGATTATGGCGGCAATTTTCTCAGAGAGACAGCGGAATTGCTGGTTCGTCTTCTCCTTCATACTTTTTACCATAGGGGAAATGACTTGCTCCACCAGCATACGCTCGATCTCTTCCGGATTACGAATGTCCAGCAAACGATGGTACAACGCATGATTGTTCTGCGTCAGCAGCACTTCGATCCCTAGCAGCTGCTCCAATTGAATGAGATTATTCACAAACCGCACCAACAGCACCTCAAAGTTCATGGAATGATTGTTCTTTGTCATGATTTCAGTCAATAAGGAATGTACGGTAAGTCGTACTTGCTCTTCATCTCCTATTCGAATAGCGTCAAACAGCTGCGATTCCAATTCCGTCGGATAATGAAGCAGCACCGGACCTGAAATGACCGTGGAAATGTCTTCATAAAATATAATGGATTCTTTGCCTAAATTTAAACGGTGGTGCAAGGCTTGCTTACTCATCTCACAGGCTTCCTTGCTTTCTAACAAATTGTCATACGACTTACTAATGCCGATACTGATGGATACATTCAAATACTCTTTTACAGTTCGAATTAAAAGGGTGGCATCGTCCAGCACTTGCTTGTTTATTTCCTGTTCGTTCTTTCCTGTAAACATTAAAATGGTCGCCTGGATGTCATCGTTCAAAATAATGGGAAGCATTCGCTGCTGCTTTGGAATGGTCTCTTCTACGATTTTGTTAATGGCCAGCAGTAAAACGTCCTTATCCGAGGGCTCCCGATCTCCCAGATTATCCAGTTGGATCAACAGGGTAATATACATGGGGTTCTCAAGTTGTGGATAGCCCAAGCGTGGCATTTTTCGTACCAGCTCCTCTGCTGAAATACGCCTGCGGAACAGGTTGAGAATCAATTGGGTTTCAAGCTGTGGCATTTCGGACTGAATGAGGCTTTCCAGGCTCTCCTTTTCCGTTACAATGCTGTCAATCGAATCAATAATCCAGTCAATTTCATTTCTGGAAGGCTCATTTTTGAACGAAAAATTAGGATTCTTAGGCAGGCTGCGTTTAATTTGCTGGAATGGCTTTGTAAAATAAACGGCTACCATATACGCCACCACTACAATCAAGAGCGTGAGTACAAGTACCATCGTGATGATTCCAAATTTAGTCGTTTGGAATGCATTCGAAATCTCCTTTTTATCTAATATCGTTAAGTAGGTCCAGTTGTTATAAGCGGACTTGGCATAAATGACCTGCTGACCAGGCTGATGCTTCGTTTTTTCCAGTGTCAACATGCCTGAATTGTCGGGTGTAGCCGTAGCCTCTGAAATGTGCTGAAGCTGCTGGGCGGATAATAATTGTTCAACGGGCTCCGTTTCGTACAATAAATCGCCTTGTTTATTCAGAATAAAAACGGCCATGTGATCCTCTGCCTGCATTGTACGATTTAACGTTTGCAACGAAATATCCGACAGCGCAATGGCTTGCTTCTTTTTGGAGAATACAGGCAAAGTATTTACAAAGCGGATTCCCTTGTCTGTTTTAATCCAGAATAGCCCCTTATCCTGATGGTCGATATAGGTTTTAAATAGCTTCTCTCGTTCAGTTTTCGTCAAATAGGACAGGCTTCCATTGGAGATTTTCCAATTCTGATCCAGGCTAATCAGTGAGTATTCCGTTCCTTCTAATCCCATCGTAGCAATATAATTGAGTTGCGAATTCACATTCCGATACGCTACAAAATCTTTTTCTGTAATGGGATGTTTTACGACTTCATCAAATGAACTGGTCGTACTATACGTATTGAAAGCATATTCAATCGTTTGGATTTTCTGCTCCAGACTGTTTTTGATCTGAGTCATGTAGCTTTGTTTACTGTTGGAAACTCTTTCCATGACTGAGCTAATTGTTGTAAAATAGATGTAGCTGCCGAAGCTGGCCACCAGCCCTATTCCCAAAACCAGAATCGTAATAAAAATGGTGTAAAACATTCTGCCTCTTTTCATTGCGCTCCCCCTTTGGTTCTTTGCATCATACCAAAATTATAGCGCTTTCATAACAAGGTTTAAATCATTTTTTTCACGTGTGCATTTATTTAAAAAACAAACCTGGGCTTAAGCCCACTCTTCAAGCAGGCTTGCAGAATTTAAAAAAGGAATTTGGAGGTACCTTATGTTACATGTTGTTAGTCATAAAGATCAGATTGTAAAAAAAGAATTTCCAGCAGACACTTCCTTTCTCTCCCTCTATCCAGCAGTGGCCCATGAAGCTCGCCCTTTTATATTGGTACTGCCCGGCGGTGGCTACGAGCACTTGGCATCACATGAGGGAGAGCCCATAGCTCGGTGGTTGAATGATTTAGGTATTCATGCAGGTGTGCTGCATTATCAAGTCGGAGACTTTGAGGTCGATTCCTTGTTGGAGGATGTGGAACATGCCCTGAGGTGGATTCGACAAACGCCCAAAAACTGGAAAGTAATTCCGGAGCAAGTAGGTCTGGTTGGATTTTCAGCAGGCGGGCACTTGGCCTCCATTGTCGCTACCAGAGGGGTGGAAAAACCCGATCTTCTGCTGTTGGGCTATCCTGTGATTACGTTTCATGATGCTTATACGCACATCGGAAGCCGCACTCGTTTTTTAGGTGAACAGCCGACACAGGAGCAGCTTCACGCCTTTTCATCCGATCAACAAGTGGCTTCACAGACCCCTCCAACTTTTATTTGGACTACGGCCAATGACGCCACTGTTCCGGTCGAAAACAGCTTGTTGCTGGCTTCCGCATTATCCAGAGAAGGCATTCCATTTGAGCTGCATGTATTTGAGGAAGGGCGACACGGCTTGGGACTGGCTGAGGATAACCGCGAATGCCAGCAATGGCTCGCTCTTGCGAAAAAGTGGCTGCAAAAACATAGCTTTGTTACGGAAGGGCAGCGGATCACATCCAGGCTGTTTATCGCTGGTGACTCCACGGCTGCCCAAAAAGGAGCTACCGAAAAACCGATGACAGGCTGGGGCGAACACTTGCAGAGTTATTTTGATCCGTCTGTTCAAGTGAACAATCGTGCGGTTAATGGACGAAGCACTAAATCTTTTATAGCCGAAGGTCGATTGGCTCATATTGAAAGGGATTTTCGAGCTGGCGATTATCTGTTTATTCAATTTGGACACAACGATGAGAAGAAGGAAGATCCCACCCGCTATACCGATCCTGACGGGGACTATCGCCTAAACCTAATTCAATGTATTGAGTCTGCCCGGGAGCGTGGTGGAATTCCAGTGCTGTTGACCTCTGTAAGCCGCCGCCGCTTTATCGCAGACGGAGAGCCTGATCCGCTTGCTGTGGGAGCCTATCCCGCAGCGATGAGACGAGTAGCCGAGGAAACGCGGACACCGCTGCTCGATATTTTTAAAGCCTCTCAGCAGTTTTATCGTAACCTTGGAGAAGAAGGGTCCAAGCAGCTATTTATGCATTTACCTGAAAAAGTACATCCGAATTACCCCGCTGGCGTAACGGATAATACTCATTTTTCTGATGAAGGAGCAAGACAGATCGCTAAATTGGTCGCTGAAGCCATTCGTAAATGCACGGAACTGTCTGCATTAAAACAACGTATGGTAGAAAGGAATCCAGTCAGCGGTGAGAGACTTGAAAGGACTTGGGGCTAATCACTCTGACGTCCGTTTTTTATTCCGTGTGGGTCAAAAACTATACAGCTATGGAGATAGTTCAAAAGTACGGTAAGTTAAAAAGTAAATACTTAAATTGTTATATTTTAATTCTTTTGTATTTTATAGGACTTTAGAATCGTTTTATTGTACTATTTTGACACTATTTGTCGAATGAAGTGAAATCAACAATTTTGCATGGTATATTTTAGGAGCTCATATCATACATCAGGAGGAATTTTTTATGAATACTAAGAAAATATTATTATCAACGGTCATGTCTTTGGGGCTCATTGGTAGTATCATCGTCCCTAGTGCGTCCGCAGCAGTAGGTCCTTCACCGATAATTACGCCTACTGTAGAAGTTAACGGAGTATACTACAGAACTGCTACGTTACCGCGAAATTATTCCTATGCGCTGTCAAATTACCCGGGGGATACTTATAAAGTGGCAAGTGGAAATGTGACAATCTCCGCTTCTGGCGTGGTAACAACCACCACTGCAACAACTGCAAGAGTTGAGATTTACGGCGGTAACGGTAAATTGAGAATGGTATACACTGTTAAGGTGCTCTAAGATTGGAGTAAGTGTTCCTGGGAATGTGGAGTCAACGATCATTATCAAAATGGTGATTTGGTAGCGAGTTTTTTAGGCACTTTGTTAAGCGATTTCGAGAATATCAAAAGAAGCACTGTCCGTTTATTAGGGCAGTGCTTCTTTTTGGAACGAAAAGAACGTAAGTGAATTGTAGGAGTCAATCAGCCCCCGCTTACCTCGCCGTTGCAAAAATTATATTACGAACATACATTCTAAACAAGGTGAATCAACCTAGAAAAATATTCCTAGTTCTGATAGACTAATTTTGTGTTTTGAAAATTAAAAGGATAAGGAGTCATAAAAATGAAGAAATATATATTAGTATTCTTCTCAGTAATCATTGTTTCTGTATTCCTCCAATTTCCAACATTTGCTGTAGAAATCAAAACCAAAGAAATCCTAAAGAAAAAATATCCTCGTGAAATTATAACACTGAGCAAATCTGCAGATTTAAACGGAGATGGTAAAAAGGAATACTTCCTACTTACTGAAGCGGGTAATTTTTTTCTTGTTAATTCTAAAGGGGCTGTTGAATTAATTAACACAAATATAATAAGTGATGAATTTTTTAAACAGCCAACCATCCAGATTTATCAAGTATCTAAAAAAGAAAAGCACGTAGCAATAACGTTTGAATATGGGCCATCAAATACACAGTTTTATGCTTATCAATATAGAAATGGTACATTATTTAATAAACTTTCCATTATGGGTGATCAGGGTGTACAAGTTGATATAAAGGGAACCGTTAAACAATATTGGAAAAAGTACAGACCTGAGGGTGGATGGGATTTAGCTATAGCGACGTATTCATGGAGTACTTCAAATAATAAGTACCTCGGAGCAGGTCAACTGCCTTAATTAATCCTCTCCAATGAAAGGCTCACGTTTAAAGTCATCTAAAGAAGTACACTGGAACTCACACCAGCATTCAGCCAGTGGAGTCCTCTTTTTAGATCTAATTGTAAACTAACTGTGAGTTGATGAGTTCCATACCGTTAAGCTGTCCGTTCTCAACGGAAGCGACCTATGATAAGCTTAGCTTATCATAATTTACTAAATAATAGAGGGGCATTTCAACTCTTTTCAAAACTTCGTAAATGCTATAAACGAAAAATCTAAAAAGCAATCTACTTTGCTGATTGGGGTAGATGGTTGTGGTGGTTCTGGTAAAAGTACATTCGCATACAAGTTAAAAAAGAACTATCTAACTCAACTATTGTTCACAAGGATAATTTTTCTCTGCCCTCCTCTAACATTTTAAATACACATCTCTCAAAAAAACCTATCGGTGCTGATTATGGAGTATACTCCATCCAAAAGGAACTGGAGGATAAATATGACTTCAAAATTTGGGTTAATTGTCCTTGAGAAATTAGGCTTTCAAGAGTCTTGAAAGCGACGGAGAGTGTGATCGTGGGATGTGGGAAGATACTTGGATGATTTCAGAAGACATTTATGTAGAAGCTCATAAACCCTATATAAGACAACAAAAAAAACCCTTGCTATGCAAGGGTTTTTGAGGAAATGGGCCCTGAGGGACTCGAACCCCCGACCAATCGGTTATGAGCCGACCGCTCTAACCAACTGAGCTAAGGGCCCTCAAAAAAATATGTATATTCACGCTACATTTACATAAAACAGCGGCGTTAATTAATATACAACATTTTCTTGTGTTTCGTCAATAGTTTTCCGAAAATTTTTCTTTTTTAATTTTTTTTTATGAATCTAGGGAATAAATCGAACACCATAACGTCCTTTGCGCGAGCGGTACACCTCCACTGCGCGGGGATCGTTGTAGCCATACATCCAGCCATCGTGCTCCAGCCTTTTTGCCAGACATCCTGCCTGAAATTTGGTCGTGTACAGTCTGCCGTAGTAAATCCAATACATCCGAACTCCCTCTTTTCACATGATGGTAGAAGTTAGTGTAACCGGATCGAATTCGAATTACACGGCCTGCATCATAACAATCTGCAACGAGTATGAGTCACTTTAATCAATGGCCTCGTTACACTTTATATGCTAAGCCTTATTTGCCAAAGGAGGCCGGGTCCTGACGCCAGGAACGCAGCAGTTCCAACTCTTCTTCCTGAATCGTTCCTTCACGCAAGGCGACATCCATCAGGGCCGTGTAATTGGACAAGCTTTGCAGCTTCACACCTGCTTCTGCAAAGGCTTGAGTCGCTTTATCAAGCTGGTAGCTGAAAATAGCGAGTACAGCTAACGAATGGGCGCCTGCTTGCTCTACGGCCTGCGCTGCTTTGATGGAGCTGCCGCCAGTCGAAATGAGATCCTCGATAACAATAACCTTTTGTCCCTCACGAATCTGACCTTCGATCTGGTTCTCCTTGCCGTGTCCTTTAGCTTTGTCCCTTACATACGCCATCGGCAGATTAAGCTTTTGTGCCACCCAGGCAGCATGAGGAATGCCCGCTGTAGCCGTGCCTGCAATGACTTCGGTTTCAGGATATTGCTCACGGATCACAGCAGCGAACGAATCAGCAATCAGCTCGCGCACCTCCGGGTAGGACATGGTCAGTCGGTTGTCACAGTAAATAGGCGATTTAATGCCGGATGTCCATGTAAAAGGCTGCTGTGGACGCAGCGCTACCGCCTGAATACGTAACAGATGGGATGCAATTTGCTCAGGGATATTATTTAATGTAGTCATACTTGATTCATCTCCTCAATAATGTGTTCCGCTGCGGCACGCGGGTCTGATGCAGCCGTAATAGGGCGTCCAACGACGATGTAGCTGCTGCCTTGGGCGATGGCCTGCCCAGGCAGCACTACACGTGACTGGTCGCCTGTAGTGCTGCCTGCCGGACGTATGCCAGGGGTAATCGTCTTGAAGTCCGCCCCGCAAACAGCGCGGATCGCAGGCACTTCCAACGGGGATGCCACTACTCCGTCCAAGCCTGCCTCACGGGTCAGTTGTGCGTATCGAACGACCGCATCCTGTACCGTACCAGGAATACCTATCTCCTGGTTCATCGTTATCTGATCCGTACTGGTTAGCTGTGTAACAGCAATAATGAGCGGCATGGCAAGCGAGCTGTCTGCGGAAACCGCGGCTTCGGCCCCGGCCTTGGCGGCTGCCATCATATTTCGCCCTCCGGCAGCATGTACGTTGAACATATCCACGCCCAGGCGGGTGATGCTCTCCGCACCTCCCCGTACGGTGTTGGGGATATCATGCATTTTCAAATCCAGAAATACGGAGTAGCCTCTCGACTTTAGCTGCTCTACAAAAGCAGGCCCTGCGCTATAAAACAGCTGCATACCTACTTTTATATAACAGGGAATACCCTCCAGCTGTTGAATGAGCCGCTCTGCCTGCTGCGCATCCGGGTAATCTAACGCGACCATCAGCCGTCCTGCCATCTGCTGAAATGCTTCGTTCATCGTCCTGCATCCCCTTTTCACGTCAATTCGGGTATATTTGCCCGTGATAAAGGACATCCGTCAGCCAAAGCTGATGAATGTCCTTTCCTGTAGTACTTATTTTTTATCCTCTATTCGCGTATCGCGTTAGCGGCTCAGAACCGGCATGGATTCGGATGTGAAGTTAATCGTCTCCAGCATTCTCAGCAAAGCGCGTACAGTATCCAACGAGGTCATGCAGACGATGCCGTTCTCAACCGCTTCACGGCGGATACGGAAGCCATCACGCTCTGGGGTTTTCCCCTTGGTCAGCGTATTGAAGACGAAGTTGGCTTCACCCGTACGGATCATATCCAGAATATTTGGGGTACCCTCGCTCAGCTTGTTGATCGTCTTCACTGGAATGTTAGCCTGCTCCAGCGCAGCCGCCGTTCCACCTGTTGCAATAATTTTGTAGCCCAGTCTGTAAAAGCCCTGCATCAGCTCGACAGCTTCTTCTTTATCTTTATCCGCCACCGTGATGATGATCGCCCCGGTAGAAGGGATTTTCATACCAGCACCCACGAGTCCTTTGTACAGCGCTTTGGCGTACTGAATGTCGCGTCCCATCACTTCACCCGTCGATTTCATTTCCGGCCCCAGGGTCGGCTCTACACGGCGCAGCTTGGCAAAGGAGAATACCGGAACCTTGACCGAGACATAATTACTTTCAGGCCATAGCCCTTCTGTATAGCCCGCATCCTTGAGCTTGCCGCCCAAAATGGCCTGTGTCGCCAGATTCGCCATCGGGATATTCGTGACTTTGCTCAGGAAAGGAACCGTCCGCGAGGAACGCGGGTTGACCTCGATCACATACACCTCGTCTTGATGAATGACGAACTGGATGTTCACCAGACCAATCGTTTTCAATTCCTTGGCGATGCTGATCGTGATTTCCACGATTTTTTGCTTCAACTCGTCGGACAAGTGCTGCGGCGGATACACCGCGATAGAGTCACCTGAGTGAACCCCAGCCCGTTCCACATGCTCCATAATGCCCGGCACCAGTACCGTATCGCCGTCACAGATGGCGTCAACCTCAACTTCTTTGCCCAGCATGTAACGGTCGATCAGCACCGGGTGTTCAGGGTTGATTTTAACGGCTTCTTCCATGTAGCGCAGCAATTCCGCATCGGAGTATACAATCTCCATCGCCCGTCCGCCGAGGACGTAGGATGGACGCACCAGCACCGGGTAGCCCAGCCCTTGCGCAGTTCCTACCGCTTCATCTACCGAGATGACCGTGTTGCCTTTAGGCTGTGCAATAGCCAGACGTGACAGCAGCCGCTCGAACTTTTTCCGATCTTCCGCTTCGTCGATGCTTTCCAGACTCGTACCCAAAATGTTCACGCCTGCCGCACTAAGCGGAGCTGCGAGATTAATGGCCGTTTGACCGCCGAACTGGACGATAACGCCAATCGGTTTTTCCTGCTCGATGACATTCATAACGTCCTCGAAGAAAAGCGGCTCAAAGTAGAGACGGTCGGATGTGTTAAAGTCCGTAGAGACGGTTTCAGGGTTGTTATTGATAATCACTGCTTCGTAGCCCGCTTTTTGAATGGCCCATACCGCATGCACGGTGGAGTAATCAAATTCAATCCCTTGCCCGATCCGAATCGGCCCGGAGCCGAGTACGATGACTTTCTCTTTATTGGATGGAATCACTTCGTTTTCCACCTCATAAGAGGAGTAGTAGTACGGCGTAGTGGCTTCAAACTCGGCTGCGCATGTATCTACCATTTTATAGACCGGGCGCAGGTTGTGACTCAAACGGAACTCACGTACCTCGCGCTCGGTTGTCATGCTGCCACCCGGTTGGCTCAGACTGCGAACCTCGGCGATGGAGCGGTCCGTAAAGCCGTTACGTTTGGCCTGATAGAGTGTTTCGTAGGTCAGTTCGGATTCTTCGGCCATTTTGGCTTCGAACTTGACGATGCCCTCTACCTTGTCGAGGAACCACCAGTCAATTTTCGTTAAATCCTGAATTTCCTGCTGCTCCCAGCCGCGACGGAATGCCTCAGCTACCAGGAACAAGCGCTCATCATCTGCTTTAATCAGGCGCTCCGTGAGCACCTCATCCGACAGTTGATCCGCTCCCTTAAGATGCAGACGATGTACACCGATTTCCAGCGACCGTACCGCTTTGTGGATGGACTCTTCGAACGTGCGACCGATAGCCATCACTTCGCCAGTTGCTTTCATTTGCGTGCCCAGCTTGCGATTGGCAGAAATGAATTTGTCGAATGGCCAGCGCGGTATTTTGCTCACGATGTAATCCAGTGTCGGCTCAAAGCAAGCATACGTTTGTCCCGTTACCGGGTTCACGATTTCATCCAGCGTGTACCCCAGCGCGATTTTGGCAGCCATTTTGGCAATTGGATATCCAGTCGCCTTGGATGCCAGCGCTGAGGAACGACTCACCCGTGGATTTACTTCAATGACATAGTATTGATAGCTGTGTGGATCAAGCGCAAACTGCACATTACATCCGCCTTCAATATTGAGGGCGCGGATAATTTTCAGGGAAGCGGAGCGCAGCATTTGGTACTCTCGATCTGACAGCGTCTGACTCGGCGCTACAACGATACTGTCGCCAGTATGTACGCCGACCGGATCAAAGTTTTCCATATTGCAGACAACGATACAGTTATCATTGCCGTCACGCATGACCTCATACTCGACTTCCTTCATGCCTGCGATGCTCTTTTCCACCAGACATTGTCCAATTGGACTGTAACGCAAGCCAGAGCTTACCGTCTCACGCAGTTCTTCTTCGTTCTCACAGATCCCGCCGCCTGTTCCACCCAGCGTATAAGCCGGGCGAACGATGATCGGATAACCGATTTCGTTAGCAAAATCCAGCGATTCCTCTAACGTTGTAACAATGACGCTCTCAGGTACAGGCTGTTCCAGCTCACGCATCAAATCGCGGAACAAGTCACGGTCTTCGGCTTTTTCAATCGAAGTCAGCTGTGTTCCCAGCAGCTTGACGTTTTCACGCTCCAGTACTCCGGCATGAGCCAGCTCCACCGCCATATTCAGTCCTGTTTGTCCTCCCAGTGTAGGAAGCAGGCCATCTGGACGCTCTTGACGGATAATTTGTGTTACAAAATCAAGTGTAATCGGCTCGATGTATACTTTGTCCGCCATGTTCGTGTCTGTCATGATGGTTGCCGGGTTACTGTTGATCAGCACTACCTCGACGCCTTCTTCTTTGAGCGCTTGACAGGCTTGCGTACCAGCGTAGTCGAATTCCGCAGCCTGACCAATCACGATAGGGCCGGAACCAATTACGAGTATTTTTTTAAGTTCTGTATTTTTCGGCATATTAGCGCTCTCCTCTCACTGCGGCGGCGATAGCAGCCTGACGCGGTTGCTTTGGATGATTTCTTTTGTACTCACGGATCATGTCCAGAAAGCGGTCAAACAAGTAGCCGTTATCGTAAGGTCCAGGCGCAGCCTCCGGATGATATTGCACCGAAAACGCGGGATACTTGGTATGCTTAAGACCTTCAATCGTTTTATCGTTGTTATTAATATGCGTCACTTCAAGCTCGGTTCCTTCGATCGAGCCCTCATTCACGGTGTAGCCGTGATTTTGTGAAGTAATGAAGCAGCGTCCGCTCTCCAGTTCCTTCACCGGATGGTTACCGCCACGATGACCGAATTTCAGTTTCTCCGTATCCGCTCCCGAAGCTAAGGCAAACAGCTGGTGTCCCAAGCAAATTCCGAAGATCGGATATTCCCCTAGCAGTTCAGCCACCGTGCGTACGGCATGCGGTACGTCTTTGGGATCTCCAGGGCCGTTGGACAACTGAATTCCGTCCGGGTCCAAGCGGCGAATTTCCTCTGCCGTTGTATCATGCGGAACCACTACTACGTCGCAATCCCTTTTATTCAGTTCACGCAAGATACCGCTCTTAGCACCATAGTCAATCAGTACGATCCGCTCCCCGTTGCCAGGGCTGCTATACGGATGAGGCGTAGAGGTCAATGGAACCTGGTTACGCAGTTCTTCAATTGTCAGGTCAGCCATCATTTCTTTCAGTTCTTCCACAGGCTGAGTGCCTGTCGTCAAAATGCCCTTCATCGTGCCGTGATGGCGAATAATCCGGGTAAGCATGCGGGTGTCGATGTCGCTAATGCCAATGATGCCATATTCCTTCAGCAAATCGTCCACGCTGTATTGGGCACGCCAGTTGCTTGGCACCGGCTCGTAACGTCGAACGGCAAAGCCATGCACATAAGGCCGTACCGATTCAAAGTCATCCCGAGTAATTCCGTAATTGCCAATCAGCGGGTAAGTCATCGTTACGATTTGTCCGCAATAAGAGGGATCGGTCAGCACCTCTTGGTAGCCTGTAATCCCTGTGTTGAAAACGACCTCGCCTGTTTTTTCACCGTCCGCACCAAATGCTGTGCCTGTAAACAGCGTGCCGTCCTGAAGCAACAATCTTGCCTGCATCCCGTCTCACTCCTCTGTATGATTTCCTGTAATAAGGTTCTATTATTTTAGTGTTTTGTATTTATTTCACTTCGTCAGCAGACCATACCAGTCTGCCGTCTACCCAAGTTTTCACAGGCCATCCTTTGAGCTTCCAGCCTGTAAAAGGAGTGTTGCGTCCTTTACTGGCAAATGCTTGCGGATCAACGGCCTGCTCCTGCTCCAGATCAACCATGGTCAGGTCCGCAGGTGCTCCTTCTTCTAGACGCCCTGTGTCGAGGCGGAAGACACGTGCCGGGTCAGCCGTCATGCGCCGTACCAGAAAGTCGAGCGTCCATTGTCCGGTCGCTACAAATTTCGTGTACAGCAGCGGAAAAGCTGTTTCGAAGCCAACGATACCAAAAGGCGCCAGCTCCAACCCTTTTGCCTTCTCTTCTTCGCTGTGTGCCGCATGGTCGGTTACGACGATGTCGATCGTTCCGTCCTCCAGTCCCTCGATGCAGGCCTGCACATCACGTGGGGAGCGCAGCGGAGGATTCATTTTCCAATTCGCGTCCAGCCCCGGAATGTCTTCATCCGACAATACCAAATGGTGGGGACATACCTCAGCCGTTACCTTGATGCCAAAAGATTTCGCGTGGCGGATCAGCCGCACAGACTGCTCCGTGCTGACATGGCATACATGATAGTGTGCCCCGGTTGCCTCGGATAGTAAAATGTCCCGTCCGACGTGAATCGCTTCGGATTCGTTCGGAATGCCTTTAAGTCCGTGGCGCTTGGCAAATTCGCCGTCTGTCACCGCTGCTCCTTCAACAAGCGTGTTATCTTCGCAGTGAGCAATAACCGGCATATCCAGCACTTTGGCCCGCGCCATGGCATCCTTCATCATCTGCGCGCTTTGCACCCCGACACCATCGTCAGTAAAGCCGATTGCGCCTGCTGCCTTGAGCGCTTCAAAATCCGTCAGCTCGCGGCCCAACTCGTTTTTCGTAATGGCTGCGTAAGGAAGTACCTTGGCAAGCCCGGCGTCCTGCCCCTTTTTCAGTACCAATTGAACCGTGTCCACATTGTCCGTCACCGGGCGTGTATTCGGCATGCAGGCAATCGTCGTAAATCCGCCTTTCACCGCCGCTCGGCTGCCCGTTTCAATCGTTTCTTTATATTCAAAGCCAGGTTCTCTCAGATGCACATGCATGTCGATCAAACCGGGAATCACCAGCTTGCCTTGGGCGTCGATTTTTTCGACTTGGCTCTCCTGCTCGGATGCCCCTTCTTCCACAAGTAGACTAACTCCAGCGTCTGCATTTACGATTGCCAATATTTTTCCGTCCGCGATCAGAATAGATTTCAGTTCAGCCTCGCCCTGCTCATTCAATACGCTTGCATTCATAATTAATTGGTTCATGTAAAAGGTTCCTCCGCTCAGGTTTTCTGCAACTTTCGCCGCTGCTTGTTATGCTTTGCTTTAACCGTTACCAATGCTAATTCCGCGATCCTGCTGACAGTCTCTACAGCTTCATTGCCCGTTCCATTACCGCCATGCGGATTGGAACCCCGTTTGCCATCTGCGGGAAAATCCGTGATTGTTCGCTTTCCACAACTGCACTGTCGATTTCCACATTCCGGTTCACTGGAGCCGGATGCATAATGATCGTTCCGGGTTTAAGATTGGCTGCTCTTTGCTCTGTCAAGCCGTACTGCTCGCGGTACTCATCCGCTGAACGCAGCATCCCTTCGGCGTGCCGTTCCAGCTGTACCCGAAGCATCATAACTACGTCTGCCTGCAATGCCTCTTGCATCGGTACATAAGGCGCGTGCGCCGCAAGATCAGATGCCTGCATATTGTCCGGCGCGCAGAAGCTAACCTGGGCTCCAAATTTTTGCAAGGCCCACAGATTCGATCGAGCCACACGGCTGTGCAGAATGTCTCCAATGATGGATACTCGCAAGCCCTTTAGCTCGCCGAAAGTCTTGCGCATCGTGTACAGATCCAGCAACGCCTGCGTTGGATGCTCGTTGTTGCCATCACCGGCGTTCACCAGTGGGACACTGACCTTCTCAGCAAGCTCTTGCAGCACTCCGTCCGGCTTCAGCCGAATGACTCCTGCGTCGATGCCCATCGATTCAAGCGTGCGTACCGTGTCGTAGATGGATTCCCCTTTTTCTACACTGGAGGCCGCAGCGGAAAAGTTCAAAACCTGAGCGCCTAAGCGTTTTTCCGCCATTTCAAAAGAAAAGCGGGTGCGGGTGCTGTTTTCAAAAAACATGTTAGCCGCAAAGCGTGATTGTAGCACTGGAACCAGCTTTTCCGGCTGTGATTCCCAATAATGAGCGCGATCCAGAATCGACTCAATTTCATTTCGGCTAAGTTCTTTTAATCCGAGCAGGCTGCGTTCTCTAAGTTGACTGGTTGTTGTAATCATGCCTGTTCCCCCCGATTTTGATTGATCGTCACTTCGTCCTTACCGTCCGTCTCCTGAAGCGCAACTACGATTTCCTCGGATTTGGAGGTCGGGATGTTCTTGCCGATGTAATCTGGACGAATCGGAAGCTCACGGTGTCCGCGATCTGCCAGAACCGCCAGTTGGATCATTTGCGGTCTTCCGCAGTGCATCAATGCGTCCATCGCCGCGCGAATGGTACGGCCTGTGTACAGCACATCGTCGAAGAGAATGACTTTCTTATCATGAACCGATACGTCAGCGGGATTCATCAAAAGCTCTTTTCCATTTCCCTTGGCTTCGGCATTGTTCCCCCGGTCATCACGGTAAGCTGTGACATCCAGTTCCCCCCATGGAATCGGGGCGCCCTCAATTTCAGCGATTTTTGCAGCGAGACGCTGCGCCAGATGAACCCCTCGCGTTCGAATGCCTACCAGCACACAATTGTCAATGCCTTTGTTTTTTTCCAAAATTTCATGTGCAATCCGTGTCAAAGCCCGGCGAATCGCAATTTCATCCATCAGTACATGTGTTTCACTACTCATGCTTCCAGCCTCCTCAGGATATGTTCCCTTCAGACCTGGTCCCGTGTTCGGATACAAAAAAGACTCCTTGCCCAAGTTTGGCAAGGAGTCTCGTATGAACAGTCTTCCACCGTTCTCCGATCTCTCGGATACACTGAAGACATGCCGCCGCAGCGGATGCACTGATCAGTGATCCATTCACGTTACCTTGCCAGCCTCACGGGACTGATTTAAAGGTGCTATTCAGGATTTCCTTTATCCAGTTTCTCATAGTACAAGATAGCAAGCCATCTTGTGGACAAAGTTCATCACAACTACAAGAAGTATGACAGATTGAAAATCACGTGTCAACACCTGTTCAACCGGCGCCACCGGAAGCACTTAAATAATTATACAATTTTACTGTATAATTATCCATAGTTGTTTTTACATATACCATGACCAATAACAAAAATAACCGCCAATTAGGCGGTTATGCTTAATCATTATTCAGGTTTGTGAATATCGAATGTAATTTATCATTGTTTACCGACTGCGCAAGGATGCCAGTACATCTTCCATATCGGGAGGAATCGGTCTGCTGAACTCCATGTACTCTCCAGTGGTGGGATGCTTAAAGCCCAATACCGCGGCATGCAGTGCTTGGCCATCCATACGGACCCCTTTGCTACGTCCATACATCGGATCACCGACCAACGGGTGCCCAATAAATTTCATGTGCACACGGATTTGATGCGTACGCCCTGTTTCCAGTTGAAGTTCCAGCAAGGTATAATCTCCCAAACGCTCAATCACGAGAAAATGGGTAACTGCATGCTTGCTGTTGCGCTCTGTCACAGTGAACAATTTGCGGTCCCCCGAATCACGTCCGATGGGAGCATCTACCGTTCCCTGATCATGACTTAGATGGCCATGAACCAGCGCTATATATTTACGAGTGACACTGTGATCCTTAAGCTGCGCTGCGAGCGAGGCGTGAGCCTGATCATTTTTGGCTGCCATCAGCAGTCCTGATGTATCCTTATCAATACGATGGACGATACCAGGACGCAATTCACCGTTGATGCCGGAAAGATCATGACAGTGGTACATGAGTGCGTTGACCAATGTGCCCGAAGAGTGTCCTGGTGCAGGATGTACAACCAGACCACGTTGCTTGTTAATGACAATGACGTCCGAATCCTCGTAAACAACATCCAGCGGAATATTTTCCGGTACAATATCTACACTCTCCGGCTCAGGTACGGACAATGATATTCGATCACCTTCAGCCAGCTTGTAATTCGCTTTGATCGCTGTGCCGTTCACCAACACCCGACCGTTCCCGATCCACAGTTGAATCTGGGAACGGGACACATCCTTCATTTCTTCGGCGATATATTTGTCTATACGCGTTTTGGCATCCCCGGATTCCGCTGTCCATTCCAGAGATTCACCCTCCAGTTCGTCCTCATAAGACAAACCTGTGGCTTCGCCGTTTTCGTTTACTTCTTTCATGCTATGACTTCCCTTCAATGCTATCACTGCCATTATCTTTGTTCCGACGCGATTCCAGCAATGTATCCAAAATAATCAGTGCTACACCGATGACAATCGCCGAGTCTGCCACATTAAAAATCGGAAACGTATAGCTTCCAAAATTGAATTGAGCAAAATCAACCACTTCCCCTGAAATAGCCCGATCCAAAAAGTTACCGACCGCGCCTCCAAGGACCAAACTTAATGCAACTGGAAGCAATTTCTGCCCGGCCTTAACCGTCTTCCGCAAATACCATATGATACCGATCACCACCACAATCGTAATCACGATAAACAGCCAACGCTGGCCTTCCAAAATCCCAAAAGCGGCTCCTCGGTTACGATGGGACGTGATTAGAAAGAAATTGCCGATGACGGGTATTTGCTCGTACAATTCCATGCGCGTAGCCACCAAATATTTGACTCCCTGATCAATCAAAAAAATAATTAGCGCAATACCAAAATAAATCACAGTCCTTCGTCACTCCGATCTGCTTATATCCGTTGTCGAACCCATTTATTGTAGCATAAGCCTTCTCAGATCGTCCACGAATCCCCCAAGCTATTGAGCCTGAATTACGAATAAATAAACTCCAGCGCATTTGATCAGAATTTCCTATGTAAAAGAGGTCTTTCCGGTGCAAACTATAAGGAGCATAACCGACACAGCATACGCGCAGGTTAAACCTAGAATAAGGAGTGGATTCCATGTCCCCATTGACGGAGCAACAATTGCAGGGATTGCGTAACGAACTACTGGAACGTAAAAAGGAGATTGAGCATCGTTTGCAGGACAACGATCATTATGGACTCGGCGATTCCCAACGCGATCAGACCGGCGAACTTTCCCCTATTGATAATCATCCGGGTGATTTGGCTACCGAAACGTATGAGCGAGCCAAGGACATTTCCCTATTGGAGCACGACGAATTTCAATTAGAACGTATCGAATCAGCCTTAATGGCAATGGATAAGGGAACCTATGGCATTTGTGCAGCTAGCGGCAAACCGATTCCTTATGACCGTCTGCTAGCAGTTCCCTATACCATTTACTGCAAAGAATACAGCCCTGAAACAGAAGTTTCCAACCGACGCCCGGTGGAGGAGGAATTCCTCGCTCCCGCATTCGGCAGAACAAGTCTGGATGAGCGTGAAGATCAAAACGGCTTTGACGGCGAGGACGCCTGGCAAATCGTTGAAAGCTGGGGTACATCGAATACACCAGCCATGGCCGAAAGTGGAGAAATTCATAGCTACGACGATATGGAAATTGAGGCCAACGATGATAATATGGGCTTCGTAGAGCCTTACGAAAGCTTTGTAGCCACAGACATATATGGAAAAAATGTATCGGTTGTCCGCAGTTCCATTTATCAGCGTTATCTGGATGATGGTGAGGGCGAAGGTCTGCTGGAGCCAGATACGCACGAAGACGAATAGTTAAACCAAATCCTAACAGGTAAATAAGTAACTAGTAGGTGTTTAGCTGCAGTTGTCGTTGCACAATCCGTACAATATCAGCAATATAATCACCGATGATCGGCAAATTCAGCGCTCCCAACACTTGCAGCACATAGATAATGGTCGCCGCGAAAAAAGTAAACCCAAGCGCGATACCGAGTCCCCGAGACAGACCTGATATTAAGTTTAGCCAGAGCAATCGCCAAGGCCTGTTGAGCAACAGGGCATAATCAGCAATACGGCTGCGTTCCAACTGCTGCGACACGGAACGCACCAGCTTTTCTACACGGCTTAGCTGGTCTGCCTGATCACCTGCTGTGCCTAGATCTGTGACTACAGCCCCTGTACTTCCTCCGTTCATGCCTTGGCGGCTTCTGCCCTGTCTGCGCCTTGATCGTGCGGTCATGCACCATCCCCCTTTTCCCATGCTGCCCTGAACGCAGCAAACGAGCCGAGGCATGTAACGGAGATCATCCATCCGTTCCAATACCTAGGCTCGTTTTTTATATGCTGCCTGTTATTGTATTATGGGACAGGGGTCTTGTAATTATTCCCCAATATGCACGCCGATCGTTTTACCGTTCACTTCTACACGTTCCATAGGCTCGGCTTGACCAAATGTCACCGTCGTTACCAATACGTTTTCACGCAACACCGAATCGAAATTTTGAATCGCCTGATGTAGCTCACTATCTACATCCAGCATAAGTGCCACATGCTTTTCAATCGGCAGATCCAGCTTCTTACGGTAATCCTGCACCGCACGAACAACCTCACGTACCCAGCCCTCTTGCTCCAACTCAGGCGTAATGTCTGTGTTCAACGCTACGGTTAAACCATAGCCGGAAGCGGAAGCAAAGCCTTCCTTCGCTTTTTTCTCCACCAGTAATTCCTCGGCTGTAACCTGTAACTCTTCCCCTTCTGGAGAAGCCATGTTCAGCACTCCTTTTTCTACAACCGAACGCGTGTCCTCCACAGACATTCCTTTGAAAAAGTTTTGCAGGAAGCCGACATTTTTGCCGTATTTCTTGCCCGCTACCTTCAAATTCAGCTTCAGTGTGAAGTCTACAAAGCCGCTATCGTCCGTTTCAACATGAATATGTTTCACATTGATCTCATCCTTGATGATTTCCTCATAACCACTCAGCTCAAAATCCTGATCCATGGACAAAATCAATTCGGATAACGGCTGACGCGTTTTCAGCCCCGTTTCGTTACGGACATTGCGCGCCAGTTCTACTACGCGGCGAGCCGTCTCCATGTCACGTTCCAGTTCCAGATCAATCAGGGCTTCATTTGCAGTTGGATAATCATCCAGATGAACGCTTTCCCCGTTGCTCAGGTTCAAGTAAATATCCTCAGCCAGCATCGGTGTGAACGGCGCAAGCAGCTTCGCTGTCGTCAACAGCACCTCAGTCAGTGTACGGTACGCATCCAATTTATCTTCTGTAAGGCCATGGCCCCAGAATCGGTCGCGCGAACGGCGGATATACCAATTGCTCAGTTCATCCACGAACGACTCAATCGCTTTGGACGAATTCAGGAAGTCGTTTACTGCCAGCGCTTTGTCCACCACCAGAATCAAGCTGTTGAGGCGGGACAAAATCCAACGATCCAACTTGTGTGCTGATGGCTTGAACGGATGCTGCGCCGGATCATAACCGTCGATATCCGCATACAAAGTCAGGAAAGCGTGTGTATTTACGAGCGTATCTACCAGCTTCGATTTGGCTTCGCCTACAATGCCCTTGGAAAAACGTTTGCTATTCCACGGTGCACTATCGGACAACAAAGCCCAACGGAAAGCATCTGTACCGTACTCGTCAATCACTTCCCATGGATCAATCACATTTCCCTTGGATTTGGACATTTTCTGCCCCTGCTCATCCAGTACGTGACCTGTCGCCATAACTGCTTTGTAAGGAGCTTTGCCCGTCAGCATGGTCGAAACCGCAAGCAAGCTATAGAACCAGCCACGAGTCTGGTCAATACCTTCACAGATCATGTCTGCCGGGAATTGCTGCTCGAATGTTTCATTATTTTCAAATGGATAATGATGTTGGGCAAATGGCATGGAGCCGCTATCGAACCATACGTCGATCACTTCCGGTGTACGGGTCATTTCGTATTTGCCGCATGTACTGCGAACCTTGATTTCATCCACATATGGCTTGTGCAGCTCAATATCGGCTGGTACGTCACCAATCGCACGTTCCCGCAGTTCAGCAATACTATGCGGAGCGAACTGCTCTCCGGTTTCTTCACAAACCCAGATATTCAGCGGTGTGCCCCAATAGCGATCACGGCTGATGTTCCAGTCCACCAATTCCTCCAAAAACTTGCCGAAGCGTCCTTCGCGTATATGACCCGGATACCATTCAACTTCGTTGTTGTTGGCAATCAGTTGATCCTTGATGGCGGTTGTTTTGATAAACCAGCTATCCATGGCGTAGTACAATAGCGGAGTATCACAGCGCCAGCAGAACGGATAGCTATGCTCGTATTTTTCCTTGCTGTACAGCAAGCCTTTTTCCGACAGCATTTTAACAATATCCACATCACAGTCCTTCACAAAACGGCCTGCAAAATCAGTGATTTCCTCTACATAGTTACCCTGGAGATCCACCACATTGATGAATCCAACGCCATTTTCACGACATACCCGGTAATCATCTTCACCATGCGCCGGAGCCATATGAACAATACCTGTACCGCTGGAGTCCGTTACGAACTTCGCACCCAGAATCTGATTACCCTTCTCGACTTGGAAATACGTAAATGGCGGAGTATACGATTGACCTACCAATTCCGAACCCAGCAGCGTGCCAATCACTTCATGATCGCCTTTAATCACGTCTTCGACGAGGTTTTTGGCAACGATATATACACCGTCTTCCTGTTTTACACGAGCGTATTCCAGATCAGGATTGACGGCAAGTGCCACGTGACTCGGTAAAGTCCAAGGTGTTGTCGTCCATGCCAGCACATATTCACCACTACTATGGAGCTTGAATTTGGCCGTGGCACTCAGGTCTTTTACGTCTTTGTAGCCCTGTGCCACTTCATGGGAACTCAGCGTTGTCTGACAATCCGGACAATACGGACTTACGCGATGACCGCGATACAGCAGATCCTTTTCGTGAATTGTCGCCAGAATGTTCCACACACTCTCGATATAATTATTATCTAGCGTGATGTATGGATGATCGAGGTCTGTCCAGTAGCCGATGGCTTCGGTCAGATCACGCCATTGCTGCTCATACTCAAACACGCTGGCTTTACATTTTTTGATAAACTTTTCAACGCCATATTCCTCAATTTCAGGCTTATGGGAAATGCCCAATTGCTTCTGTACACCCAATTCTACCGGTAGCCCATGGGTATCCCAACCTGCCTTGCGTACGACACGGTACCCCTTCATCGTTTGGTAACGGCCGACAAAATCCTTAATTACACGCCCCAGCATGTGACCGATATGCGGTTTACCATTAGCTGTTGGCGGGCCTTCATAAAATACAAAGTTTGGTTTTCCCTCACGATGCGTGATGGTTTTGCGGAACGTGTCCTCCCGCTTCCATTTGCTCAGGATGCGCAGGTCGCGGGACCGTGCCTTTTCTTTGACATCTACTCTGTTCATAATGTCATTCTTCCTCTCTGTTCATCAGTTTCTGTAGGATTCTCTGAAAAAAAGCAACAAAAAAGCCCCGTCCCTGTAAAGGGACAAGACTGTGCTCGCGTTACCACCCTGATTCCGTAAACAGACCATTTTCAAAAAGACTGGTCCCGTCACGGCTCTCCGAGCCCTACTCAACTACAGCAGGGCGCCATTGTAACGTATGGCATACGGTGATAGCTTACACACGCTGGATAAAACTCAAGCGCTTCAGCTCACTTCTCAGGGAGGATCTTCGGTCATGTTCTGAACGTTGGCTTGCACCGGAAAAAGGCCAACTCTCTGAGGGACAAAAACATGACGTACTCGTTCCCATCAACGAATTCCAAATGTTAAATTCATCGGGAAATTAAATCAGCAGCTTCGCTGCCCTGAATAACAACCCATTACCCAACGGATAACGTGATATCCAGTATAGTATTTCAGTTATAGCCTCTTTGAAGATAAAAGTCAACCCTGAAGAGACCCAATCATCGCTGTCAGAAATGACGATTAATAAATCTCTTTCATTTCACGCTCGCGCTCCAGCACTTCGCGTTCACGATTTTCAAGCGCTTCCCATCCGTCCTGACTTAACAAGTCAAGCTGCGCCTCCACCAATGTACGAAAACGTGCCCGGTAAATCGAAGCCTGCTTCTTCAGTTCCTCGACCTCCAACGCAATTTTGCGGGATTTGGACAACGCTTCATTCACAATGCGGTCCGCATTTTTTTCCGCTTCCTTCACGATGAGCTGCGACTCTTTCTTGGCATTGTTACGGACTTCATCAGCCGCTTCTTGCGCCACGATAATCGTCTTGCTCAGCGTATCCTCAATGGTCGAAAAATGATCGAGCTTTTCCTGAACATTCAACAGCTGTGTACTCAGTTCTTTATTTTCACGGATAACGCCCTCGTAATCCTTGATCACCTGATCCAAAAATTCATTGACCTGATCTTCGTCATAACCGCGAAGCCGGCGGGCAAATTCCTTGTTATGTATATCCAATGGTGTTAATGGCATGCCGTCCACCTCCTATAAGATTGACAAAAAAACATTTTCCGCGTCACGACGCTCACTATCATCTATCGGTCATCATACCCCGTTTTGTGAATGCTGTACAGAGCAAAATCGTTCCAGTTCTTCGCTATAGCTTAATTCTTTCGACAGAAAGCTCGTGAATCCTGCCTCCAGCTATATAAACTTGCCAATTTTGACACGGAATCTTCCTTTTTTTGTCACACCGTCTGTTTCCAGCACTTTGAAACGCCCAAATCCCTGCATGGAAATAATGTCCCCCGCCTTAAGTGAAGTGGATGGATTCTCCTCCACCTTCCAATTTACCTTGCACCGTCCGGCCCGGATCGGTGTTAAGATCTTGCTGCGGCTCAGCTTATACACATCACTGGCAATGCCGTCCAGACGCAAAGATGCCACCGTCAGGTCCAGCGGCTCTAATGCAACATCCTTCGTCCGCAGATTTTCTGGAGGCAACAGTTCGGTCCACACATGAACACGATGAACCTGCTGTAAATGCATCGTAATAAAATCGCTGATCTCTGAAGCCACCAATACATGGCACCCGTCGTCCAGCACATGAATATCCCCTATTTTTTCACGCTTGATTCCAAGTCCCAATATCGCACCCAAGTAATCACCGTGCTCCAACGTATTCATTTTATGATCATCGGACGTGACGGAAAGAACCTGAATCCCCATATTCTCCTCGTCCAAATACGAATAATCGGGCGCAATCAGCGCCCGCTTTCGTTCCGATGCCTCATAACCGCCATCTACCCTAATCGTGACCTTGTCTTCCTTCGAAGCAAGCGTCTCCAATATGTACAGTTGACGCGGGTCCAAAAAATCAGTCAGCTTCTTCTCATGATAAGCCCCCGCATGACTGATCCATTCGGAAGCGCGATCTACATAATCCCGTTCATCCGGGTGAAAATGCTCATAAATCTCAGTTCGCATAAGCCCTCCTAGACGAAATTGCGAATTAAAGACATCAAACCGTACGACGCAAAACGCAGAGCAATCAGCGCAACGATGGGTGAAATATCAATCATCCCGAAGATTGGCGGTATAAATCTGCGAAAAGGAGACAAATACGGCTCCACAAACTTGGCAAGTAAATCACCGATTACACTTTCTCTTGCATTAGGAAGCCATGACATCAGGACATATGCAATGATCATGTAAGAATAAATCTGAAATAGCCAACCGATTACCTCGATCAAGAAAAGCTCACCTCATTCTGTTAAGTTCTTGTTCAGTGTCAGCTAGTATTTCCGTAATGGAGCCTTGAATTTCAACCGTATCCGGTGTACACAGGAAAATATTATTGCCCACCTTGGAAATCCCCCCGCCCAACGCATATACAGTACCACTTAAAAAATCAATGATTCGCAGCGCCTGATCCTTACGGATGCGTTGCAAATTGACCACGACTGTACGATGGGAACGAATGTGGTCGGCGATTTCCTGTGCTTCATCATAAGAACGCGGCTCATACAGGACAACTTTCACATTTTTCTGTGAATGGATGCTGACAACATTATTGCCCTTCTGGTTCTTACGTTTATCAAAGCTTGGGGTTTCAATTTCTTGATCTTCCGGCGTATTCATAACCTCTCGCTCTACAACTTCCTCTTCTTCCTGAAGTCCCAGGAAGTTCATGAACTTATTCATTACGCCCAATGGAAATCCTCCTCTCGTCCGACCAGTACAGAACCAAGCCGTAACCAGGTCGCTCCTTCTTCAACCGCCACCTCAAAATCATTAGACATGCCCATCGACAGGTGAACAATAGGTTCTCTCGTTAAAGCTTGTCCATTTAACGCATCACGCAGTTCACGTAGCCCCCGAAATACAGGCCGGGTATTCTCCGGGTCTTCCTCATGGGGAGCCATTGTCATCAAGCCGATCACGTCCACATGCTCCAGATCGCGAATTTGTTTCAGAAAAGGTACCACCGCCTCAGAAGAAAGGCCATATTTCGAAGTCTCCCCTGAAATATTAACTTGCACAAAGGCTTTGATCCTTAGTCCAAGAACAGCCGCCTTCTTATCCAATTCCTGAGCCAGCGACAACCGATCAAGCGAATGTATAAATTCAAATTTTCCAATGACATCTTTAACCTTATTCGTTTGCAGATGACCGATAAAATGCCATGTTCCCTGGTCACCCAGCTTACTCCATTTATCCGCAGCATCCTGCCAGCGATTTTCGCCAACATGCTCCAAGCCATTGTCCAATACAGATGCCATCGCCGCTGCTGAAACATATTTCGTGACAGCGATCACATTTACCTCTTCACGCGAACGTCCGCTGCGGGCACATGCCGCTTCCACACGGGCGTTCACTTCTTTAATTCGTTCCTCCAAAGACACGGGAGGACTCACCTCTCTTCCAGACCAATCCAGCTCGCCATTCTCCCTGTGACGCCGCCTTCCTTGCGATACGAAAAAAACAAATCGCTGCGGCTACTCGTGCATAAGGTAGTACATTCGATACGGCTCGGCAATATTCCTGCTTTCATCATAATGTGTCGATTGCATTGTTTCAAGTCAAGGAGCGCTTTTCCGCCGCCTAACGGGAAATAGACAGTACCTTCCCATTTATCATTACCCGGGCAATCATGCTCCAAAACCCGAATTTGGCTCATAACATGCTCATCCACCTCGTATGACTCAGAACCAATGGAAGGGCCAATGGCTGCAAGCAAATCGGACGGCTGAGATCCATATTCGGTCTGCATCATTTGCACCATTTTCAGCGCAATCTCCGCAACTGTTCCTTTCCAGCCCGCATGCGCCAGCCCAACCACACGCCGCACCGGATCACAAAAATATAACGGCACGCAATCCGCATAAAAGGATGTCAGTAAAATGCCTGGTACATCGGTCAACAGTCCGTCTGTATCCTGAAAAGCAGATGCACGATCCGCAAAGCCGCGCCCGCGATCAGCAGCCTTTACAACAGCAACGTGATTACCATGTACCTGCTCTCCACAGGTCCAGGCTTCAGGCACAAATCCGAGCTGCTTCGCAATAAGCTGCCGATTGCGAATAACTTTCTCCGGGTCATCCCCTACATGAAACGCACAATTCAGACTTTCGTAAGGCACTTCACCGACACCGCCATGGCGTCCGGTAAAACCTGCTGTCAATCCGCGAACCTGTTTCACCCAGGATTGAATATATAACAACTCCGGCAAAGGATGCGTGCCATCTGTCGTTGACGCAACACCCGTTGCCCCGGTATTCACTACAAACGGTTCCATTCATTCTCACCTCTATTGCCCAGTGTACCAAAAAGCCGCCGCCGTGTCTTCACATAGCTGTCAAATGTACATATACCTTAAGCTCAAAATCACTGTTCAAAATCCCCGTCGATCATTTCGTTCCTGGCGCTCAATATATAATTTTTCCTCAACATCACCCTGCGGCTCATGCAGTCCCTCCAATCGTACAAGTACCACATCCGAGCCAATTTTCACAATGTTGCGCCAAGGAATGACCAGTTCACTTCCCCCTCCAAACCAGCCCATAAAACGGCTGCTGCCAGGGACAACAATGGCCTCGATTTTGCCCTGTCGTACATCAATCTCCAAATCACTGATTTGTCCCAATCGTCGCCCATCTACAATGTTAATGACATCCTTTGTTTGAAACTCGGAAATTTTCATGGCCCTTACCGACGTTTCCGGTGTACTCACACGCATCACATCCTTTATTTCACTATATGAGCGAGAGAACCCAAAAAATGTCCTTTAAACGCAAAAACGATCCACAAAGGATCGTTTTTATCGGTATGCCCTCCAAGCTGCTCTTCCCTTAAAACTAAGACTTCACATGCTTTTGCATTTGCTGTATAGCCGACTTCTCTAATCTCGAAACCTGGGCTTGAGAGATACCGATTTCGTCGGCAACCTCCATCTGCGTCTTTCCTTCATAAAAACGCATGGACAATATCATCTTTTCACGCTGGCCCAGGCGATGCATCGCTTCCCGCAGAGCGATTTCCTCAATCCATGAGACGTCCTTATTTCTGTCATCACTGATCTGATCCATCACATAGATTGGGTCGCCCCCGTCGTGATATATCGGCTCGAACAGCGAAACCGGGTCCTGAATCGCATCTAATGCGAACACAACATCTTCCTTAGGCACGTTCAGCGCCTCAGAAATTTCCAAAATCGTCGGTTCCCGCGAATTCAGATTTGTCAGACTATCCCGCACTTGAAGCGCCTTATATGCAATATCTCGCAGCGAACGGGATACACGGATCGGATTGTTGTCCCGCAAATACCGGCGTATCTCACCGATAATCATTGGCACCGCATAAGTGGAAAACTTCACGTTTTGCGAAAGGTCAAAATTATCAATCGCCTTCATCAGGCCAATGCATCCTACCTGAAACAAATCGTCAACAAACTCTCCCCGATTGTTAAAGCGCTGAATCACACTCAGGACGAGCCGTAAATTGCCGTTAACCAATTTTTCTCTGGCTGATCGTTCATTATTTTGCTGAAGTGATGTGAACAGCTCGCGCATTACCGCATTGGTTAGCACCGGCAGTTTGGCGGTATCCACACCGCAAATTTCCACTTTGTTTCGGGTCATCGTGTCTTACCTCCCAAGGAGCAACATTAATGTACATTATCTCCTGAGGGTGTTTTTTTATTCGCCGTTTCCATCGCTTCCGAATATACCCAAGCATCACACCATTTTGTTGAACTCTTTCCGTAAGCGCTTTATAATACGTTTTTCCAGACGCGAAATATAGGATTGCGAGATGCCTAACAGGTCAGCAACATCCTTCTGTGTCTTCTCTTCCCCGTCCTGCAAGCCAAAACGCAGCTCCATAATCAGACGTTCCCGATCCGTCAGCTTATCCAGCGCCTTATGCAATAATTTGCGGTCCACCTGCTCCTCAATATTGCGGTAAATGGTATCATTTTCCGTCCCCATCACATCGGAAAGCAGCAACTCATTCCCATCCCAATCAATATTCAAAGGCTCGTCAAAAGAAACTTCCGTTCTTGTTTTACTATTTCGGCGCAAATACATTAAAATTTCATTTTCGATGCATCGGGAAGCATAGGTAGCGAGCTTGATTTTTTTCTCGGGATCAAAGGTGTTAACTGCCTTGATAAGTCCAATCGCCCCTATAGATACGAGATCCTCAATATTGATTCCTGTGTTCTCAAACTTACGCGCAATGTACACCACCAGCCGCAAATTCCGTTCAATCAACATGGAGCGTACTGCTGCATCACCGGAAGAGAGTTTTCCAAGCAAATACTCTTCCTCATCCCTCGTCAGCGGCGGGGGGAGCGCCTCGCTGCCGCCGATATAATAAATCTCTTCACTTTTTAACCCGAATAAAAATAAAATACGATAATATTGCAGCTGTAAAGTAAACCTGATTTTCATCTTGAATTTCATCTGTTCCCGCATGTCATTCTCCCCCTTCTGAAAATGGTGTAAAATCTCGTTGCGTCCCTTCGTCCGTTACAGCAATAGCCTGATTGCCTTCAGACCTGATCGTGTGTCCACGACCATAGTCCTGCGCTTCAAAGCATATTTCTTCCTGCTTCTGATTCGTCTCAGCAGCCCCCTCTGCGTGTGCCGTCACATCTGGATGAATGATCGCGCGGTATTTTCCCTCTGCTGACAGCTTTCCCCCATCCAAGCCGATCAGCACCCGATGATGCACATAACGAGCCCCATTCATCACCACCTCTACGCGATCCGGTTTGAGTGCGAGCATAAAGGAGTGGTTATGGTTAATGCCACGATATGGAACGAGACGAACTCGATCCTGCCATTTAAACGATTCGTCTCCCAACTCCATCACCAGTTGATCCACATTTCCCTCAGATAGCTTGTGGAGCCAGGAAGAGGGTAAATATGCATCCCACAAGGCAGCCTCCATGACCATCACCGGTGTCCGGGTCAATGGATCATGAAGTTGGTTCCCCGTATCCAACAAGCCTGTACACTCAATATGATCCTGTCCGATCCATACCTGTACCTCACCCAGAAATCCACTCATCCTTTCTGCGCGATGCTTTGAAGATTGCACAATGCGAAAGAAAAGCATCACTCCGCCAAATGCGCATAAGATAAACCAGAATGCAATTTTCAGCTCAAAGGACATTCCACCTGAAGCCGTGTACCAGATGCCATTAAACAATTCCCCCGTGCTCTGGAGTAAATAATGCATCCCCAGAATTCCTCCCGCTGCTACAAAATTGATCATATAAAAAGCACCCATCGTACGAAGATACTTTTGCATGCTGCCAAATCCAAAAGCCACCAACAGCATAATGACCGATAATGCCAGCTTAATCAGGAATGTAAATAAAAAGGACAGCTCCGGCACAAACATCATGACCACATACATCGCACCAATAACAGCCGAAGCAAGCAGCCGCCACCACACCGGACGAACTTTTCTCATCCAGGCGGTAGCCATCAGCAATACAGCATCAATGAACAAATTGACCAAAAAAATGAAGTCGATGTAAACAACCAAAGGTTCACCCGCCCAGCGTTTGCAGGATAGGCTTAAGTATAGTAGTCATGCTGTTCAAAGTCTGTCTAACGATGGGGACGGTGATCGACTAATTTTGTCGGAAAGGGGGGAAGATCGGAAAACGGTAAAAAAGGAAGTTATTACAACTAAATCAACCAACGAATCGAATTACGAGATACAGAAAATAGAAAGAAGCCCGCATCTCCAAGGAGAACACGGGCTAACTGATTTCAATCTAGTTATCGTTATTATTATTGCGTGAACGGTTACGTAAAAATGTCGGAATATCGAGTTGATCACTGCTCTGAGTGTTTCCGAATGGCCGCAAGTTAGGAGAACCCTTTTCCGCCGATTCAGGTGCAGCCGGGTTGGTAGCTGGTTTACGCCCCGGTGCCGGTTGGCTTGGTTTACCTTCAAAGCCAGTTGCAATGACGGTAACCTTAATCTCTTCTTTCAACTCTTCGTCAATGATGGCACCAAAGATCATGTTGACCTCTGGATCGGAAGCCGAGGTTACAATTTCAGCTGCTTCATTCACTTCGTATAAAGACAGATTGTTGCCGCCTGTGATGTTCATAATCACACCCCGAGCGCCTTCAATGGATGTTTCCAACAACGGGCTCATGATAGCCTTGCGTGCTGCTTCAGCCGCCCGATTCTCACCAGTTGCTTCGCCAATTCCCATCAAGGCGGAGCCACGCTCCGTCATAATCGTTTTCACGTCAGCAAAGTCGAGGTTGATCAAACCCGGTACAGCGATCAAATCAGAAATACCTTGTACCGCCTGACGAAGAACATTGTCCGCTTCGCGGAATGCTTCCAGCATTGGGGTCTTTTTATCCACAATTTCGAGCAGGCGATCATTTGGGATAACAATCAAAGTGTCTACCTTTTCTTTTAATCCCTCAATGCCCAGCTCGGCTTGATTGGAGCGCTTACGCCCTTCAAATGTGAATGGTCGTGTTACAACACCTACAGTCAGCGCGCCGCATTCCTTGGCGATTTCAGCAATGACAGGAGCTGCACCAGTACCTGTACCGCCACCCATTCCCGCCGTCACGAATACCATATCCGCACCTTTGAGTGTGTTCATAATGAGTTCACGCGACTCCTCAGCCGCTTTTTTACCCACATCCGGATTAGCTCCGGCACCCAAGCCGCGAGTCAGCTTATCACCAATTTGAAGCTTATGCTCAGACTTCGCTAAATGAAGCGCCTGAGCATCTGTGTTGACGGTGATAAACTCCACACCCTGAACACCATTTTCGATCATTCGGTTAACCGCATTGCTGCCGCCGCCTCCGACGCCGATCACTTTAATTTGAGCCAAGCTCTCCATTTCAAAATCAAATTCCAACATACTATTCCATCTCCCCCTCAATGTGCATGGATGGCCCGTCCATGATTGGCATAATTAGCAATGAGCGTTATATAAACTCACTGAACATGTTTTTTAAGCGTTCAATCAACCCCTGCTTTTGCTCGCCTTCCGCAACGGGACTGCTCTTGGTTCGGTTGGTCGGCTTCTTGGAACTTCCACCGCTGCTGCTAACGCTGGTCGATCTTCCGCGATAGTAGCGAATGGCATTATGCAAGATGCCGACTCCGCTTGTGTAACCAGGATCCCTTACACCGATAAAGTCCGGTACGGCGATCCTTACAGAAGCGGCCAGTTCGCTTTGTGCCACCTGAAGTACACCAGGCATGGAGACGGTGCCTCCGGTAAGTATATAACCCCCCGGAAGCTCCGTGTAACCCAAGCGCTTAACTTCCACCTGAATGAGTTGAAAAATTTCCTGCACCCTCGGCTCAATAATGGCAGCCAAGTCCTGCTGATTGAATTCCTTATCGACATTACTGCCGATACGGGTCACTTTAAAGACGACATCGGCTGCCGCATCATCATACCATGCGCAACCGTATTTTAGCTTTACTTTTTCAGCTTGATCGGTAAGGGTTCTCAGTCCGTAGGCAATGTCATTGGTTACAAATTCTCCGCCGATGGGAAGTGTAGATGTGGCAACAATCGTTCCTTCCTGGAAGATAGCAACATTTGTAGAGCCTGCACCAATATCCACCAGCACCGAACCCATCACCTTTTCATCCTTCGAAAGTGACAATTGTCCGGCGCCCAGAGGCAGCAGCACCAAATCTTTGATCCTCAAGCCGCCCTTCTCAACGCAGCGCAACAGATTATGTATCGGCGTCTTGCCTCCCGTAACAATCGTAGCCTCTACTTCCAGACGAACTCCGATCATACCGCGAGGATCTTGAATACCTTCAAGGCCATCCACGACATACTGCTTGGCCACCACGTCAATAATTTCTCTCTCTGGTGGTACTGCAATAACTTCAGCTGCCTTGAGCACACGCTCAATGTCCTCCTCACCGATTTCACGGTCCTCGTTGGACACGGCTACTACGCCATGACTATTTTGCAGGCCAATATGGTTGCCTGAAATCCCCACATACACTTCTGTTATTTGAATACCAACCATGCGCTCTGCGTGATCCACGGCGTTACGGATTGATTGCACGGTTTGATCAATGTCTACAATTGCACCTTTGCGAATCCCTTCCGAGTCGGCAGATCCAACTCCAATAATATTAAAGGTTCCATTGTTCATTTCCCCAATAATAGCCCGAACTTTGGATGTACCGATGTCCAAACTAACAATGATGTCATTGTTGCTCAAGTCTGTGGCACCTCCTGACTCCAAAATGAATTTCGTTCTTTGAACACACTCTGTACATATTCAACATACTCCATGCTTTCCCTCTTTTTTCTACAAATTTTTTAGAAGCCAATTTATGGTTGCAGTCACATAAAAATTTGAAGAAAAAAGAAGGAGGCAAGTCTATTACCCATAAAATCAATTCTAGCATTTTTTCACATCACTGAGTAGTATCTTTTTCTTGGGGCTCTTTGCTCGTATCCTGTTTGAACGGAACGTAGGAATCTGCCTGCAGCATTGTGATTAAACCAGGCTCTTCTGTTTCCAGCACCTGATTCAAATAACTGATTTTAGAGCTCAGCAGAGAAACCGTCGTAATAACCTCAAATTGAGAGCGTGTATACATTTTGATGCGGTCTGGAAAAGAGGGTATCGGCGCGGGAATGATTTCCGATATGTCGGCTGTCCATTCCCCCGGAATCCGAGATAACGCATCACATAGCTTTGCTTTGTAGGGATCATCCGATTTCCATTTGGTTAAAATAGGCTTCTCAACCGCAATTCCGCTACTGCCCACGCCTACGCTGGTTCCATTCGCAAGAATGGCGCGCAGGCTCCCATCACTCTGCAACTCGTAAGCAACTGTAGCAAACTCTTTAATATGAACAGCAATGACTCCCGGAAACTGCTTGTCCACCGTTACTTGTTGAATCGACTGAATCTCTCGCAGCTTCTCGGAAATGCCCGAAGAACTGACTCCGAAATACTGATCACCGATAGCCAGACCACTTCGATTAAGCAACTGTTCCTGGGTCGAAAATACATTGCCGTCAAAACGGATTTCAGAAACCCGGCTTAATGAGGAACGGAAAAAGAGAACAGCAAGCAGTACGATAAACAACAAAATGAGGAGGATGGCAATCTTCCGACTTGTTCTTTTCTTCATTCTGTTCTGTTTAAGAACAGGTATTTGGGCGTTTGGCATAGCTTCTCTCCACAAAAGCCTTTGGTCCCTCCGCTAACGGAGGGACATTACAGGCATTAATTTACGAAATCCAACTGCTCCGGCACCGGAGACTGACGATTCATTCGGGCACCCAGTCCCTGGAAAAGACGCTCGATCCGGTCATACCCTCTGTCAATATGGTGTACCTGCTCGACAATGGTAAGTCCTTGAGCGGCCAGACCCGCTATAACCAGCGCAGCCCCTGCTCGAAGATCGGTAGCCTCTACCGTGGCCCCGTACAAACGGGGAACTCCCCGTATAAAAGCTGCATTCGCATCAACCGTAATATCGGCACCCATCACATTCAATTCATCCACATGTTTGAATCGGCTTTCGAAGACCGTCTCTTTCATCACACTAAAGCCATCTGCCAGAGAAAGCAGAACCATGACTTGAGACTGCAAGTCCGTCGGAAAAGACGGGTAAGGGGAGGTAACAATCCTCTCCACTGCTTTGGGGCGGCTCATGCAGCTTACGGTCATTATATCATTCAAGATACCGATTTGAACACCAGCCCGCCTGAGGACGTGAATCAGAGCGGACAAATGGGAGGGATTACAATGTGTCAACGACACACTGCCGCGCGTGGCCGCAGCCGCAATCATAACGGTCCCAGCTACGATGCGATCGGGAATAACTTCATACGTACACGGATTCAAACAGTTGACTCCCGTAATCGTAATCGTATCCGTCCCCGCTCCGATAATACGAGCTCCCATCGCATTCAGGAAGTTTTGAAGATCCTGAATCTCAGGTTCCCTCGCTGCGTTGGTAATCGTCGTTCGTCCTTCAGCCAACGCAGCGGCCATCATAATATTTTCGGTGGCCCCTACGCTCGGGAAATCCAAATGGATATCCGTTCCAGTCAACTTGCGAGCACGAAACGTAATTTGTTCTTCTTTTTCCACGATCTCCGCTCCAAGAGCCTTCAGACCCTCCAAGTGAAGATCAATTTTGCGCTCGCCTATGGCACAGCCTCCCGGCTGGTAAATGGAAACTTCTCCATATCTGGCGAGCAGCGGTCCCATCAGAAAGATAGACGAGCGCATCTGCTTCATCAAATCTTCCGGAATCTGGAACGTTCGGACGGACGACGTATCCACGTATACCGTTTCCTCTTCATGTCGGCATGTACAGCCAAGTCTCTCAAGGATGTGCAGCATGACCTTAATGTCTAATAGATGGGGCACATTCCGAATTTCTACTTTTCCTTGTGCAAGCAAGCTTGCCGCAAGAATCGGTAGTGCCGCGTTTTTTGCCCCATGGATACGTATGGTGCCTGACAAGGGACGGCCTCCCTCAATCACCAATTTGTCCAATGTATCACCTCCGAGTTTACCGCTCACCCACTACGAAAACCTCCGGAACTAGCTTGATGCCGGTTTGAGATGATATTGTACTTTGAATATGCTTCATTAGGGTAAGCACGTCCTCTGCTGTCGCTTGACCGGTATTAACAATGAAATTGGCATGCTGTACAGAAACCTCAGCGCCTCCCGCTTTTAAGCCCTTGAGACCTGCGTTTTCAATGAGCCGTGCCGCATAGTCTCCTGGAGGATTGCGAAACACACTTCCGGCACAAGCCAGCTGTAACGGCTGAGTCAGCCTACGACGATCTTTGAAAGCCGCAAGAGCCGCCGAAATTTCCTCACGGTTGCCCTGCTTCATCCGAAACACCGCCTCTGTCACCATTCCACGCTGCTCATGAAGCACGGAGTGACGATAGCTGAAATGCATTTGTTCGGCATCATACACAGCCAATTCCCCTGTATCCAGCACAATCTCAGCGGACTGGAATATTTGTGACACATCAGACCCATGGGCACCGGCGTTCATGTAAACAGCCCCGCCAACCGATCCCGGGATACCTCCCGCAAATTCGAGGCCAGATAGCGCCTGCTTGCTGGCCATAACACACAGTTTGACTAGTGACACGCCTCCACCGACGACGATCCGTTCATCTTCAAAACGGACATAGTCAAATCCCGGTCCCAGCTTGATCACGAGGCCCCGGATTCCTTTATCGGAAACAAGCATGTTCGAGCCCCGTCCCAACTGCATCCACGGAATTCCGTGCTCGCCAGCCAGCCGCAGTAAAGTTGCTAGCTGCTCCTTGGTATCCGGGATGACAAGAGCATCCGCCGGACCTCCAATCTTCCATGTCGTATATTTGGAAAGCGGCTCATGCTCCAGCACTTTTCCGATATCATGCTCCGCTAATAATGGCATCCATTGCTGCATTTGTACTGAAACCTCCTTGTTGCTTGCCCCGCATGGTTGTATGGCTCTCACCTGACAACCGGCAGCCTGAGTGATGGTCACAATGTATAGGGTATCTTATGTCAATACCATCCGGTGTGTGACAACCGCCCAGTCTGCGCTGCGGTTCTAACTTTTACGGGCAAGACGCTCCATTTCTTTTACTAAAATATCAGCTGAATCAGGCTTGCCCAGCGCTGACGCTGATTCAGCCATCCGGCTACGCAATGCCTCATCCTCCATAATCCCCGCAATAGATTGAAACAAGGACGCTCCAGTCAAGTCCTTCTCCACAATCATGACAGAAGCCCCTGCCTTTTTGAGTGTACGGGCGTTGGCCTCCTGATGGTTGTTCGTCACATTGGGGGATGGAATTAGAATGGATGGAATACCCAACGATGTGATTTCAGCCAAGAAGGACGCCCCAGCGCGATTAACGATTAAAGAGGTACAAGCCAGCACCTCTGGCATATTGTGAATATAGGGAAGCACATGCAGATGATTGGGTAGTGAGCCGATCTGATCCCGTATGCTGTCCAACGTCTGCTCATAGTAAGATTCACCAGTCACATATACAAAATGGACGTCTTTCAGTTGGGAAAGTTGCGGAGCCATTGCAATCATGGCATCATTAATGGCCTTTGCTCCCCTGCTGCCACCGACCACAAGCACGACCGAGCTGTTCATTGGAACCCCGATGGTAGCAAAGCCCCGGTCCCGGTTAGCCTGACGAACTGTTGTAGCGCGTGGATTCCCGGTGTACAGTACATTTTTGGCTTTGGGGAAAGCTCCTTCCGAGCCCTCAAAGCTGACGGCCACCGTATCCACGTAACGGCTCAGAAACGCATTGGTCAATCCCGGGATTGCATTTTGCTCATGAATAATACTGGGTATCCCCAACTTGGAAGCAGCGTAGACGACAGGGCCGCATACATACCCCCCGGTGCCAATGACGATGTCTGGCTTGAATTTTTTCAATAATGCTTTGGATCTGCGAACCCCTTTGAAGAAACGAATGATCGTTTTTATATTTTCCACAGACAAGCTGCGACGAAATCCTGTAATATCAATAGCCTCAAACGGAATTTTTTCCTGAGGAACCAGCTTGCTTTCCAGTCCCCGCTGACCGCCAATGTATAAAAATTCAGCGTCCGGATCAATCTCTTCGCACTGTCTGGCTACGGCCAACGCCGGATAAATGTGCCCTCCGGTACCGCCGCCGCTCAACACGACGCGCATAAACGTTCACCTCGCATAACGTGATAAATTTAGTAAAATGCCCAGCGCTGTTAGCATCAACGTCAGAGAAGAGCCTCCATAGCTTATTAAGGGCAGTGTTATTCCTGTCACCGGCATTAAGCCGATTACGACACCTATGTTAATGACCACCTGTACGGCAACCATTCCCACAATGCCTACAGCAAGCAAACTGCCGTAAGTATCCGGGATGGTAATAGCGATGCGCATTCCTCTCCACACGAGAACCAGAAAGAGCGCCAGCACAGTCATTCCACCGATAAAGCCAAGCTCCTCCGCCAAAATTGAAAAAATAAAGTCCGTCTGCGGCTCGGGAACATAGCTGTATTTTTGGCGGCTCATGCCAAGCCCCAAGCCTGCCAGCCCACCAGGTCCAATGGCATACAGCGATTGAATAATTTGATAGCCTGCGCCAAGCGGATCGGACCACGGGTCCAAAAACGCAGTGACCCGCTGGAGCCGATAAGGGGCTGCCGCAATCAGGGCCGCAAATCCCGCCGCTCCCGTTAATGCCAGCAAGCCCAGATGCTTCATGCGTGCGCCTGCCGTAAATACGATTAGCATGGACGCCCCCATCATCACCGTGCCTGTACCCAAATCGGGCTGGAGCATAATCAGGCCAAAGGCCAGTCCCATAAGTCCAAGCGGGGGCAACAGGCCGCGAGTAAAGGAATTAATATCATAATCCGGGCGGCTGAGCCAGCGGGCGAGAAAAAGAATCATGCCCAGCTTCATAAACTCGGATGGCTGAATGCCAAAAGAGCTGATACCGAGCCAGCTTCGTGCCCCGCCTCTTACTACACCAATGCCTGGAATGAGGACAGCAACCAGCAACGCGAGACAAATCAGCAACACGACCTTGGCATACTTCTTCCAGATCCGATAGTCTGTTCGGGCAGTGAAGTACATCGCCACAAGACCTAATCCGGCGAACAGCAACTGCCGCTTTACAAAATAGTAGGAGTCCCCATACTCGTGAAAAGCGAGGACGGCGCCCGCACTGTATACCATAACCATGCCGATGGCTAACAAGCTCATAATACAGACGAAAAGCCATATATCCGGCGCTGGACGAGACTGCTTCATCAGGAGGCCACCCCTTGCATAAAAGTAGGGGCTTATCCAACCCCCCTACTTACAATTTATGCGCCGCCTCTTTAAAAATACGTCCACGCTCTTCATAGGACCGGAACATATCCCAGCTTGCACACGCGGGTGAGAGCAATACAACATCTCCCAGCTCAGCGAGTTTAGCTGCCTTGTTCACAGCCTCCACGAGCGTAGCGGCGGCGTCCTCCCCATTATCGACGACCTCGACACGCTCTATTCCGGCCTGACGTGCCCGGTCTGCAAGCTTATGCCTAGTCTCACCCAGCAGCACAACAGCCTTCACACCCTCCTGCAAGGAGGGTACAAGCTCGGCATAATCCGAACCACGATCCAGTCCTCCAGCTATTAGTACAATGGGTTGCTTGAAGGAAGACAACGCCATCATCGTCGCCTTGGAATTGGTGGCTTTGGAATTGTTGTAATAAGCTGCTCCGGCATGTTCTCCAACATATTCGAGCCGATGCTCCACTCCACGAAAAGCGCTGAGCGGTTCAGCCAATCCAGACGGTTCCGCTCCTGCTGCAATAGCAATTGCGCAAGCGGCGAGGGCATTTTCCACATTAAAGCGGCCCGGAAGGCCAATTTCGGCCACGCCTATAATTGGATGCACCACACCACTGGCATCGCGATATACGATGCTTCGTTCAATGTCATCCGTCACATCCGGTATGTATGGCGGGTCAGCGAACAACCCTTCCTGCAAACGTTCTGTCATCGAGAACGGAAGCAGCTTCGCTGTGATATAGGGCACAAGCTCACGGCAAACAGGATCATCCCAGTTCAATACCGCAGTATCAGCCACCGTTTGATTGGCAAACAAACGCGCCTTGGACGCAACATAGTCCTTCATATCACCATGATAGTCCAGATGGGTTTCAGCCACGTTCAGCAAGCAGGCTACAGCAGGTTTAAAATCCTTTGTTCCTTTTAACTGAAAACTGCTCAGTTCAACCACCATCCACTCGTCCGACCTAGCATCCACAGCGGCCTCACATAATGGTGTGCCGATATTGCCAGCCACGATCGGCTTCATGCCGGATGCCTCTAACAGCTTACCCACCCAAGTGGTTGTAGTCGTTTTCCCATTCGAGCCAGTAATCCCAATCATCGGCGCTTTGCATAGATGATAGGCGACCTCGACCTCGGTCACGACCTCAATGCCCAGTTCGATAGCTTTCTGCACTGGTGGGGCCGTATAAGGAATACCCGGGTTTTTGACAACCAGCTTCACTCCCGGGTGAATTAGCCCTTCCGGGTGACTGCCGCATAAAACGGAAATTCCCAAAGCCTCTAATTCAGAAGCTTCGGGACATTGTTCCCTGTCTTTTTTATCATTGACTATCAGCTTGGCCCCGGCCTGATGCAGTACCTTGGCGACTTGCACGCCACTTTTAGCCAGGCCTATAATGACGACCTCTTGATCTCGGTATGTGTCTGGATGGTTCATTTGTCTACAGCCCCTTGTTGAGATAAAGTCCGAGTCCCGCCAGCAGCAGTCCTACAGCCCAGAATGTAATAACAACGCGCCATTCGGACCAGCCGGACAGCTCGAAGTGATGATGAATTGGGCTCATTTTGAAAATGCGTTTGCCACGTGTTTTAAAGGAAGCTACTTGCAAAACTACGGACAGCATTTCAATTACAAATACACCACCAATAATAACGAACAAAATTTCGCTTTTGGTGACGATAGCGATGGCACCTATAGCGCCTCCGATGCCCAGCGACCCTGTATCGCCCATAAATACCTTGGCAGGATGTGCGTTATATACAAGAAATCCAAGTACAGCACCAATCATGGCCGCTGAGCAAACCGCAGCCGGAAGCGAGGTTGCTTGAATCGCTACGATGGCATAAGCACCAAAGGCAATCGCACTGGTACCGGACAGCAGCCCGTCCAGTCCATCTGTGAAATTGACGGCGTTGCTAATCGCCAGCATCATAATGACGATGAACGGATAATAGAACCAGCCGTTCCAATCAAACGACCAGGAAGTTCCCGGTATGCCAATAGCAGTGCTGTGATCATTGCTGATCAGAAGCCAGCACATGATCCCGCTGAACAGCAATTGCCCGAATAGCTTTTGACGGGCAGTCAATCCGAGCGAACGCTTGAAAACAATTTTGATGTAGTCGTCCAGAAAGCCGATCAGCCCAAAACCAAGCGTAGCGACCAGCAGGACGTAAAAGTCCGTATTTTTTATCGCCGAAAATTTAAGAAAGGTCAGCGTAAAAGCCACCAGAATAACGATTCCACCCATAGTAGGCGTACCCGTCTTTTTGAGATGGCTTTGTGGCCCGTCATCCCGGACCTGCTGGCCGAATTTCATTCGCCGCAGCAGCGGAATGAGTATTGGAGCGGCAATGACCGCCAGTATAAACGATACGACGATCGTCAGCAGTAATAATTGAATATCCATGGGAGTCTCCCTCTCGTCAACATCATTTCTGTAGCGGACCGTTTTTCAGCGCATCCACAATTTCTTCCAGTCGCATCCCTCGGGATGCCTTAACCAGCACGATATCATCGGCACGGAGGTAAGCTTGCAGATCTTGAATCAGTTCTTGCTTATCCTCATAAGCATGTACGTCATCAGACGGCATGGACGCTTGCGCCCCATGCGCAATGGACGCCCCCAACACACCGTAGGTGAACAGCATATCTACGTCATGTTTCGCTGCAAAAAGCCCGATTTCCTCGTGGAATTTCTTTTCCTCGGGACCCAGCTCCAGCATATCGCCAAGCACGGCGATTTTACGTCCCTTTGTTTCGTAACCGGATAACGTCTGAATTGCAGCTTTCATTGAAGCCGGACTGGCGTTATAAGCATCGTTCAGCAGGGTAAGCCCATTGGTGCAGCTCACAACCTCAATGCGCATGCCTGTCAATTTCAATGCCGACAGCCCTTGGCGCACATGGTCTGCATCCACCCCAAAATGACGCGCTACCGCCAGTGCTGCCAAACCGTTCACTACATTGTGCTGCCCAAGCAGCGGAAGCCGGAAAGCATCCTTGCCGGATTGGGCTGTCGTGAATAGACTACCTACTCCATCCGTAGTTATTCCAGTTGGATAATCATCGTTATCCGCAGACATTCCGAACGTGAACAGCTTCAAGCCGTCAGGCTTAACCGTTTCGGGTTCCGCAAGCACTTGCGGCAATAGCGGTTCATCTCCATTGTAAATCAGCAAGCCGCCGGATTTGAGACCGCTGACGATTTCCAGCTTTGCTCGTGCAATTTCCGCACGGGAACCGAGCTGGAGCAAATGCGCTTCGCCAATGTTCGTAATGACCGCTACATCAGGCTGGGCAATATCAGTCAGCAGGCGGATTTCCCCACGTCCACTCATTCCCATCTCCAAAATGAGGATGTCCGTATCCTGCGGCATGGACAGCACGGTTAAAGGCAAACCGATATGGTTGTTATAATTCCCTTCGGTTTTGTGTACTTTAAAGGTCGTGCCCAACAGAGCGTTGACGATGTCTTTTGTCGTCGTTTTGCCGTTGCTTCCAGTAATCCCTACGACAGATACACCTGTCTCCCGCAAATATGCAGCCGCAAGACGCTGGAGGGCCACCAAAGTATCATCTACTTCAATCGCATTCCCTGCAGGAGGTGCACCGTGATCCTTTTGCCATAAAAAAGCAGCTGCGCCTTCTCCGCTCACAATCTGCTGCACATAATCATGCCCGTCAAACCGTTCACCCGTGAGTGGAACGAACAGCCCCTGGGACTGTGGCTTGCGTGAATCTGTATAAACGCCCTCAACCATTCGTTCGGGGTCCGCCTCTATGTGAAGCGTTCCCCCACTTATGGAGGCGATTTGACCGATTGTTCTTTTCATCACTTGGATAAACCCCTTATCGCTTCTTTGGCTACGATGCGGTCATCGAATTCATGCACCGTTTTTCCGATCAACTGGTAGGTCTCATGACCTTTTCCCGCAATCAATACTACATCGTCAGGGCTTGCCATTTCAACAGCTTTATGAATAGCAGCTCTACGATCTATGATCAGCTCGTAGCGTTCTACAGGTATACCTTGGTCAATCAGCCCTTGCTCGATGTCTTTCAAAATGGCTTCCGGGTCCTCTGTCCGCGGATTATCCGAGGTAATAAAAGCATGATCGCTGTATTGAGCAGCAATTTTTCCCATCAAAGGACGTTTCGTACGATCCCGATCCCCGCCGCACCCGAATACACACCATACTTTGCCAACTGCAAACTCCTTAACAGTGCGAAGCACATTTTCCAGTCCATCCGGTGTATGGGCATAGTCCACGATAACCGCAAATGGCTGACCTGCGTCTACAGGCTCTACCCGCCCATCTACGCCTGCTATGGACTCCAGGCTGTGCTTGATATCAGGCAGAGCCACTCCTTCCAGCAAAGCGGCCGTGATGGCTGCCAATGCGTTATACACATTGAACTTGCCCACCATGCGCAGCTCAATATCGGTATCTCCTTTAAAAGTAGAGACATGGAAGGATGTGCCCTTGGCACCTACAGCGATATGGGATGCCTGCACATCCGACTCCTTTTCCACGCCGTATGTAATCACTTGGGCTGCAGTGATAGCCTGAAAATAGGAGGAGGCCGGGTCATCCGCATTCAGAACAGCATATTTACTGTCCGACGCATCCCGCGAAAAGGTATTTCCCAAGCGAGAAAACAACAATCCTTTGGCCGCACGGTACTCCTCCATCGTGTTATGGTAGTCCAGATGATCCTGCGTCAGGTTCGTAAAAATAGCGGTGCGAAAATCAGTTCCTTTCACGCGCCCTTGCTCCAGTGCATGTGAAGATACCTCCATCGCACAGCATTGGACCCCTTGCTCCGCCATATTTCCAAGATAGCGTTGCAGCTCTACCGCCTCGGGTGTGGTACCGGACATAGGGTAGGACTGACCACCGTAACGCATTTGAATAGTGCCAATCAGTCCAGTGTTCACTCCGGCATCGTTCAAGATTTTTTCAATTAGATAAGTTATGGTTGTTTTGCCATTCGTCCCGGTTACGCCGATCATGCGCATGCGGCGGCTCGGTGAATCAAACATATAATTCGCCAAAACCGCCATTGCGTACCTGGCATCCTTGACTATGAGTTGTGGCACAGATACATTCAATTCCCGTTCCACAACCAAAGCTGTCGCCCCAGACGCAACTGCCTGCTGCGCATAATCGTGTCCGTCAACCGTAAAACCGGGCAGACACAGAAATAAATCTCCCTGCTGTACCCGGCGTGAGTCCGCCCCGATTCCTCGGCAGTCCACTGTACCGTCCCCCACAATGCGGGAGGCAGCCAGCAGTGAAGCCAATTGTTGAAGCTGCATCTTTCATTCCTCCATTGCTCTCTCGTTAATCATAGTATGGGTATAAAAAGAACCTATCAATCCCCCATATATATACGGATTGTTGATCCCCGCTCCAACCGGGAGCCTGGCTTTGGTGCCTGACTGACAACCGTCTTGCCTGACCCGGATTTTACGAGCATAAAGTTCATATTCAAATCTTCGTATAAATCAGCCACAGTAGCACCTACCAAATCCGGCACCGTATCCATTCGATTTTCCCCGTACTTGTATTCCTTGGCAATCTGATTGGTACGAGGTGGTATTTTCAAAGCAAGCAGCGAATCCCGCAAAATATTTTGCACGATTGGCGCAGCGACTACACCGCCGAATTGAATGCCCTTTGGGTTATCCACAGCGGTATAGACGACTATTTGCGGATCATCCGCCGGGGCAAAACCGATAAAGGATACAATATGCTCCGAGGATGAATAACGTCCGTTGATCACCTTTTGCGCTGTGCCTGTTTTGCCTCCCACCCGGTAACCCTCAATAAAAGCGGGGCGGCCTGTGCCTTTCGCAACGACGCTCTCCAGCGCTTCCCTCACCTGTCGGGAGGTATCCTCTGAAATGACTCTGTGCACCAGTTCAGGCTCTACTTTTTCCAGCACCTTGCCTGTCTCTGGTTGAATCCAGCCTTTTGTAATGTGAGGTTTATACAGATTGCCGCCATTGATCGCAGCCGACACAGCCGTCACCTGCTGAATCGGAGTGACAGATACCCCTTGACCAAAGGCAGTTGTCGCCAGTTCTACCGGTCCTACCTGGGGTAACTTAAATAAAATACCATTCCCCTCGCCAATCATGTCAATGCCCGTTTTACTGCCGAACCCAAAATTGCGAATATACTTGAACAGCGATTCCTTACCTAGACGCTGACCCAGTGTCACAAAGCCTGGATTACAGGAGTTTTCCACGACTTGAAGGAAGGTCTGGCTGCCGTGGCCTCCTTTTTTCCAGCAGCGCAGGCGAACCCCGCCAACTTCAATGTAACCCGGATCGAAAAAGTGATCGTTTTTGAGATTGACCTTCTTTTCTTCCAATGCAGCGGCCAAAGTAATAATTTTAAAAGTAGAGCCTGGTTCATATGTCATCCAAATCGGCAGATTTCGATTGTAAATTTCAGGTGCATATTGTTTATATAGCGCAGGCTCATAGCCTGGTCGCCCGGCCATGCCCAATATCTCCCCATTCTTGGGGTTCATTGCGATGGCCAACGCGGAATTAGCCTGGAATTTGACCATAGCCTGGTCAAGCTCCCGTTCCATGATAGACTGTACAGACTTATCAATGGTCAGTTGCAAGTTCAGACCATCCTTTGGTTCAACGTACTTCTCAGAAGAACCGGGCATCAGGCGACCGCCTGCATCGGATAGATACGCAATGCTTCCGTCAATACCCCGAAGCTTGCTGTTGTTCTTTTTCTCTACCCCCGTCAACCCCTGATTATCAATTCCCGTAAACCCGAGAATATGAGCCGCCAAATCGCCATAAGGATAATAACGTTTGTTGTCTTCAGCAACAACGATACCCGGCAGCTTCAAATCACGAATTTGCTGCGCTTTCTCCATCGTAATTTTTCGTCCGCCGGGCTGAAGTTTTTGGCTTGCTGTTCGTTTGGTAATCAGCTTGAGTACTTTATCCTCGCTCATGTCAAGCAAGGGCGCCAGCCTGCGCGCCGTTTCTTCCGGCTCCTTGATCTGCACCGGTATCGCCATGACTGTCGGCGAAGTGACATTATAGGTCAGCGCCATACCTTGCCGATCCAAAATTTCGCCGCGTTTGGCGGCAAAAGGTATATTCCGGCGCCACGATTCCTCGGCCTTGGCCGAGAGTTCGCCCCCTTTACCCAATTGAACATAGGCGAGCCGGACCGACAAGGCTGCAAACAATACAAACAATCCCAGCAGCCCCCATACCAGCCTGCGCCGCATGGTCACGTTAGATTTCTTCAAACGCGCTCCCCTCCGTTCCTCCAAATACTCATGACATGTCTTACCTCATGAATATTCAAAAAAACGGACGTTAGAACAAGCTATCAGTTATCCTCACCTTTAATTGCAGCCGCACTTTTTTCATCGGCTACAGCGGAGCTCCCACCTTTGGAAGTCTCCCTGCTGGAGCTTGCACTCGCAGTGGTATCAGTTTTTGAATCGGTACTCGTTTTCACTGTACTGTCTTTTTGTTTAGATGCTACGCCGGTAGTTGGGTCCGATGTTTCCTCCGGCTTTACTCCGGTCACGGTTTCTTTAGCCGGCTGGAGCGTCACATTGACGATCCGCTTGCCACTCACCATTTGTGCCTTTTGCGAGACAACATAACCTTCGCCGCTTACCTGAACGCCCACCTTCATGAGCGTCAACACTTGCAGCGTGTCACGCAACGAGACGCCTGTAAAGTCGGGAATGGTCATGTTGGCACTATCCTCAGTCAGCAAATAAATGCGTTGTCCCGGCTTCATTTTGACGCCTGCCTCCGGATACTGACGGACAATTTTGGAGCCTTTGCCGACCGTTTCATAGGCAATCCCCTGTTTGAGCAATGCGTTTTGCGCATCCTTCTTCACCTGACCGGTTAATTGTGGCACTGTCGGCAGATTCACCGTTTTCACAGTAGCACTGTCTGATTTATTCGCTTTGGCTCCTGTTTTGGGAACTCCCATATATTGCAGCGACTGGGATACGATTTTTTTGAACACAGGGGCTGCTGCGGTACCTCCACCTACCGATTTGTTAGGTTCATCCATAACAATCAGGACAGCTATTTTCGGATCATTCACGGGTGCAAAGCCGATAAAGGACACGACATCCTTCGAATGGTCATACACTTTGCCCACAACTTTCGTCGCTGTGCCTGTTTTACCAGCAACACGATACCCATCAATATAAGCAAGACGCCCGGTGCCAATTTCTTGGTCAGACACGACCTGCTCCAGATAGCTGCTGGTCTGTAATGCCGATTCCTGCGAAATCACCTGGCGGACTTCCTTCGGTTGAATCGTCTGTACTTCCCCTGTATCCGGGTTCGTAATTTCCTTCACCAGATGAGGCTGCATCAGCTTACCACCGTTAGCAATGGCCGAGATAGCCACTACCTGCTGGATTGGAGTTACCTGAACACGTCCGTGTCCATATGCAGCCGTTGCGACTTCGGATTTGTATTGGGTGTGGAACGTAATGGCTCCGCTAGACTCACTCGGAAGATCAATCCCTGTTTTCACACCAAATCCGAAGTTGTTAATATATTTCCTCAACCTTTCGCCGCCCAGCTTATCCAGCCCCAGATGGACGAAACCGACGTTACTTGAACGCTTAACCCCTTGAAGATAGGTTAACGTTCCCCAATTTCGACTCACGTCACGAATATCCCATCCCCCGACTCGGATCATACCAGACTGATAGGTTTCATTTGGATTGAACACCTTTTCCTGAACTGCCGCAGCCAAGGTTACAATCTTAAACGTGGAGCCTGGCTCATAGATGGACTGAGTTGCATTATTACGGAAATATTCCATCGAAGATGTGCTCCCGTATGTATTGGGATTAAAATTGGGGTAACTTGCCATACCGAGAACGTCCATCGTTTTGGGATCTGCTGCTACAACCGTCATCGTTTTCGGATTGTATGTTGCAATAGCTTCCTGCATAGCGCCCTCTATATAATACTGAATTGTATCATCAATCGTCAGCTTTAAATTCTTACCATTTTGTGCCGGTTCATAGATGCTCTCCGATCCCTGAAGAGGAACTCCCTTTCGATCTCGCTGATAAAGAAGCTTTCCAGCCGTACCCGAGAGCTCTTTATTATAATAAGCTTCCAACCCCATGCCTGCTGTACCATCTTTACGGTAATAGCCAAGAACATGAGAAGCCAGTTTATTTTCCGGGTAATAGCGTTTGGATTCCTGAACCGTATCCACAGCTCCAATCACTTCGTACTTATCCTTTAAATATTCTTTGAACCTATCCACCTGAGTTTTGAGCTCAGGATCTACCTTCCAGCCTCCGTTACGGATCTCGCGGTTTATTAAATATTTACCGTCTTTGTCCTTGGCCGAGAGATGCTTTCTCAGTTCGTCCTCAGGTGTTTTGAGCAGCTGATGCAGTTTGGCTACGACCTCGTTTTCCAGATCATATTCCTGAATGATGCTTGGGTTGACCACTACCGTATAAGCAGGGGCATCTGCAGCCAGTACATTTCCCTTGCGATCCGTAATCGTTCCGCGCTTGGGCTGGATCACCTGGTCTCTTTTCACCTGCGTAACTACCTGATTATGCCAGTATTCCCCGCTCACGACCTGAATCCAAAATACCTTAAGTAGCAGAACAAGAAAAAAGAGGGTAATACATCCCCCTATCAGCAGTGTGCGAAGCTTTATTCTTTTGACCATAGCTCAAACCTCTCTGCGAAAAAATGTACGTCAGAGCATAGCTTGATGCTATGCTCCTAACTAACTATTTGGCAGCCTGCTTTTCCACACGAATGGGCTCTCTTGTCGGCTCGATATATCCCTGTTCCTTTGCCGTAGGTACAATCTGATTTTCCAGCCGTTCCTTCTGAATTTTCAGTTGGGCGATATTGGTCTGTAATTTGGAAATGTCCTTGCTCGCTGTATTAATCGAATAATTGATTTGATAAATGTGCGCGTACCTGCCAATCAGCATACCAGCAATGATAATGCACGCTACAAGTGTCAAAATATACAGCAGCTTTTCCCGAATCGGCAGCTCTCTGCGGCGTGTAACGACTTTGGTGGTTTCACGATACCGTTGTTGCTGAACCTGTTCCTGACGGGCTCTTTCTTTTACAGCCAAATTACCGCGTGTATAAGCCATGTCGCCTCTCCTTCTCCATTAAATTCATAATTTCTCGGCAACTCTCAGCTTGGCTGACCGGGACCGTGGATTAAGCTCCAATTCCTGCTCTGATGCCACAATCGGCTTACGATTCACCAGCTTTAGATCGCCTATCATTTTGTCCTCCAAAATAGGCAAATCAGATGGATATATGCTTCTCGCCAAATACTCCTTGAAAATATGCTTGCATATCCGATCCTCCAGAGAATGGAACGTAATGACCGAAATTCTGCCCCCTGGAGCCAGGCATTTAACTGCCTGATGCAAAGTATCTTCCAGTGCACCCAACTCATCGTTTACAGCGATCCGCAAAGCCTGAAAGCTGCGTTTGGCCGGATGTCCCCCGGTTCTGCGTGCCGCAGCCGGAATTCCTTCTTTGATAATATCGACAAGTTCCCCTGTTGTGTGAATAGGCTTGTTCTTTCGACGTTCAACCATAATCTTCGCGATCCGGCGTGAAAACTTCTCTTCTCCATAGTGAAACAAAATACGCGCAATCTCTGCTTCTGGCCATTCATTGACAATCTCGTAAGCCGTCAGCGAGCTACTCTGATCCATCCGCATATCAAGCGGCGCATCATGATTGTAGCTGAATCCCCGCTCCCCCTCATCGAACTGGGGCGAGGACACACCCAGATCGAACAAAATACCCTGGACCTGTGGGACGCCGTCTTTTTCGGGCAATCCCAGTTCAGCCAGCCTGTCCTGCAAGTGGCGAAAGTTGGACTTCACCAATGAAATCTTTCCTTCGTAGGCCGACAGCTTCTCGCGCGCATTGTTCAATGCCCAGTCATCCTGATCAAAGGCAATCAGCCTTCCCTCAGGGCCAAGCTGTGACGCAATGACGGAACTGTGTCCTGCCCCTCCCAACGTGCAGTCCACATAGATCCCGTCCTGCCTGATGTTTAGTGCCTGTGTTGCTTCTTCCTTGAGTACGGTAATGTGGTGAAACAAACGGCTGACCTCCTAAATTACAATTCAAAGTTGAAATCAACCAATTTCTCAGCAATGTCGTTAAATGCTTCTTCTGATTGGCTGAAATATTGCTCCCAAGTGTGCTTGCTCCAAATCTCTACCCGGGTAGACACTCCCAATACGACGCACTCTTTGGTAAGCTTGGCGTATTCGCACAAATTCCCCGGTAAATTTACCCTGCCCTGTTTGTCCAATTCGCATTCAGTCGCGCCCGAGAAAAAAAACCGGGTAAACGCCCGCGCATCGGCCTTCATCAAAGGCAGTGCTTTAAGTTTTTTCTCCATGACAGCCCACTCATCCATGGGATACACGAAGAGGCATTGGTCCAGCCCGCGGGTAACCACGAACGAGGCACCGAGAAGTTCACGAAACTTGGCCGGAACAGTAAGCCGCCCCTTCTCATCAATGCTATGTTGGAACTCCCCCATAAACATTGGTTTCGTCACCCCTTACCCCATTCTCCCACTTTGGCCCATTTTCCACCACCTAAGCATAATAGATTCGCTTTAAAAAATCAAAGACCTTCTTTACATTTCCAAAAAGTGATAAACGACAAATCCATACGATGATGTCTATTATTGTCGCCAAGTATCATAACTCGCCAAAAAGCCCCTTATTCCATGAGACGAACTCCCGACAATATGCATCAGGTTTCGAAACAACATGAAAATAAAGGGCTTAGTCCCATTCATCATACCAACCTATACAGACACCTGTGTTACACGTTAAAACCTTTGAACCCGGACATTGTGATCGGCAATGCTCAAGTTATGCATTCCAGCTATCCAGATAGACCTTTTGGTCCTCTGTTAAAGAATCAATTTGGATTCCCAGGCTATCTAGCTTGAAGCGGGCTACCTGCGCATCAATTTCATAAGGTACATTAATTACGGCTTTGCCCAACTCATTATAACGATCGTTCACATATTTCAAGCCAAGCGCCTGAAGCGCAAACGTGGTATCCATGATTTCCGCAGGATGACCATCCGCCGCAGCCAAATTCACGAGGCGTCCTTCTGCCAGCAAATACATTTTACGTCCATCCTTGAAGCGGTACTCCTCAATGTTACGACGCACCGTCCGAATGGATTCGGAACGTTTGGCAAGCTCAGGCTTACTAACCTCCACATCAAAATGCCCCGCATTGCACAGCACAGCCCCGTCCTTCATGACATCAAAGTGCTCCCCGGTAATTACGGCTTTGTTGCCAGTCACCGTAATGAAGAAGTCACCCAGCTTGGCTGCTTCCACCATCGGCAACACATGGAAACCATCCATATGCGCTTCTACTGCCTTGATAGGATCAACTTCGGTTACGACCACATTGGCTCCCAGCCCTTTCGCACGCATCGCAACCCCTTTACCACACCAGCCATAACCCACCACGACGACCGTGCTGCCTGCCACAACCAGGTTGGTTGTGCGAATAATGCCGTCGAATGCTGACTGTCCAGTACCATAACGATTGTCAAACAAATATTTGCAGTAAGCATCATTAACGGCCACCATCGGGAAGTGGAGTTGACCTTCTTTTTCGAGCGCCTTCAAGCGGATAATCCCGGTAGTCGTTTCCTCCGCCCCACCGCGGATGGTAGAAATCAAATCAGGGCGTTCGGATTGCAAGAGAGTAACCAGGTCGCCCCCGTCATCAATAATAAGGTCCGGCTTCGTTTCCAGCGCCTTAATTTGCAAGCTTTTAAACTCAGCAGGGTCCGGATTGTATTTAGCCAAAACCGTAACTCCATCTTCAACCAATGCTGCGCAAACATCATCTTGAGTGGACAACGGATTACTACCCGTAATTGTAACCTCAGCCCCGCCCGCCTGTACTACTTTAGCCAGGTAGGCCGTTTTGGCCTCCAGATGCAGACAGATGGTTACCTTCAGACCCTTAAAAGGCTGCTCCTGCTCGAACTGTTGACGTATACGGTTCAATACCGGCATATGGGCTTGCACCCAATCAATTTTCAGATGACCCTCAGGCGCCAGATTAAGATCGTGAACGATGCTGTTTTGCAAAGAATGGGAAGTCATATTTGTTCCTCCTTCATATTGGTTGTAGCTGTTAACATGCTAAATCATACATAAATGACACGATGCGTACCCGTCAGATCGGTCGGCACATCCATAATCATATCGATCAGGCTGAGACCGTAACGGTTTAGAAAATGATAGATCGTATACACCCGTTCCTGGGGCTGTCCGAACGGAAAAAGTGACCACTCGATGCGATCCCATTGACGAAGCGCTGTTTCATTTTGCCGGAACAGTGCTCCCTGAACTTTTGCTTCCAGATAGGCAATCTGCTCCAGAATCTTTTCACGGTTGGTTTCCCCAATCCGAAGCAAACCTTTTTCAATCAAGCCTGACTGCTGTATCAGTGGTTCATACATTCGGACAAAAGCTTCCTTGGCCCCGGCAAATTGCTCCTGCATTCCAAGTTGATCGTGGGTGACAACCCATTGCTTTTTCCGTTCCTCAAGCCCGTCTCTAACTTCTCCAAAGCTCAATTCGTACTTAAGCATATGCTTCTCCACACCTGGCTCCACCAACATGAAGGACATCCGTGGCAGCAGTAGTGGCATCTGCATCCCCAGCACGCCGAAAGCGTCGCGTGTAATCGCCCAGTAGGCAATTTCTCCTAGACCCAGCACAGAGGCCAGCACTGGAAACAGTGAGTCCTGCATAAGAGGGCGGGTTAGGACATTGTTACTAAAACGTTCTGGATGCCTGTCTGTCTCTTCGAGCAGTTCTTCGACTGTAAATGCTACCTGACCGCGGCGATCCGTGAATAGACCATCTTGCTTGAACAGCAGTAAGCGTTCTTCTTCATGGATATAAAAGAGATTGGCGCCGCCTTCATGCACATCTGCTTGCAAATGATAGCCATAATCTACAATCCGTGCAGCAGTCGCATGGTAAGCTTGCTCCAGCTCATCATTGTGTTGAACCAACCGACGGAAAACGGATGTCTCCAGCTTGCGCAGCGAAGGATCAGCTGAATCCAGCAGCACTAATCCGTAGGCACCAAAAAGAAGTCCCATCAACTTGGCGAAACCTTCACCTAATCCGTAAGAATCATTGAAACCATGCTTAATCATGCGTAAAATATCAGCCTTATGCTCTGAGTCAGGCAAGCTTTGCTCTAAATCAGCCATAGCTTGCTTCCACTCTGCGGCATCGACCTTAATCGCACTAACCGAAGAACGACGTTCCGGCTGCTTATTCAGCTTGATTTTGACTGCTTGCAGGTCATTCCCCATTACATATGAATGATTGACCTCATCCCAGTCATGATCCTCACCCGCAATCCAGAAAACGGGAATAACTGGACGCCCCAGCCGCTCCTCCGCTTCCCTGGCCGCCTTAATAATCGTAGCAGCTTTGTAAACGACCAGCATCGGACCTGTGAACAGTCCACTTTGCTGCCCGCCAACTACCACCAGAGCGTCTAGCTGTTCCAGCCGATCCAATGAAGCATGAACTGCCTCGTGTGCGTTGTATTGCTCATTGTATATGCGGAGACATGCTACGACATCGTTACGATTTAATCGCAGATGCTCCGTCTCATCCAGGCGCTTCGCTCGTTGGGCATAAGCATCGGCATGCAGAACATCATATTCATACAAATCGCGTGCGCGTCCTGTACCCTGTATGTAATCTTCTGCCAAAGCCGACCCTCCGCGAAGCTCTTCCGGAATTATTCTCATGGGTCTGCCTCCTGTCTCCACCAAAACCTTACTGCTTGATTGTACCGAAAGCCCTTGTCCGCGTCAAAGCTTCTCACAAAAAAACCGCCGAGCAAACTCGGCGGTTGGTGCATAAAACAACATCAGGCGTAAGGCTCAGCTACAAAATGCCCTTTGGACACTTCGATCAGCTGAGCATTTTCCAGGTTATAGCCTGACTTATTGCCGGTTGCATCATTTGTATGAATGGGGCCAGCTTGATCACCAGGCATAATAATCCGTTTTTTGTTGGCTTCCACTTCCGGGTCGGGAATCGGAATGGCCGACAGAAGCATTTTCGTATAAGGATGGATCGGGTTTGCATACAACTCCGCGCTTTCTGCAAGTTCAACCATTTTACCCATATACATTACAGCTACCCGGTCACTGATATGCTTGACCATTGACAGATCATGCGCAATGAACAGGTATGTCAGACCAAGACGCTCTTGAAGCTCTTTTAACAGGTTGACAACCTGAGCCTGAATAGACACGTCAAGAGCTGAGATCGGCTCATCACAAATGATGAATTTAGGGTTAACCGCCAGCGCGCGGGCAATACCGATACGTTGACGCTGACCACCGGAAAATTCGTGCGGATAACGGGTTGCATGATCCGGGTTCAAACCTACCAAATCCAGTAACTCTTCAATCCGTTTTTTGCGCTCTGCACGGCTACCTGCCATGTTGTGAATATCCAGTGCCTCACCGATAATATCAGAAACCGTAAAACGCGGGTTCAAGGATGCATACGGATCTTGAAAGATCATCTGCATATCACGGCGCATAGCTTTCATTTTGCCTGATGATAATTTGTAGATATCCGTACCGTTGAAGCGTACGCTACCTGCTGTAGGCTCGTATAATCGAAGAATGGTGCGGCCCGCTGTAGATTTACCACAACCTGATTCACCAACCATACCTAGTGTTTCGCCTTCGCGAATATAAAAATTCAGGTTGTCCACCGCTTTGAGCACACGGTTTTTGCCAACATTAAAATACTTTTTAAGACCTTCAACCTCAATTAAATTGTTGCTACTCACCATGATCTCACCTCCTATTTCTTCAGCTTCGGATCAAGTGCATCACGCAATCCATCACCAAAAAGGTTGAACGCAAGCATAATTAAACTGATCAAACCTGCCGGAAAAAGCATGCGCCAAGGATAGTACATCCATCCTGTCAATGCTGATTCAATCATTGAACCCAGCGAAGCCTGAGGAGCCTGTACCCCTAATCCCAAGAAGCTCAGAAAAGCCTCGGAAAAAATAGCACTTGGAACCGTCAAAGTCAGTGTGACGATAATCGGGCCCACAGCGTTAGGCAATAGGTGACGGAACAGCAGACGGCCTGCACCTGCACCCATCGAGCGGGAAGCAAGCACAAATTCCCGATTTTTCAGCTGTAGCATTTCACCACGCACAATCCACGACATGTTAATCCACCCGGTCACACAGAGCGCAATAATAATCGTCGTGATACTTGGCTCCAGTACAACGAGTAGCAGGATCGTAACAAGCAGATATGGAATGGAATACAGAATTTCAGAAAATTTATTCATGATTTCATCTACACGGCCACCAAAGTAACCCATAATTCCACCATAAATAACACCAATCATCAAGTCAATCATTGCTGCGGCCAAACCGATAACCAAGGAAATTCGGGCACCCATCCATGTACGGACAAACATATCACGCCCCAGATCATCTGTTCCGAACCAATGCTCCGCCGAAGGAGGAAGATTGGTGCTCAACAAATCATTCGTACGGTCATCGTATGGCGAAAGCATCGGACCAACGATCGAAGCAAGTACAATAAAAATCAGAACGCTCAGGCTTGTCATTGCCAGTTTATTTTTACGAAGCCGTTCCCAAGCATCACGCCAAGCGGATAAGCTTTCACGCTGAATAACTTCAGACTGCTTCTCATCCGCGCCGATTTTCTGAAAGTCTTCCGGTTGTACCTGAAGCTTCTCCAAATTCACAGCATTGTCTTTCACAGACATAAAGTTATCCCTCCTTCCCGCCGGTCAGCTTAATCCGTGGATCAATAAAACCGTATGCAATATCAGTAATAAAACGTGCCACCATTAGCAAAATGCCGTAAAAAATAGTAACTCCCATAATCATGGTATAGTCACGGGTCGTAATACTGTCTACGAATACTTTACCAATACCACCAATCCCGAAAATACGTTCAATAACGACGGAACCCGTAATAATATTTGCTGTCATAGGCCCCACATAGGTAACAACCGGCAAAATGGCGTTACGTACAACGTGTTTGAACATTATCGTAACAGGCTTCAAACCTTTAGCCTTAGCAGTCTTGATATAATCCGCATGAAGCACTTCCAGCATGCTGGAACGCGTTAGTCGAGCGATAAAAGCAATTGGCGAAGCGGATAAAGCTACAACAGGCAGGAAATAATCCATTGGACCATCAAAGCCCATGACATTAAACCAACCTAACTCCTGTGCAAAGAAGAACTGAATCAACGATGCCAGGACAAAGCTGGGAACCGCAATCCCCATAATCGCTAAAATCATTGCGACGTTGTCAATAAGCCTGCGATGGTATAAAGCTGCGAGCATACCTAGCAAGAGTCCGACAATAATCGACACAATTATGGCGACAAAGCCCAATTTAAGCGATACCGAAAAAGTTTGTCCAATAATGTCAGTAACACTTTGGTTCAGCTTTTTCATGGAAATACCAAAATCACCTGAAGCAATATCACCTAAGTATTTGAAATATTGGACATATACAGGCTTATCCAGCCCATATTGCTCCATTAACCGGGCTTGAATCTCAGGAGAAGTCGCTTTTTCACTCATGAAGGGGTTACCCGGAATTGCTTTCATGAGAAAAAACGTCGCAGAGATCAGAATGAACAAGGAAAGCAGCATATAGAAAAATTTACTGATCAAATAACGCGTCATTGCCCGTTTACACCCCCCATAAATTTTTTTCGACACCATTCGATTTTATCGAAATAGAATTGGAATGTCCAACCTACTTATTTGCATGGTTACATGATAATGGAAAAGATCATGACACACAAAAAAAAACGGGATATATATGGTTGTATCCACATATATATCCCGAAGTAACTATTAAACTTCAGAATTGAGCTTCAGTTACTGTGTAATATACGCTCTTGTGAAATCAATCGCTCCACTAAAGTCAAGAGTTATGTCTTTTACATTCGGTTTCGTTAAAGAAACATTTGAATAGTAGTAGATCGGAAGCATAACCATATCGTCTTGAACCAGAATTTTCTCTGCTTTTGCGAAATCTTCCATGCGTTTTGCTGGATCGGTTTCTGTCTTAGCTGCTTCAATCAAAGCATCATATGCAGGATTAGCGTAGCCAGAATTATTATTAGTGTTGCCTGTTGTCCACATATCCAGGAATGTCATTGGATCATTGTAGTCGGCAGACCAACCACCACGAGCGATTTGGAAATTCAGCTTGTTACGTGTTTGAATAAATACGCCCCACTCTTGGTTTTGGGTTTTAATTTCCACACCAAGGTTTTTCTTCCACATATCAGCGACTGCCAAAGCAATCTTTTGGTGACTTTCACTGGAGTTATACAGCAAAGATACAGGAGGAAGTGTAGTTACGCCTTCTTCTTTCATACCTTCTTGAAGTAATTTTTTCGCTTCAGTAAAATCTTCTTTGAAGAAATCATCTTTATTTTCGGTACGGAACTCCTGAGAAACTCCTTTGATACCTGGAGGTACAAAGCCGTAAGCAGGAATTTGACCACCCAATGTTACTCTCTCAACAATCGGTTGGCGTTGAATAGCCATCGCAAATGCTTTGCGGATTTTAACATTATTAAATGGTTTTTCAGTTACGTTAAACAAATAGTAATACGTACTTGCAATCCCTTTAGCCTTAAACTCATTCGGCAGTTCTTTTTTCACAGCCGGAATTTGGTCTGTAGGAATTTCACCGCTTGGCATACCTGCATAATCAAGTTGTCCACTTCTATAAGAAGCCAGTTCTGTTGCACCACTGTTTACAAGAGACATTGTAATTTTGTTCAACCTGATTTGATCTTTGCCCCAATAGTTTTCACTCTTGGTAACTTCGATCTTTTGACCGCTGTCCCAAGTTGTTAAAGTGTAAGGTCCATTGGTGATCATGCTGTCTTTCTGAACCGCCCACTTTTCATTACCCTTAATAGCAGGGTTTACAGGATAGAAGGTGTAGAAAGAAGTCAAGCCCAGGAAGTAAGGAGTTGGGTGATCCAGTTCTACTTGCAATGTATGGTCATCAACTGCTTTGACACCTACATCTTTGAAGTCTGTAATTTTAGTGCCTTTAAAAGATTTGGAAGTGCTCAGGTTGTAGCCCTCAGCATTTTTTATATAGTACAATTGGTAAGCATATGGAGGTGCTGGAGCCGTGGAAGGATCCAATACCCGTTGCCAAGCAAATACGAAGTCACTTGCTTTGACTGGGTCGCCATTACTCCATTTTGCAGTATCACGAAGCTTGAACGTATAGGTTTTGCCGTCATCGGAAATATTCCAAGATTCAGCTACACCAGGAATTTCTTTGCCATCAGGACCCATACGTACGAGACCTTCATACAAAGTTTTGAGAACCGTGTTCGTTTGACTATCCTGAGCTTGTGCCGGATCGAAGGTTGGCGGTTCGGAAGAAAGGTTAATGCGCAAAATTTGTTTGTCGGCCGGAGCCGGCGTAGTTGATGCATTTTCTTGTGCGCCCTTACCATTGTTATCGTTCTTGGCAGAGCCACAACCTGCGAGCAGTGCGCCAACTGCAAGAACGAGTGTCAAAAGGACTAAAAAACTTTTCCTTTTCATCTAGCGTTTTCCCCCTAGTTCTAAAGTGGTATATGTTTATAGATTATACAACCAGCGGTCAAAAAAATCTACATCACATTTCTTTAAATTGAGCTTTTTTTTCAAAAAAACATGATTAATTCATATTTTTTCGGGTTTTCATGTCATGTTATATCACACGTTATTGAATATATTTTTAAAAATGCCAACAATAGTTAATAGAATATACGCTAATGTCATGGCTATAAAAGTTAATCTCCACACGGCTCTACATAATCTTTTCCCATCGACCTTACCCTTTATTCGATTTTGGGCTCCTCCAATTAAACCCAGCGCCAAAAGTAGCAGCAGTAATATCAAATAAAAACCGAATCTTGATGCAAAAATGACATTAAAGAGCGCCGCGACGGATAGTATCAGAAAAGCCGTAGTAATGTCCATAGATATAAGCAACGACTTCTTTTTTTCCAGTTTAAGCAGGTAGCGGCAAACCGCAAACACGATCAGAAACGGAAAAAAGGGAAGAATACTAAATGTGATGATGGTACCTTGTATGAGACTCAACTGATCACCCCTCTTTTAGCCGCATGCCCTCAATTAATTGCCATAATACCGAATGGGTTGGTGCAGTAACCCCCGCTTGCTCTGCCATCTGCACCAGCTGTCCGTTAATGGAAGCAACCTCTGTCATGGAATGTGCAAGCACATCGGCCAGCATAGACGACTGATTCTCTGCTGTTGTCCGGCAAACCTTCATAATCTGATCCCACCATGCGCTGTCCCACCGAATACCATTGGCTTCGTACACTTGAATGCCTTCTTCGTATAGCTTGCGCATCATATGTATACGGCCCGGATCGGAAAGCAGCTCTCCATTGGGGATTCGCCATATTGCTGTCAGCGGATTAATCACAGCGTTGATTAGCAACTTGCGGTAAATACCGTTCTCGATTTCTTTCGACAAGCAAACGTCAAATCCTGCTGCAAGCAGCCTATTTAACACATATTGTTCGAATCTTCCGACCTGTTTCTCCTCCAGCTCATCTGGACAGCCAATCTCCGTAGCCCCCAGCCCGGCATGCAAGACAGATGCTACTCCCATTCTCTTGGCTCCTTCGGTCGTTACCGCAGGATATACCGCCGCTTCTGGATAGGCTTGTTTAATTCGTTCTATATGTCCGATTCCGTTCTGAAAGCAAACAATTCCGATATCGCTTTCTGTATTGCCCGCAGATTTAATCTGCTCCAGCACTTCCCCAATCGCCCCCTGTTTAGTCATTATCAAAATCCACCGTGCCGGAACCTGTGAATTCAAGCGTTGCCAATCTGCCAACGGCGCTGCCTTTAATTCGTCTCCTCCAGTCACATGAACAGCAACATGCCCCTCTTTTTTAAGTACAGTAATCCCTTCACAAGCAATGATCCGTGCCTGCTCAAGCGTTCGTGTCCATAGCCTTACTTTTGTACCTGAGGCCGCTAGTCTTCCAGCAAACGACAATCCGAGCGAACCTGCTCCAATAATATCAATCACCTATGTATCGTCTCTCTTCCATCTTTTTTTCTACTATATCATATGCACTCTAGAGAAATACAAAAAACGCCAACTACGGCAAAGCGTGAGTTGACGTTCTATTTAACATTTGCTGCTGTAATTTTGCTACTCAATGCGCTCCAGGTTCCCATTGGCGTCCATTTTGAATCTGGATTTAAGCTCTTCCTCATCCTCAGTAATTAAAGCCAAACGGCGGGCCCGGTCCATAATCTGAATCAAGGCTTTGTAATCATCATTCACAACGCGATAGTCAGTTTGCACCTCATTAACCTCTTTGGACAACCGATCATTAATGGAGCGAAGTTGATTTAATTCCTCTTCCTTTTCACGTAAATCTTTTTCCAGCATTTTGATCTGTCGATTGGTTTCCTGTACAGATCCCTTCCATTGACGTAAAAAACGGATCACTGCGTCAATGGACAACGTATCCTCACTCGTTCCATCCGCTCTGTATAGCCCTTGAGCCGTATCAAGCGTGGCAAAAGCTGCCACCTGAGATACACCAACTGGACTCTGCTTGCGAATATAACTGCGTTTTTGACGTTGCGCTTTAGCAATGCTGATGGCTTCATCATAACGCTTGCGCACGCAACTGTTCCAGCGGAAGCCGCATGCTGCGGAGGTTCTTCCTATTTTTTGCCCAACCTCTTCAAATGCGGCGAGCTGTGTTCCACCTTCCCGGATATGACGCAATGTCACCTCCGCCAGTATCAAATCATCTTCAACACTCCATGCATCTTGTCTTATTGCAGTCATGCCTCTAGCCCTCCTAACAACATCCTGAAATAACCGTCTTCATGAACCGATCTTACCGGTATTTGAATAGGGTATAAAAGCTGTTTATTCATTTCTATGCCTCTCGTAGAGTTCATAGAATCTATTTGATACTAAATTGTATTTCCATTTCTATAAGAACTCATACGTGGACAAATACAGTTTCAGGTTTCAAGCATCCTCTGGGTGCTGTACAATAAATCAATGGTTAAAGAATAAGAAAGGAACATATATATTACTGTTAGACTTTTTGCGGGAATACATAAAAGGGGAAAACCAATGAACAGACCCACTCTAAAAATGATAAGTTGTACTCTGCTAACGATCATTTTGATATTAACCACCATGCCTGTATGTCCTGTTCTGGCCGCTCCTTCAGAAGAAGCAAACCGGATTTTGCAGGATAGTCTGTCAATCGTCGAGATTGACCATGAAATTGAGCGGATCAGTCAGGAACAACAGATACTTTTACAACGTCAGCAGGAGCTACGGAGCAATCTCGCCACTCAGCAGGAGCAGATGATCAGGCAAAGGAAACGTGCGAGTTCTGTGCTGCGCTCCTATTATATGGGCGAAAGAGACAAGCTGCTCAGTGTAGTGCTGGGAGCTAAAAGTCTTAAACAGATTCTCTCCCTGTACGATTACTACTTGTTGCTGATTAGCCACGATCAGGATGTGCTTCAGGAATACGAGTCCAATTATCGGATTATGCGAAAAACGGAAGAACAGGTCACACGGGCCTCATCGGATTTGAAAACGGTCAAAACAAACTTGTTGGAACAACGTAAGCGCATTGTTTTGCTTCAGGAGCGTGTAAATGCCGGTGTTAACAACAGCAATGACCCGGATACGCTACGCAAGCTAATCAGCGAAATGACAGCTTATTGGGAGAATGTAGGCGTCTACGAGGTGAACAAGCATTTTAAAGCGCTGGCTCAAGCGATGCAGGATTTGCCTCAATTTATTCAGCAGCAGCAAGGAGCCATGGTTACAAACGGAAAAATCATTACGATAAGCATACGTGAGGATGATTTTAACCGTTTTCTGAAATCGGAAAATAAATTATTTAATCACTTCAACTTTTCCTTCGGGCAGGATCGTATTGTTGTAGAAGGTCAACAGGGAACCATGAAATTGAGGGTAGAGGGGCACTACACGGTAGAGAATGAACCGCAAAATGCGATTTTATTCCATGTGGATCGCCTGGTCTTTAACGGGCTGGAGCTACCAGATACGACCCGTAACAAGCTGGAAAAGGATTTTGATCTAGGCTTCTATCCGCAGCAACTTATTTCTTATGTCAAGGCCACAGAGGTACGCACCATAGCGGGGGTACTTGAGGTTAAGCTCGAATTGAGCCTGAAGTAAGGCTTTGTCACCCTTGTATAGCTATCATAAATAATACATGGACAAAAATAAGAGACCCCGGGATGCTCCCGAGGTCTTCTTATTTACAACAAACATTACGCAGTATATAAACATCCTGATCATGGGATTGTAATATGAGCTTCTACAGCAGATCGGCTGCCAACTGCGCCAGCTTGGAGCGCTCTCCTTTTTCCAGCATAATATGCCCGCTAATCCCTTCCTGCTTGAAGCGTTCTACTACATACGTCAAGCCGTTACTGGCAGCATCCAGATAGGGGTGATCAATTTGCTCCGGGTCTCCCATCAAAATAATTTTACTCCCCTCACCTACACGGGACACGATTGTTTTGATTTCATGCCGCGACAAATTCTGTGCCTCATCAATAATAATAAATTGTCCAGGTATTGAACGCCCGCGAATATAAGTGAGCGCCTCCACCTGAATGCTCCCCAAGCCCATCAAAATTTTATCAATATCGCCTGATTTTTTGGTATCAAACAAATATTCCAGATTGTCGTAAATCGGTTGCATCCACGGACGAAGCTTTTCTTCCTTTTCTCCCGGTAAATAACCGATATCCTTGCCCATAGGAACAACAGGACGGGCGATTAGCAGCTTCTTGTAGCGATGTTCATCCTCTACCTTGAGCAGACCAGCAGCGAGCGCCAGCAACGTTTTGCCAGTACCCGCTTTTCCGGTAATCGTCACCAATGGGATATCGTCATTAAGCAATAGCTCCAGCGCCATCCGCTGTTGGGCATTACGCGCACTGATCCCCCACACCGATTCATTGCTTAAATACAAAGGCTCTAATCGGTCTGCTTCCTGGTTTACTTTCAGCAAAGCCGATTTTCCAGTCCCCATCTCATCTTTTAGAATAACAAATTCATGAGGATATAGCGTATAAGACAGCTCCAATGGCTTAATCGGTAAGAAACGATTGGAATAAAACTCATCTATGATGGACGGATGCACCTGAATTGCCGAGTACCCGGGATATAGCTCACTCAGATCACCGGTTCTGTCGGATAAATAGTCTTCGGTCAGCAGTCCCAGCACATCTGCCTTGATTCTCACCAGCACATCTTTACTAACCAGCACCACCGAACGCGGTTCAGGCAGTTCCTTCTCCTCCATTTGATAGTTCAAGGCGACTGCCAAAATTCGATTATCATTCGAGACTTCCCCGAACATCTCCTGAACTTTCAAAAAGCTCCGATGATTTAATTCAACCTTGAGCCTCCCACCTTGCGGAAGCGGAACACCGCTGTGCAGATGTCCTACTTCCCTCAACCCGTCCAGCAATCGTGATACGTTGCGAGCATTCCGTCCAATCTCATCCGCGTTGCGTTTTTTGGAGTCGATTTCTTCCAGAACAACAGCTGGAATAACCACTTCATGTTCTTTGAAGGTAAAGATGGCTTTCGGATCATGCAATAGCACATTCGTATCCAGCACAAAAATTTTCTTCATTTAGATCCCCTCCAAAGCGGCGTGGACAATCTCGTGTTTCATACCTATACCTATTCACCGGGTAGCCAATACTTGCTGATTCCCTGAAAAAAGACCCCAGAAGCAGCGTTAAACAACGAAAAGTTGGTAGGTAATTAGAGCCTTAGAGCCTGTACACCTTTGGATTAGACACAAAAGGCCCAGTGATCACTCACTGGACCTTACTTACTTATTTCATTCATTTCATTACAGAAAAAGCAAACGAGATTAGACAGCAAACAGGTATGAATGTCCAAACCATAACCTTGGCGTGCTACCCATTCAGACATACCTCAACCCCCTTATGCAATTGAGCTTTTACTCGCTGCGAGTATAACATAAGAGGGGAGAAAGATACACACTCAAGAATTGGAAGAAGAGACAGTATTATTGTCGCTCGCTTTTTTTGATAGCTCCTCTTGCAAGGATTGTCTGGCCAATTCAAGCTGTTGCTCATCAATATAGACATAAGGACTGCGCCACGTTCCTGCTACCGGATTGTATTTCACATTTTGCTTGGAAATATTCCAATAGGTCTGTACAAGATTTTTCATTTGCTGAGATTCAATATCTGTCATCAAATTCTTATCAACAGATTTAATAATTGCACTAAATTTACTTAGAGCACTGAAGGATTGCATTTGGTCAATTAAGGAATGAAGCACCTGATTTTGTCGACGGTTGCGATCAAAATCGTCAGATTCAGCTGTTCTCGGGCGACAGTTTGATTTACGGTAACGAACAAAATCTAGGGCCTGATCACCGGTCAAATGTTGTGCTCCAGCCTTCAAGTTAATGTTAGTACCATCTGCACTGTCACGGTAACACATATTTTTGTCGACCGTAACATCTACGCCACCTAAATGATCCACAACATCTCTAAAGCCCTGGAAGTTAATAACTGTCACATAATTAATGTCAATGTTCAAATATTTGCCGATCATCTTCTTCATTTGCTCTTCAGCGACTTCACCAGACTCTTTCTCTCTAGCCTTGAACACCGGATAGTACTCATTTAGCTTACGAGGTTTATATCCTTCCAGCTCAAGCCGCGTATCCCTCGGCAGCGACACGATTGTAGATGACTTGGTATTCGGATTCAGTGTAGCTACCATAATAACGTCTGACAAATAAGTTGGATGATCAGGACGGTAATCCGTTCCAAGCAACAAAATGGTCAAAGGCTTGGCCTCGGCCAATTGTGTTTTGGGCACTTCCTTATTGATCCCCGTATCCAAAACTTCCTCTACCTGATTATATAGATAATAGGTATAACCGCCAGCCGCCAAGATACCTATAATAAGCAGAAACAGAACAAACTTCATAAACGATCTGAAAAAGCTTTTTTTCTTTTTGGTTTTTTTCGGTTTGGCGGATTTTTTCCCGCTTTGTGTCCGGGGAGGCAATCCGTTAGAAAGATTACTCATAACTTCAACACCTTTTCCTGCGTTTTGAGAAATAAAATTTCTCCAAGTTTACAATCCTAAAACAGATACAGCGGCGCATCCCGTTGCCGGGCGTCGCCGCTGTGGCCAAAACCAATCCAATCAATTACGAATTTGCTTGTGTTGTTTTACGCTGTTTTTCTGCACGCTCGCGCTCACTTTTGTTCAAAATCTTTTTGCGCAAACGAATGGCATTAGGTGTAATTTCACAATACTCATCATCATTCAAATATTCGAGCGCCTGTTCCAAAGAGAAGATACGAGGCGTTTTAAGTTTAACAGTATCGTCTTTTGTTGCAGAGCGAACGTTCGTCAATTGCTTCTCTTTACAAATGTTAACAACGATGTCGTTATCACGTGTATGCTCTCCGACGACCATACCTTCATAAATCTCAGTACCCGGCTCCAGGAACAGAATACCGCGATCCTCTACACCCATCATTCCATAGAATGTAGTGCTTCCATTTTCCGTCGAAATGAGTACGCCTTGATGACGTCCACCAACTTGACCGCCAATAAATGGACCATAGCTGTCAAACGCATGGTTCATTACGCCATAACCACGAGTCAAAGTGAGGAAGTTCGTAGTGTAACCAATCAGACCACGTGCAGGAATCAGGAATTCCAAACGAACCTGTCCGGTGCCGTTATTAATCATGTTGACCATTTCAGCTTTGCGGGAACCCAGACTTTCCATCACTGCGCCCATGCTTTCTTCAGGAATATCAATGAGGAGACGTTCGATTGGCTCCATTTTCTTGCCATCAATTTCCTTCACGATTACTTCCGGTTTGGACACTTGCAGTTCATAACCTTCACGACGCATGTTTTCAATCAGAATACCCAGATGCAACTCACCACGTCCGGATACGATAAATGCGTCAGGACTGTCGGTTTCATCGACACGCAAGCTGACATCCGTTTCGAGTTCTTTCAGAAGACGTTCGCGGAGTTTACGGGATGTGATCCATTTACCTTCGCGACCTGCGAATGGGCTGTTATTAACCAGGAAGGTCATTTGCAGCGTTGGCTCATCAATTTTGAGTACAGGTAAAGCTTCAGGATGGTTTGGATCGGCAATCGTTTCTCCGATGTTAATATCCTTGATCCCTGCAATAGCCACAATGTCACCAGCGCCCGCTTGATCGGTTTCAATCCGTTTCAGACCTTGGAAACCGAACAGCTTCTCAATACGCGCTGATTTGCTGCTGCCGTCACGCTGCATAACCGTAACCGCTTGTCCTTGCTTGATAATACCACGGTTTACACGACCAACTGCAATGCGGCCAAGATATTCGTTATAGTCCATCAGTGTTACGAGGAATTGAAGAGGCTCATCTATTTTCTCCGTTGGAGCTGGGATGTGATCCACAACGGTTTCGTACAATGCCTGCATGTTATCATCTTGCTTTTCAGCATCCAAACTGGATGTTCCGTTCAGTGCTGAAGCATACACAACAGGGAATTCCAACTGCTCATCACTCGCACCCAACTCGATGAACAGATCAAGTACTTCGTCAATAACTTCGGCTGGACGAGCTGCCGGACGGTCAATTTTGTTAACAACAACAATTGGCGTCAGGTTTGACTCCAATGCTTTACGCAGTACGAATTTAGTCTGCGGCATACAACCTTCGTAAGCATCAACGACGAGCAAAACTCCGTCAACCATTTTCATAATCCGTTCCACTTCGCCGCCAAAGTCGGCGTGTCCCGGTGTATCCACAATGTTAATCAGATAATCTTTGTACGTAATAGCTGTATTTTTTGCCAAAATCGTAATACCGCGTTCACGCTCCAGATCGTTGGAGTCCATGGCGCGCTCCTGAACAGCCTCGTGGTCTCTAAATGTTCCGGACTGTTGAAGAAGCTTGTCGACAAGCGTCGTTTTGCCGTGGTCGACGTGGGCAATAATTGCAATATTGCGAATATTCTCTCTTGCATGCATGGTTTGTATCCATATCCTTTCCGTATATCAAAATAGTGTCTCTATCCTGAAAGTAATGCTTATCCAAGGCTAACAATCGTTCTTCAGGCTCGCTCCCTGCCAGCCCTCTGTATATTTCAGGCTTTGAGCAGGCAGCTTCTCTTTCCGAATCGCGTTAAAACCTTAAAATAAGCGTCAGAAAACATTCCGACGCTCTTATCATATCCATTAATATTATAGTTGAAAAATGTCATAAAGCAAGACATTATTGGCTGTTCCGTAATTTACCGCCATAAATTTTGCACTGCTTGTCGTTTACCATTTACGTTTGGTGCGATTGTTAACCATCAGCCATATCCCTGCACCGATCAATACAACTGCAACAACATAAATCATTCCGGTCCTCAACATGCTAATTATCAGTAGAAGTACCGAAACGAGTCCCAAAATCATGCTCCCTGTATATACAGTGCGAGGCAGCGTTATATCATTAATAGCGTATTCCCATAATCCAACCGCCACACCCAGCAGTAACAAAGGCCATAGATAGACCATCAGATGCCAGCCCCATGTATTACAGAGAAAAAATAAAAAACCGTACACCGACAAAATCCCGGCCGGCAGCAGCATAATGGGGGAAAGCTTACGCATCATGTACATCGCATGCAATATAATACCAGGTATTAAAATCAGCAAAGGCCAGAAGTATTGTCCCAAAAAGGAGAAGACCCCCAGTTTTCCCAACAAAATAATCAGTCCTACGGCAATGATGCCCAATCCGATCATACGCTCTTTTCCGGAATTCATCGTGGTCTCCTTTATTTGCTGTATTTTATAGTGTTTTTACAAAAACCGATTAGATTCCCCGGCGTTTGCAAAATCCCTATGGTCTAGTTTAGCCGATGTTTTCCAAAAAAACTACGTTCAAATACGGCGGGCTCGCAACTGCTGATACAATCCTGCTATTACAACTACGATGGCCAGCAACCCCGGTAACCATGAATGTAAAACTTCCCCATACCCAGTTAACCATGCTTCCAGTTTGGGATCACGCAGTAGCATTTCGCCTGCCGTGAAAGCCAATATTCCAGATCCGAGTAAAACAAGTACAGGGAAACGGTGAAGCCAGACTGCAATAACGTTGCTCCCCCACACCACAATTGGAATGCTGATCGCAATACCGATGACAATGATGGCGATATCCCCATTTGCAAGTGCTGCAATAGCCAATACATTATCGAGACTCATCACAAAATCCGCCACCAGAATCACCTGTATAGCCTTCCATATAGTTGTTTCTGCTCTTACTCCCACATTATCGTTATTCTCATAAAGCAGCTTAAACGCAATCCATAACAGAAGCAGACCGCCCGCCGCCTGAATAAAGGGTATGCCCAGCAAAAGGACAGCTGCAAAAGTCAATACACAGCGCAGGACAACTGCGGCGAGCGCTCCCCACCATATTGCTTGGCTCCGCTGCCTTGCAGGCAAGTTTTTGCTCGCCATGGCTATAACAACCGCATTATCACCGCTTAACACCAAATTGATCATTAATATTTTTAACAGCAAAATGATATGCTCCATGTGTACAAACACCCCCATGCTACTTGTATGCGAAATAGGACGAGGCTATGCTGTGTGCCATCATTTATTAAAAATCAATACCCGATTAGTTGAGCATAATCCTTGAAATCAGTAGCAAACAGCAATATAATGAATCGTATTTCCGAAAAACGGGTATTAATCATAAACAGAGCATACTGAAACGTTGTTTAATCAGGGAGATGAGAACGATTGACATGTCCGGATTTCAGTTTTTTGGGCTACTGCTTAATGTGATATTTATTGATCTTCTGCTTGCAGGAGATAACGCTATTGTCATTGGACTTGCCGCCCGGAAATTACCGCCCGAACCGCAAAAAAAAGCGATTCTGTACGGTACCGGAGGTGCTCTACTCATTCGTATAGCCGCCACGATTGTTGTGCTTTGGCTGCTTCAAGTGCCGTGGCTGTTACTCGTCGGGGGTGTAATGCTGATCTGGATCGCATATAAGCTGCTGGTAGATCAGGAGGATCACGCCGAAGTCAAAGCAGGAACGACTTTATGGGGGGCTATCCGTACCATCGTTATAGCTGATGCAGCCATGGGACTGGACAATGTGATTGCCGTCGCAGGCGCTGCCCAGCAGCATTTGATACTGGTGGTGCTCGGTCTGCTGATCAGCGTGCCGATTGTCGTATGGGGAAGCACTCTTTTCATCAAGCTTATTAACAAGTTCCCGTGGATCATCTATTTGGGCTCGGCTGTGCTTGGCTATACTGCCTCCAATATGATTACCGAGGAACGCAAGCTGGAGCCATACTTTACCGCACATCCCGCGCTGCGTGTCCTGTTTATTGCCTCAGTGATGGTTGGTATTTTGCTCACAGGCTATCTTCAAAACCGCAGAGCCATATCCAGTCGAAAAAAAGCCGTTTTGAAATAATTTTAAGAAAAATACTTGTATATCTATAATCTAAAAAAGGCAGACCCGACAATAGTCGATGGATCTGCCTTTTTATATACCGCTAAACGCAGCATCTTAAAAGATTTTAAAACCAATCCTCTTGCACAACTTCCTCTTGACGTCCCTCTATAGCCCCATCTGCCTCAAGAACAACAGTCTCCGTTGTAGCCACGGCCTGCTCAATCAACGTATTTAAATCCCGAATAGAGGCTTCGATCTTTTGAACAACCCATAAATTAGGATTGGTCGTTGGGGATTTGGGAACAAACAATGTGCAGCAATCCTCATACGGCAGGATAGATAGATCGTATGTGCCGATTTGCTTGGCTATTTCCGTAATTTCCTGTTTATCCATCATCACGAGAGGACGCAGCAACGGTAATTCGGTCGAACGCCCAATCACATTCATGCTCGATAAGGTTTGGCTGGCTACTTGGCCTAGACTGTCACCCGTCACAAGCGCCAGTGCGCCTTCACGCTCCGCCAGCATCGTAGCAATACGCAGCATGGACCGTCTCATCAGCGTGATGATTAGATTATCCTGTCCAGTACGTGTAAAAGCCGTCTGCACCTCCGTAAAAGGTACGAGATGAATCTTGATGCGTCCCGCGTAACCCGCCAATACCCTCGCCAGGTCAATAACTTTTTCTTTCGCACGCTCACTCGTAAACGGGTAGCTGTAAAAATGGACGCATTCGATTTCCAATCCTCTGCGCATGGAGGACCATCCCGCTACCGGACTGTCGATTCCGCCCGAGAGCAGCAGCATAGCTTTGCCGTTTGTACCTAACGGATAGCCTCCTACAGCCTTAATAATATCGCTAAATATATAAGCCGCCTGCTCTCTGACTTCCACCCGTAGCTCGATATCCGGTTGACGAACATCGACCTTTAACACTGGAAACCCGCGCAGTACCGGCGAACCAATCAAATGATTCATCTCATGTGATGAATGGGCAAATCCTTTCCACACCCTGCGAGCATTTACCTTGAAAGTCGTTCCTTCCGTCGGATTCAACTCACGCATCAAGGCTACAGCGGTCTCAATAATCGTGTCAAGCTCAACAGGAGCCATTTTAACAGGACTGATGGTGGTGATACCAAACGCCTTTTGCAATACTTGGATGATCTTCTCATAAGACTCTCCCCCGAGAACGACATAAATCCGTCCAAATTCCTTACGCAAAGAAGCGCCGGGAAACGGCTTGAGCAACAGTTTCACGTGATTCAGTACCGCCTTTTCAAAACGGGCACGGTTTTTCCCTTTCAATGTAAATTCGCCAAAGCGAAGCAACAGCATGTCATAGTGCATTTTAACGTTTCCACCTTTCAAGGGATTCCAATTGTGCCACAGCCTGGTGGAGCGCGAGAATAAGCTCGTCAATATCCTGTTCTGTATGTTCATCACCGAAGCTGATCCGAATGCCACCGGACGCCTCCGCCTCATTGCGACCCATCGCCAGTAATACCCGACTAGGCTCGGCCAATTTGGAGGAACAAGCCGATTGGGTCGAAACAGCCACGCCCAATTGCTCTAGCGTGTGCAGCAGCACCTCTGCCTTCATACCCGGATACGAAAAATGGACAATGTGCGGCGCTTCCTCCCCGCTATTCAATAGCAATTGCGGGATCGTCTTCACTTCCGTGGCTAGCCGATCTCTCCACCCAGTCATACGCTGCGCTTCCTCTGCTTGCCGCTCTCCTGCGAGCCGGACCGCCTTGGACATACCGACGAGCAGCGGAACATTTTCCGTACCTGCACGAAATCCCTGTTCCTGAGAGCCTCCACTAAGCAGTGGGAAAAGCTCCACACCTTCCCGAATAAAAAGTAGTCCGGCTCCTTTGGGACCGCGCAGCTTATGTGCGGACAGGCTGTACAGATCAGCCCTCCAGCCCCGGATATCCACAGGAAGCTTTCCATAGCCCTGCACACCATCAACATGGAACAGTACACGCGGGAACTGTTCCTTCAACGCTACTCCGATATCACGCAACGGATGTACCCTTCCCGTCTCATTATTGACATGCATAATGCTGACTAAAATCGTGTCTTTACGGATAGCTGCACATACCTGCTTGGCACTGACATGCCCTTCCGCATCAACGGGCAAAAATGTGACCTCAAAACCGAGGTCTGCCAGTTGTCTGCAAGCTTCATACACGGACGGATGCTCCGTCGACACCGTAACGATATGCTTGCCTCTGGCCTGATACTGCAAGGCCACTCCTTTAATAGCGAGATTGTTGCTTTCCGTTGCCCCGGATGTGAACACAATCTCCGCCGGATGCACCCCCAAAGCTGTAGCACAAACCTCCCGGGAACGCTTAAGCAGCTTATCCGCATCTTCTCCATACCGATGCATTGAGGACGGATTGCCATAGTGGAGTCTCATCACCTCAGCAATCGTCGTAATCACCTCTTCAAAAGGTGGAGTTGTCGCTGCATAATCAAAATACTTCATGAAACTCCCCTTTCTGCACTGCAACCTCTACAACAAAAAAAAGACCAAAACAGGGAAAGGCCACTGCATTACACAGTGACACCCGTTCCCCATATTGATCCCACCTGCGGATCTGTCTGATTAAAATTTTGTTTTTTTCTTTATAAGCTACAGGGCTTAAAACGTATATTTTTCACGTGCATTCTGTATTTTGGTAATATACTTTTGCGTTTCTACCGGAAGCATGTTCATCACAGCCATCAACTGCTCGTCACTGTTCACGCCCAATCGCTGTACCCGTCCGGGGCCTGCATTATAAGCTGCCAAGGCCATATTTTCCTGTCCATTAAAACGCTTAATCTGGTAAGACAAATAACGAACTCCGGCATCAATATTTTGTGCAGGATCATACGCATCGCTAACTCCCAATCCCTGGGCCGTAGCATCCATAAGCTGCATAAGCCCTTTGGCTCCAGCTGAAGAAGTGACCAGCGGGTTAAACGAAGATTCCGTATCAATGACCGCTTTAATCAGCGACACCGGAACCCCGTATTTATTGCTGGCCTCGTTAATTAAATCATCATAAGCTGTAGGTTTGGTCGGCCCATCGGTTGCTGTGCTGGAAGCAGGATATACCGCCAATGGCGAAATCGTTCCCCTCGAGGGTCCCAATTGGAGCCAGAGCAACCCATTTTCATCCCTTGTAACGTCCCCTGAATTTACACGAGCTGCAGCATCATCTGTCTCCAACTGTCCTGCCTGCTCAAGTAATCCGGAAAAAGCGTCCGTTGTACCCGTTTGTGCTGTAGCACCTATATTACTCAACAACTGCGTATCTATTATGGCCTTGGACACGCGCGGATCTATTTGCATGTGGCATTCCCAACTTTCTTTAGTTGTTATATCCCAAACAGCCTATCATTACTGCTTATGATACAACGTTTTGCTATGTACTGCCATACTTTTTAAGGAAAAAAGCTCCGCATCGTCGAATTGACAGCGGAGCTTCATGGTACTGTGTCAATACAGAATAGATCGCTTATAATTTACTCGAACAGAGCAAGCGATCACTTGGCTTTTCGTGCCTTCACGAGATCAGCGAACAAATGGAATAAAAGCAAAGTAACTTAATGTCGCCAGCGCACCCAGTCCAATCGACCAAATACCTGTTGTTTTGTTACCATTTACATAAGCAAAAAAGCCCAACACCGCAGCAATAGGCCCCAGAACAATAGACCACATAAACAGTGCAGCAATTCCTGCGGCTAGACCAATATAGCCAGAGATACGTCCACTTTGGCTTATGACATGCTGCTCATCCTTGTCCTCATGCCGAGTCACGGCTGGTGAGCCTGGAGCTACCTCAGCCGCATATTCCTCCTGGTGATTGCGACGCTTGGCATAACGTTCTTGAATACGACGGGGATAATCCACACGCTCACGGCTAAAATGCCCTTCGTCTCGATGCTTGTCATTTTCATGACCCTCCATAATACACTGCACCTCCAATTACGTAATGATTCGTGGTATGAACTTTACAGAGACTTTGGTTTGAAAGTGTGGCAACAGGTTGCAGCAGATGTTGCAGCCTGTTCACGTTCGGCTGAGCTGAAGCTTTCACCCGCATATTCTTCATCAAATTTTTTCCCGGCATGACTGTCAATTTCTATCATGATCAAATCTGCCTTGCACAAGTTGTTTTCTCCCCAATAATGACAATTGGCTACGCTGCATTTGACTATTGGCTTGGCCTCTTGGCTCATGATTATCACCTCGGATTCATTGTCTCCTCCGTAGCGTTCACCTATGCGCCATGGTATATGGCAGTTGGTGACATACGAAAAGAACCGTTTCCGGCACCTCCTCCGAACTGGCAGGAAGCAAACAGGAAACGGCTTGCTTGTCTCGTATGTTTTTGTTTTTTAGAAATATCTGGCTAGATGCTTATGCATGTGTACGGCGAGTCTGCATCCGGCGGTGAGTCAAATAATCACTTTCATAATAAGCAAGATCATCGCGCAATTCTTCAAAATTTTTCGTAATGTCCATGATCACTTCGCGGGCGGGCGTTACTGGCGTTTTACGGAAGCGTATAGCATCTTGTCCCGTATAAGCGTAGCGTCCATCCTCTGCGTAAGATTCATTTTTGGGATAAAAAAAGCTGTTCACGCAGTCATGGTAAACGTTATACAATGCCTTTTCCGCAAAATCGACGTCAAAGTTGGCACGGCGCAAAGCCACACCCAGCTTTTCATAAGATATTTCAGAAAAAACAAGGACATGGCGGAGATCCGACAAAAAGCCTTTGTAAAAGAGTACAGACTCCTCACTGCGATCCACAGCCAGCTCCGGCAGTGCATGTTCATTAAGGAATGCTTCCACCCGTTCCACGGCAGATTTCAGTTTCTCCTGCGCAGACTCACATAATTTTTGTACGTTGACTGCTGACATTAATGCAGCTCCCCCTTATTTGTTGCTTGTTCATCAATTTGGTTACCCGAAAATAGATCCTTCTAACCGAAAGAGCTGTAATTTTCAGTATTTATCCTAACACAAATAAGGATTGAAAGGTATAAAAACATGCCAACCTTCTCACGCTAAACCATAAATTCATAAACTCCCAAGGAGGACGGTCCCATGTCTCGGCAAAAATGGTTAAAACCCCTGATCGGAGCAGCCGCCGGGGTGCTTATCATCACCCTGATGCTGCCTTCCCGAGATCACCGCCACACACCACAGCCCGAATATACGGCAAAAATGGTGCCACAGCAGGAAAAGAAGCTCAAAAAAGGAATGTTGGCTTTGGACTTGTCCGCTACGGATACCATCACTCGCATGGATGCCAGACAGGATATTGAATACGTAATGCGAGAACTGAATGATAAAACTAATGATCAGAAAAAGCATTTTGCCCGCAAGCTTCAGCAGTCGCACAGTCATCTTCACACGCTACAGTGGATCAATACACATGAAGGGAAGAGCACTACCTACACAGGCAGCAAGGCACAACCTCGTCTGCTTAATCACATTCAAGTCAAAAACAGCCTGGCTGCGGCTCGCCGTTCCGTCCTGCAAAATAAATCTTACGAGTCCGCTGCTTTTCAGGCAGAGGGTGGAAAATATTTTGTCATGGCAGAGCCATCGACTGACGGGACATACGGCGTTGCCGCGCTGGTCAGCCAGCAAGTGCTTCGTGACGTGGAAAAGCATCAGCGTAAAAACCTGCGTCTGATCCCATACCCGAAGGAGGGCAGCTACAAAATCGAATCTGTACATCCCGACACACTGCATGATATTACCGTCAAAACGGGTCATGACAATGAAAATGCGAGCCATTATTTTGAAAATGAAATTGTCGTTCGCTTCCGCCAAAATCCTGATCAACGGCAATTACGCGAAATTGCAGCAGATTTGAACTGTGAGCCAGGCCGAAAGCTTGGTTATACGTATGTGTTCCATTCGAATAACATGAGCTTCAAAGAGCTACAGCAATATTTCTCGCAGAAGTGGAACCCGGTATATGCAGAACCTCACTACATGTATCTGACTAATGAAAAAACACCTGTAAAAGCATCGGATGTCTCTATTCCAAATGACCTGCTCTTTTCCCGCTATCAGTGGAATCTGCCGGCCACTGAAACCAACCGGGGCTGGGCGCTATCCAAAGGCAGCAAAAATGTAGTCGTAGCCGTCGTGGATACGGGAGTGGATATGGACCATCCTGATCTAAAGGGCCAAATCCTAGCGGGACACAACGTAGTCAGCCCGAAGGAAAAGCCTTACGATGACGTCGGTCACGGAACGCATGTTGCTGGCATTATTTCCGCGCTTGTGAACAACGGCGAGGGTGTTGCTGGCATGACATGGTACAACAAGGTTATGCCAGTCAAGGTACTCGATCAATCAGGCTCCGGTACCACATATTCCGTGGCAGAGGGTATTATATGGGCTGCAGACCATGGAGCCAAGGTCATTAATCTGAGCCTCGGTAATTATGCGCAAGCTGAATTTTTACACGATGCGATTAAATATGCCTATGACAAGGATGTTGTATTAGTCGCAGCCACGGGAAATGATAATACGGAACGGCCTGGCTATCCCGCAGCCTATCCTGAAGTATTTGCCGTATCTGCCACAGATGCGTCCATGCACCGGGCTTCATTTTCCAACTACGGAGATTATGTTGACGTTATGGCCCCCGGCGCAAGCATAGCAAGCACGTATCCGGGGAACCAATACGCTGCCCTCTCAGGCACTTCAATGGCCAGTCCGCATGTATCAGCGCTTGCCGCCCTCGTTCGTTCCATCAACCCCGACCTGACGAACAAAGAAGTCATGGATTTGATGAGGAACAGCGTGATTGATTTGGGTACACCGGGGCATGACAAATATTTCGGATATGGCCAAATCGATGTATATAAGGCGTTGAAAGCAGCTCAACGTCCGTATGTTCCTTTGCAGTTTTATCCACAGCATTTGGGCGACAAAATAAAATCTCTCTTGAAGATGCTGGAAACGTAATAAAGATTCCGTTTGGGCAAAAAGCAGCCATGTACGCTCCATGGGCAAAAGCTTTTCATGTAGTCTCATGAAACCTCAAATAACCTTATGTATCAGTGTTTTTTCTTATCTTACTTCTCATCTAGTCACAAACTACCTTATTGAATTTCATCGTTTTTTTGAGGTTTTGTGACCAGTGTGTGACCACTACATCATAAAGAAAGAACACATTTGGCAAAAATTAATTGCTTGGTGTGTTCTTTCTTTATACATGGTTATACATTGCTATAAGTGGATGATTCGATTATGTATTTTGCGAAAAGTGGCTTTGCTACTCGTAACTGTTTACCTACTTTCATCACTGGGAAATTGCCAGAATTTAATTCGTTGTAGGCTGCTGCCTGACCCACCATAAGTATTTCCTGAATATGATTTACATCTAAAAGTGGGGGATATGATCCTAAAGCTTTTAACATCTCTTCTTCCATGTATGTATATTTACCTCCGTTTTCGTTTCCTTGTTTGTCTACCTGCTGAAAATCTATAATTCCAATTCTAAGCCTTTCTAACTTGCTAACCTACTTCTAACTACTCCCTAACCGTAAACACGCTTTAAAATCGCTTCCAGATCGTCTAAGCAATAATAATTGTCTAAGAACGTCCTAACAACTTCATATGGATAACCTTCATCCCTTATGGCTGTCATAATAAACTGTTTCGACTCAATATGTATCCCATCTGTACTCAATTGACCTGCTTCCATGTCAAATGTTGATTTTATAAGCTATCCATTGAATACTAGCCAGATGAATCCGTAGATTAAAGACATTAGCCCTATAATACCCAACAAGCAAAAAAGTAAAAGCATAAGAACAAATTTTTTACCGTCCATGATTACACCTCATTATAAAAATAAGTCGGCTACTTCATTACATCTAATCTACAAACCGCCTCTATGGTAAGTCTATGCTGCTGCATGGGAAAACGTAAAGATGAGTCCCTAAATTAATTTTATCGCTAATCCCTATAGATGTATCTATGAATAACAGTTATTGTCCTTCCCCTTACAAATACCTTGTCTATGAAGAAGTATCTAATTCCCTGTAAATTATTCAGAAAATGGATGCACTAAAGACGAGTCAATAATAATCCATCTTGACCAAATACATCCTATTCTGTTATCCCATCTGCCAACTAATCTGACACCCTGATTCCCATAATTCATGTAACAAAACACAGAAATCAAAATATAGCTTCCAATCTTTTTGCTACTTATGCAGCTATAACGATTAGAAAACTCCCCTTAGCGGGTCGTGTTCTAACATTTACAGCATGGCATACGCCACATTGTTCATTTGTATACTTCTCAATCTCGCCATCTGATTTGCAAGTTTCAGCCTATTTCACACTAATTTCAGCCATAACTTGCAAAACCAAATATGCAAAAAACTCAATGATATCAACACTTTTTTCTTAATCTCGCCACTTTTTTATATAATATATATAGGGAGAATGGATAGATTAGTATCTGATCAAGTGCAAGAATCCAAATTACAGACAGTCACCCCGTGACTGGATGACGTAGCAATAGCGTAGCGCTTGCGGAGATTCTTTTGATCTTATTGTTAAAGTAGCTTAGACATTACAACCTAATGACAGAACGATATTCAATTAGAATCTGTTTTGTGTTCAGGTATGTCTGTACCAGACTTAAATCCTTGTTGAAATGTCTCGCAAAATGGCTACTTTTAATATTAAATTGCTTGGCTATGTCCCTCTTTGGATATGTTCCCTGTGGCTGGCTAAGTAACCAATCCATGATCCTCTCTGTCATTGTTGCTTTTGTAGATAGTCCTGCATCACCGTTTAATTCATGCTTGCTCACGAAATCATCTACAACCAATGGAATTGGCTTAGCTATCTTAATCCCCTTTAATTGCTTGGCTACTTTATTAAACACTTCTCCGCTACTGGTTACTATGTATATCTCTGCTTTGGGTTTAGGAATACGCTGTACACGTTTAACAGTCTGATACATCTCTGATATGATATCGCACTGTCTGATTTTCTCTAAATTCCTGTTTTTGAAGCCTCTAGCCTTCTCCTTCTTTATAATATCTAACGACACTCTCCAGTCGTGTTTATCTGTATACTGGCACAAATGGATGATATGGGACTCGAAACGTTGATTAGGTGTTCCAAGTAAATAGCAACAGTCAAAGTCACGCCAAGTATTTTTTCCAATTAGATTCCCATACCAGTTAACTGATATAGATTCGCCATTATATTCATCCCCTATGGCAATATCCGTGAATCCAATTTGTCTGAGTTGACGAATAAAATCACCTTCATCACCGTTAACAGATGACACGAACTCCTTATGTAAGACAACCAAATAGCGTTTATCAAACTTAAAGTTGCGCTTGATGAAATTTATTATCTTTTCAAAGTATTCATTCTGATTGATTTCTGTGTTCAGCTTCTTATGAATGCTGTTTTTGCTGGTGCTGAATTTAATGTGTGTTATCGTTGAGCCTGAATGATCAATAAGCTTGGATTGTTTATCCAAAATAAATTTGATATTCCCGTTCTTCACACTGTATAGATGGTCTATTTGTCCGTTAGCGTCTAGTATTACATTGTTGTCTAGACAAAACAATCTGTGCTTTCTGTTATATGCACTAAGCGAATGATAATTGTAATAGCATGTGTTTTTATAAAATAATTCCAGTTTTTGCACAATGCCTTTGAGATTATTATAGACTGGTAATCCTTTGTCACGGGTAATCTCTGCTTTGTTTTTATTTATGACCTTACACAACTCATAGACAGGCTCCAAGCTATCTATTTTGGGATGGCACTTGATAATTCCCCTGCTGGAAAGTTTCTTCCCTTCAGCCGTCTTCATTCGTTCACATTCATTAACCTGATCAAGCAAACCCCTGACAGCATCATACAACAAGGGATGAAGAGTATGCGGTAAAATAGAAAATAGATTGTTATACTCCGACCTACTGAAACTGGCAATATCGAAGTCAATGCGTTCGTCTATGATTTGTGTGTGTCTGCCCTCTGTGAACCATCGTCTTAGTTCATCGTCTTCACACAGCATTTTATAGCGTGAATGCGTAATAATGAGAACATCCGAATCTTGTACAACCTCAAGATTATGGCGATAATGCTTCTGCCAACTTTCACTTGTAATCCCAATAACATGCTGACCTTTGCCTATAATTCGTTCGCTACTGTCTCCAAATCCTTGGTACAACCTGTCAATATTTTTACCTATGTACTTTTCTGAATCTTCAACGTCCTTAGCAAACCGCTTCACCAACAAAAACTTCCTGTATGGCTTCCCATAATTGATACCTGTGAACTGATAGGACTCGATGTAGTTTCTCAAAATCTTATTTGTTTCCACCGATTTACCGAGTGAAGCCTCTAAATCAATAACTACAAACGTATTCGGATCAGTTTCACCTTCCAATATCCTTCGCTTCATATTTAAAATTTTATTTGTATACTTCTCGCCATAAACATCAACAAATGTTGGAATAGAATGATTGGAATGTATTAGTTTAGCTCCTTACTGGCATTCTGCTGGCATACTCATAAAATTCATGGTCGGTTTTATAATCTGCCATTGCCTGTTGTAAGCGTTCACTAGAGCAAAACAAATAAACATTCCTATCACTCTTCAAATCATCACCAATCGCAACCAGCATAAATCCCCTTAATTGAAGGTAAAGAGATAGTTTGCGCGAATGAATGACAGTTGTCCCATTAGAAATATAGACCACTCCCGTTGTTTTTCAGTTTTCAAAGATCACACAATAAATAAACTTAACGATCCATACCAGAAAGAATAAATAAAACAATACACGTCTGTTGATTAACCAT